>CAMNFC010000014.1 GCA_946536925.1 uncultured Selenomonadales bacterium | reverse complement strand
TGTAATATCCGCCGCTGGTGATGGTATCGTTGCCTGCGCCCGAAGAAATTTTCGAGCGTTTGATATTGGAATTGTTGATTAAGTTATCGCCGCCAGTGGTTTTGATGTAGTTGTCGTAGACCGAACCGCCGGCTGTCGCGACTTGAATCGTATCGTTGCCCGTGCCCGCAAAGACAGTGGATTTACCCGCCGCCGACAAAGAGACCAAGTTATCGTCTGCGCCGGCGTCCACACGAGAGCTGCCCCTGGCGTTGAGGATCGTGTCATTGCCGCCGAAAGCCATCATCAGCGTGACGGACGCGCTTGAACCGTTGGAAAAAAAATCGGGGTCGTCGGTGCCGTACCAAACTTTGACTGCCATTTTTAAACCCTCCTTGAAAGCGTTTTGTCGCCCAAAGTTTGTGGAAATTTTATCAAGGCAAAGATTTTTGTCAACCGCGTTAATCGTACCTGATTGATTTTAACTTTGCGCTGTGATAGAATGGCGGAAAATTTTTTTGGCAGGTGAGACGTTTGAATTTCGTGGCGGCACTATCAGAGGCGGCGGAAAAAAATTTGCGCGTGCTGGAAGATCAAATCGCTCCAGCGATTGGCGAAGACCCGTTCATCTTCGAGGCGTGCGCTCCGCTGTTCAAAGGCGGAAAACGTTTGCGGCCGATGCTCTTTTTGCTTTGCGCCAACTGCAAAACTTCCACCCCGCCGGAGAAAACGATGCCGCTTGCCGTCGCGCTCGAATTGATTCACACGGCCAGCCTCGTCCACGACGACATCATCGACACGAGCAAAACCCGCCGCGGCGTGGAGACCGCCAACTCCAAATACGGCGCGCAAATCGCGGTGCTCACGGGCGATTATCTTTTTGCCAAAGCTTTTCAACTCGTCGCGGAAAATAATTACGACGCTCAAGTCACCTCAACTTTGTCCAAGCTCGTGAAAAATCTTTGCGTCGGGGAAATCATGCAAGACCGTCGGCTTTTCCAAATTCCCACGCTCGAAGAATATTACACGCAGATAAATTTGAAGACGGCGATTTTTCTTTCGAGTTGTTGTCGGCTCGGCGGAATCGTCGCGAAGACGGACGCGGGCGAAATCGAAAATCTTGCGGCGTACGGAACGGGCTTGGGGCTCGCCTTCCAAATAACCGACGACCTGCTGGATTTTTTCGGCGACGAGAAAGTCACGGGCAAACCCCGCGGCGGCGACCTCAAAAGCGGCGTGATAACTCTTCCCGTCATTCGCGCTCTTGAGACAAGCAAAAAATCTTCCGAGCTCAGAGAAATTGTCACGGGCGGCGGCTCCGTCGACGAGGCGATAAAAATTATTTTGGAAACCGACGCCGTGGGCTGGTGCACTGCGCGGGCGAAAGCTCACATCGAATCCGCCCTGGTCAATCTGCCGTTCACGCTGAAAACTTCCGTGACGCTCGCCCTGGAACAAATCGCCTCTTTTGTCGTCGACCGCACAAGATAAAAATTTTTGGGAGCTGATAAAATGAAACACATCAAGACAGTCAACAAACCGAATCTTCAGGCCACGCAAAAGAGCGGCGGCTGCGGCGAATGCCAGGCCTCCTGCCAATCTGCGTGCAAGACCAGCTGCACCGTCGGCAACCAAGTTTGTGAACGGAAAAAATAATTTCAAGCGGGAGTCGGGAGCGAAATTTTTCCCCGGCTCTTTTTTCGTAAGGAGTTGAAAATTTTGCGCAAACCGACGCAGGAGCAAATCATAGAATTTTTTCACGCAAACACCGTCATAGATTTTTTGGAAGTGGAAGTGGTGCCCACGCCCGACGGAGAAGCTCGCCTTCAACTTTGCGCCGACAGCCGCCACGCAAATTTATATTCGATGGCACACGGCGGAGTTTTGACGACGATGGCCGATACCGCAATGGGTGCCAAGTGTCTGGCGTTAAACAAGCGCGTCGTCACGATCTCTTTGACGATTAATTTCATGCACGCGATTTTGACCGGCACGAAAATCTTCACGGACGCAAAAGTCCTCCACTCCGGCCGCCAAACCATGGTCTGCGAATGCAACATCGTCGACGCGGACGGGAAAATTTACGCCAAGGCCGGCGCAACTTTTTTTGTCACGGGAAAACTTTTCGACGAGCCTTAGGAAATTTTTTTCTTGCTCAAAGCGGATTTTAACTTTGACGGGCTAAACTTCAATCCAAACCAAGGCGAAAAAATTTTTGGAGGTTTTGAATATGCGAGGAAAATTTAAGCTGTTGGGTGTGCTGCTCGCGATAATTTTTTTTGCCGCTCAAGGTCACGTCGTCGCCGCACCCAATTGGAACACAAACACGATTCAAGTGACGGGCGAAGGCATGGGCGACCCGGCCAAGGCGATTTCTTCGGAGCACCTGATGGCAATGGCAAAAAGAGCGGCAATAGCTGACGCGCACCGCAAATTGGCCGAAGCGATCAACGGCGTGCAGGTCGACGCGGAAACGACGGTCGAGCAAATGGTTTTGACTTCCGATATCGTCAAGACAAAAGTTCATGCACTCGTTCGCAACGCGCGAATCGTCGACGAAAGTGCACTGGCCGGCGGCGCGTACTCCGTCACAATGGAAATTCCTCTCTTCGGCGGCAGCGGCTCTTTGAGCGAAAGCGTCATCACTCGCCCGACGAAAATTGAGCCGTTCCGTGTGCCCGCGCCAGATTATCGTCCGCCCGTCGATTATACGCCGCCCGCGATTGATGATTATCAGCCGACCTATCGAAGAGACGGAAATTACACCGGCCTCATCGTCGATTGCCGCGGCTTGGGCAGAATCAATCCCGTCATGAGCCCCGTCATCAAGGACGAGCACGGCGAAAAAATTTACGGCCACAAAAATCTTGACTACGACAGAATTATCCGCGAAGGTATGGCCTCTTACGCTCGCTCGATGAGTGAAGCTTCCCGCGCAGGAAAAAATCCATTGGTTGTTCGCGCGATCGCTCTGGACGATCTGAACGCAACGCCCGTGCTCACCGACGAGGACGCCGACATGGTTCTTTACGAAAATAAATCTTCGCACTTCCTCGACGACATTGCGGTTGTCTTCCTCTACTGAAAAAATTTTTTCACCTTCGCCGCGCGCGGAGGATTTTTTTTGTTATAATGTAAAAAAGTTTTACGGCAAGGAGAAATTTTTATGGCGACAAAAAGTCAACTCGACATCATAAAAAAATTCATGAGATCTTTGGACACGACGACATCTTCGGGGCAGACTGCTCTCAATCAGGCCGTGAAGTATTCGACGGGCGGTTACTTCTCCAACATCAACGCCGCGATAAAAAAAATGATTGCCGACTGCAAAAAGTTGGGCGCGGATAAATTTCTTCTGCAAAAGTGCGGAATAAATTTGAGCAACACGGACACGGGCGCGATAACCGGCAAAGACGCGGGCGGCTCGAAAATTAAGACGGCAGAATCCGTCGTGCCCGAAAGCGGCAAACTCGACACATCGTTTAAGGCGACGTCCTTCACCACAAACGGCGTGACTTTTCAGCTGACGAAAAAATCTTTGGCGAGCAACGAGACTTACATCTGGCAGGCACTCAAAACTTGGTGGGCGGCGCAAAGTTTGAAACTCATCAAAGAATCTTTCGGCTACACTTTCCAAGACACCGACGCCGCGCCGAAAAAAATTTCCGTCGTCTTCAAAAACGAAAGCTCAAAATCTTGGCTGGCGAACATGGACAACGACAACAACGAGCTCACTTTGAACATAAACACCGCCGCGTTCAGAAAGTTCACCGCCGGCGACAAAAACGGTCAAAGCACAAAGTATCCCGTCTATCTCGACAGGACGATTGCTCACGAGTTGACGCACGCCGTGATGATGGCCAAGGTGAATAACTTCGACGCGCTGCCAAAATTTATCACGGAAGGTCTGGCGGAACTCACGCGCGGCATCGACGACATCAGGACTTCGGCGATAAAATCTTTGGCGAAAAATCCTTCGACGTTGCAAAATTCTTTGAGCATGTCGACGGGCGGCACGACAACTTACACTTACGCCGCGGGCTACATTTTCCTGCGATATCTGGCAAAGACGGGAGCAGAAAATTTTTCCGCGACGACCTCCGACGACGTCACGCTAAAGAGCAAAACTTTGACCGTCGGAAAAAATTTTTCGGGCACGCTCGACCTGGACGATTATTCCGAAAAAATTAAAACCGTCAGAGCTTCTTCGCTCGAAAAAGGAATTTTTATTTACGGCAACGACAACGCCAACTTGCTCATCGGCGGCAGCGGCAACGACACGCTCAGCGGCTCAAAAGGCAACGACACGCTCAAGGGCGGCGACGGCAAAAATATTTTCGTCTACAGCGAGGGCGACGATATCATCAGCGATTGGTCGGCCGACGATAAAATTTCTCTCACCGCGGCGATTTCCGACACCACGTTGAACGGCTCCGATGTCGTCTTCAAAATCGGCAGCGGCTCGCTCACCGTCAAAGACGCAAAAGGAAAAACTTTGAACGTCATAACTTCCGTCAGCAAAAAATATTCCACGGTGCTAGGCTCCACGACTTTGACCTTGACGAACTCCGCGACCTCACCCGTGACAGTCGACTCCGCCGTGAAAAAAATCGACGCTTCAGCCCGCACGACGGCAATTAAAATCACCGGCAACGCAAAGGCCAACACAATCACCGGCGGAACCAAAGCCGACACGCTCGACGGCTCGAAAGGCAACGACAAAATTTATGGCGGCAAAGGAAACGATTCAATCATCGGCGGCGCGGGCAACGATTCACTTTGGGGCGACAAAGGCAACGACAATTTTATTTGCGGCGCGGGCGACGATATAATTTTCGGCTTTGAAAACGGCGACACTCTCACGCTCGACAACATCAAATTCAAAACGTCGTACAAAAATGATGCCGTAACTTTTTCTTTCGACGGCGGCTCCGTCACGCTCAAAAATTTTTCCGCCGAAACTTTCAACGTAAACAACGCGAGCTACTCAATCGTCGGCTCGAAGCTCAAAAAAATTTGAACGAAAAAATTTTAGAACGTTTGATTACTTGATGATAAAAAAAATTTTTGGCGGTTAAAAGAACACCCGCGGGATGCAACGTCACGTTGCTTTTTTTTTGCGTGAATGTCTGCTATAATGGCGTGAAAAATTTCAGCGTCAGGAGAATTCGAGATGATAAAATTATTCGTGACCGACATCGACGGAACGCTTTTACCTGTTGGCTCCGTCACCGTGCCCGAAAAAAATATCGAAGCCGTAAAAAAAATGTTGGAGGCCGGCGTCAAAGTCGTAATCGCAACGGGAAGAATGCACACGGCCGCCTTGCCGATAGCCGCACAATTCGGCGCGCCCGTCCCGATAATTTCTTTCAACGGAGCGATGATAAAATCTTCGGCGGGCGAAACCATTCACGCAAAATTTTTGGACGAGGCACTCGTCGTCGAGCTGATAAATTTTTTCGAGGCGCACGGCTGGCATTTGCAAAGTTATTCGGGCGATGAACTCTTCGTGCCCAAACGCAACGAGCTTGTAAAATTTTACGAGACGATGATAAAAGTTTCGGCGGTCGAAGTCGGCTGGGACGGAATGCGTGCGCGGACGAAAAACGTCCCAAAACTTTTGACGGTCTCGGAAACTTCGGACGAGGCTTTGAAAAAACTCGACGAGGCAAAAAAATTTTTCGGCTCACGGGCGGAGATCACTCGTTCGGCGTCGCGCTTCACGGAATTTATGTCGCTTGGAGTTTCAAAGGCCGCCGCGATAAAAATTTTGGCGCAAAAGTTCGGCGTGGACAACTCAGAAATTTTGGCCATCGGCGATTCGGAAAATGATCTGGCGATGATAACTTCGGTCGGTTGCGGCGTGGCCATGGGCAATGCAGTCGAGTCCGTCAAAGCCGCCGCCCCTCACACCACCGACACTTGCGAGCGCGACGGTTTCGCCAAGGCCGTTTACAATTTCGTTTTGTAAGGAAAGATTTTTTATGGAAGAGACAAAAGAATTCGCGGACAAATCGCGGATAATAATCGTGACGGGCATGAGCGGCAGCGGAAAAACTCAAGCCTGCAGATATCTGGAAGACCTGGGATATTTTTGCGTGGACAATCTTCCGCCCGTCTTCATTCCAAAATTTGTGGAGCTTTGCACGCACGCCATGGGTCACTTCAACAAAATGGTTTTCGTCGTGGACACGCGCAGCCGAGAATTTTTTGACGACCTCGTGCAAGTGCTCGACGACATGGACAAAGACAATCAAGATTACGAAATGCTTTTCATGGACGCGGGCGACGACGTGATTATCCGCCGCTACAAAGAAACTCGCCGCCGCCACCCGATGGCTCCGGCCACTCGAATTTCCGACGGCGTTTTCAAAGAGAGAAAAAGATTGGAACCCGTCCGCTCGAAGGCAACCTACGTCGTGGACACGTCGAATTTGTCGCGCGCGGAGCTTCGGGAAAAAATTCATCTGCTCTTCGGCAAGGGCGACGGCGACATCATGAACATTTCGGTTTTGTCTTTCGGCTTCAAATTCGGAATGCCGCTGGACGCGGACATGGTGCTCGACGTTCGGTTTTTGCCGAATCCTTTTTACATTCAAGAGCTGCGTCACAAAAGCGGAACGGTTGCCGAAGTCGCCGCCTACATCGAAGAGAAACCCGTCACTCAAGAATATCTCAAGCGGCTGGATTCTTTCATCGATTTTCTTGTCCCGCAATATGTGCGCGAAGGCAAAAGTCAGCTGGTCATCGCGGTCGGTTGCACGGGCGGAATGCATCGCTCTGTTTTCGTCGCCAAACACATTTACGATTTGCTGGCCAAAAAAGGTTACGCCGTCAATCTGGAGCACCGCGACCTTATGAAGAATGACGTGTGGGAAGTTTGAAATGTTCCATTTACTCAAGTGGCTTTACCCCGGCATGAAGATGAAACGCTGGCTGCTGCTCTTTGCGGTCGGCGTCATGCTTTTCAGTTTCGGCGTCGCGCTCGTTGCGAACTTTGAATATCTCGGCCGCGTCGAAGAAGAAATTTTTATGCTGGTGTGGCGTGCGGTCGGTAGCTACAATTACATGGTCACGGCGGGCGTCGGGATTTTCGTCGTGATCATCGGCTCGTGCCTGATGCTTTGGGCGACGCGTTCAATTATCCGTTCGATTATCGCCGTGCTGATTCCCGATCGTTCGGAAAATCTCGTCGACATGATTTATCAGGAACGCAAACTCGGACGCGGCCCCGTCGTCACGGTCATTGGCGGCGGCCACGGCTTGAGCGTTCTTTTGCGCGGGATAAAAACTTCGACGAACAACGTTTCAGCTGTCGTGACTGTTGCTGACGACGGAGGAAGTTCCGGGCGTCTTCGCGAGGAGCTGGGAATAATTCCGCCGGGCGACTTGCGAAATTGTCTGGTCGCGCTGGCCGACACCGAACCGCTCATGGAAAAACTTTTTCAATATCGTTTCGAGGGCAACAGCGCGTTGGCCGGCCACAGCTTCGGAAATTTATTTATCGCGGCGATGAACGAGGTGACGGGCGACATGGAAACCGCGCTCAAAGAATCCTCGAAAGTTTTGGCCGTCAAAGGTCGTGTCATTCCCGCGAGCAAAGAAAGTGTCCGACTTGATGCCGTGATGACGGACGGCACCATTGTCGAGGGCGAATCGCAAATCCCCGAAGTCCATAAAAAAATTCGGCGTGTGCGTCTCTTTCCAAAAAAAGTTCCGGCAGTTCCCGCTGCTCTCGAAGCGATTGAATCCGCAGACGCAATTATCCTCGGCCCGGGCAGTTTGTACACGTCCATCATGCCAAATCTTTTGGTCGACGGAATTTCCGATGCGCTGAAAAAATCCAAGGCGATAAAAATTTACATCTGCAACGTCCTCACTCAGCCCGGCGAGACCGACAATTACACTGCCGCCCAACACGCCAAAGCAATTCTCGACCACGCCGGCCGCGGCACGATTGATTACGTCCTGGTGAATTCAACGCCGATTCCCGAAAAAATGTGGCGGGGCACGGGCGCGACCCCCGTCGAGATTGACGAGGACAAAGTCAATGCGCTGGGCATGGGATTAATTAAAGCCGACCTGATGAGCGAAAAGCAAATCGGCCGCCACGACCCCGACAAACTTTGCGCCGCCGTCATGAAAATTATTTACAGCTTGGGAGGCCGCAAGTGATGTCCTCCTACGCGCAAGACGTCAAAAATGAGTTGGCTCACATCTTCGACGACGATTCCGATTGCTTGAAGGCCGAATTCGTCGCGCTGATAAAAGTCGGCGCAAAAAAAATTGACGGCCGCTTGGAATTCGTGAGCTCCAACGCCGCCGTCGTCCGCCGAGTCATCACGCTGGCAAAAAAATTTCTTCCGACCGTCAAGCCCGAAGTCGCAGCCGTCCGCCGAAAAAAATTGCTGAAAAATCTTTTGTACGTCGTGCGCTTCGTCGCGGCCGAAGTTCAAAAATTTTTCGACGCTCTCGACTTTTCCGAGCTGCTCAAACGTTCGCGATTCAAGGTTGCGTATCTTCGCGGAGCATTTTTGGCGGGCGGCTCAGTCAATCGCCCCGAAGCCCAATATTTTTTGCAAATCGCCGCGAGGTCGGAAGCTCAAGCAAATTTTCTGCGCTCTCTGTTGGAAAAGCTCGACTTCACCGCGGGAATTTTTCGGCGGAAAAAATTTTTCGTCGTGTGGCTGCGTGAGGGCGACAGCGTTTGCGATTTCCTCGGAATGATCGGTGCTCAAGCGGCCGTCGAACGTTTCGAGATCGCCCGCAACCTGAAAGAAGTCCGCCTGCAGGTTAATCGAATCGTCAACGTGGAAACCGCCATGCTCAACAAATCGATCAACGCCGCGCAAAGGCAACTGGCCGACATAAAAATTTTGCTTGACAAAAAGGCTCCCGTTAATGAAAAATTACGCGAGACGATGACGGCTCGGCTGGAAAATCCTTCGTGCACCCTTCGCGAGCTTGCGGAAAAAATTTCTTTGAGCGAAGCCGGAGTGCGCTATCGTTTCGGCGTGATTCATCGTCTGGCAAAAAAATTCAAGAAAAAATAATTGGAGGTTTTGAAAATTATGAGGGGCATGAGTGCCGCCTTCACGACAGATTTTTTAATTTCGTTCGCACTGGTCGCAATCATTTTGATATTGCTCGGCCTGATAATAAATTTGTATTCGGAGCTGTCGACGATAAAGAAACGCTACAAAAAAATGATGGGCGGCGCGGAAGGCACGAGCATCGAACAAATGTTGGCCGAACACAGCAGCGAACTTTCTCAAGCCGTCGGCGAATACAAAAAGATTCAAGGGCAAGTCGACGTCCTAAACGAGCTTGTGAGATCTTCGCTGGCTCGCGTCGCCGTGATTCATTTTGACGCCTTTGAAAAAACCGGCCAAGGTTTGAGCTGGTGCGTCGCCCTGCTCGACAGGAACAACAACGGAATTATTTTTTCGTCCATTTGTGGACAAGAAGCCGAACGCAGCTACGTCAAACCGATTGAAGACGGGCGCGTCTCGCCGAACTATAAACTTACGCGCGAAGAGGAACAGGCTTTGCGCCAGGCGATGCATCGCTGAGGAGGTTTTTATGGAAGAAAAAAATTCAACACCGTCCGCCAAAGTTGAAAGCTACACAATCAGCATAAAAGGCGGCGACAAAGAGCGCACGATCAAACTTTCGTCGGGCATGTTGCGTTTCGGCGTGGCCTCCGTCATCATCGGCGGGGTTCTTCTCGTCGGGACGGCTGCCTTTTCATTTTACGGAACGCTGAGAATGCAACGGGACACCGCCACGATTGAGGAAGTCAAACAGGCGGCCGAGCTTCGCCAGTCGCAACTTTTGACGCTCTCCAAGAAAGCTGAAACTTTGAGCGAGACGATTCAAAATTTGGCGCAACAGGAACAGGAGCTGCGAATTCAAGCGGGACTCAATCCGCCCAAAGATCAATCGACCGAAACGCCCGAAAACGCTAAACTCACCGAAGGACAGCCCGAAACTCAATCGACTGAAACTCAATCGACTGAAACTCAATCGACCGAGCCCGAAGCCGAACCTCTCGACGCGGACGATGAACACAACGGTCAAGGCGGCCCCGTCGGCGAGCTGGAAATTGCGGACGTCTCCGAAACTCTGAACATGTTGGAAGTCAAAGTCAACACGAGAAAAGAAAGCCTCGACGATTTCCAAAACGCCCTCAAGCAGCAACGTGAACAAATGGCACGCGGCGCGGCTGTGGCAGGAAGTTACGTTCCCGGCAGCGGCAACTGGTCGGCTCCTTCCGCCTCGAACGGTCAATACGATTACTCAAGCGGCTTGCCTGTTATTCCTGCGGCGGGTTCCATTCCTGCGCCGGGATCTTTCCCGCTCGATCCGAGTCTCGTCGGCGGAAAAGGCGCGGCTGATTCAAACATTCCGTCCATCTGGCCGACCACGGGCGAAATTTCTTCTCCTTACGGCTTGCGTTGGGGCGGCACAGATTTTCATCCCGGAATCGACATCGCCAACGATATGGGCACGCCCATTGTCGCCACGGCTGACGGCGTCGTCGAATACGCGGGCTGGAATTCGGGCGGCTACGGCAACATGGTCGACATCAACCACGGCAACGGAATCATGACGCGCTACGGCCACGCCTCTCAAGTCGTCGTAAGCCAAGGCCAACAAGTCAAACGCGGCCAGCTCATCGCTTACATGGGCTCCACCGGCTTCAGTACCGGGCCTCACGTCCACTACGAAGTTCACGTAAACGGCAACCGCGTCAATCCCATCAGCTATCTTTAAGGAGGCTTCACTTTGAAAAATTTTGTCAAGCTCATCAGACAGGCGCACGAAGAAAAATTTTCCGCCGTCTTGAATAAAGTTTTGCGGAAAAAAATTCCCGTCGCGTTTTTGTCGATTCATCCGATTGCTCAAGCCGTCGACGAGGCAAAAAATTTTTACAATCAAGGATTGAACATCGCAAATCTTGTCGTCACCGATAATTGCCCCCCCCCGTGTCAATCTTGACTTTAACGTCGTTAACTTGAGCGACGCTGCAAAAATTTTTCCTCAGCCCGAATATATTTTTGCGGACGATTCTATTGCCGCGAGAGTTGCAATTAAAAATTTTCGCACGTCGAAAGTTCTACTCATCGGCGACAACACCGACCACGTTTACGAGACGTTCATGGCGCACATCGACGACTTGCAAGAAGTTTACGAATACGAATCGCTCGGCGACGAAGAATCCAAAAAAGTTTTTCGCGGCTATTGGCTCGGAAATATTTCAAATCAGCTCGATAAACTCGTTTTCGCCGAAACGCCCCATTACATTTGCGCGGGCTTCATTCCGGACAGCGGCGCGATTGTAATTGACGGCGGGCTTTGCGACGGCGGCACGGCCTTGAGATTTTCGCAAATGGGTTACGAAATTTACGGCTTCGAGCCGGACAAAACAAATTACGAAATTTCTCGCGAGGTCGGCAAAGAAAATAATTTCGTCGTGGAAAATTTTGGGCTCGGATCTTTCAAACACACGGCAAAATTTACACACACGCCAAGCCCCGGCGCAAGTCGTTTGGACGCGAACGGCTCCGACACCGTGGCAAGCACGACGCTCGACAGTTACGTCCGCGAAAAAAATTTGCCGCGCGTCGATTTTATAAAGCTCGACGTGGAAGGCGCGGAGCTCGACGTTTTGAGAGGAGCCGCGACGACAATCGCCCGCTTCAAGCCGATTCTCGCGCTAAGTGCCTATCACAAATTCGACGATTTTTGGACGCTGATGAATTTTGATCAATCCGTCCGCCCCGATTACGAATTTGCAATGAGACAATTCATGATTTCCAAAGAGGACGGTGCGTATCTTTTCGGCGAAGGCGTGGAATATTTTTGGGATATTTGGAGCTTGCGACCCGTATACAGAACTTTTGGAGAATGCGTCCTCTTCGCCCGATAAAAAAAAGAAGTACCCGCTGAGGATGCTCCTTTGATAATCTTTGAAAAATTTTACTTCAACGTCACGCCGACGCGGCTGTCCATCATATAGGGCAGTGAAATCGCCACGCCTTTCATGTTGTCGAGAGGATAGGGCAAAGCCTTTCCGTCTTGATCATAAGTTCCCAGAACCCAGAAAAGAATGTCGACTTGGCCGGAAGAGAGAGCACTGCCGCGCGCGCCTGCGTCGATGTCAACGAGCTCGAAGTTTTTGTTGATTCGTTTGCCAAGCTCGCTGAGGAACGCGACGTTGAAACCTGCGGGCTTGCCGTTGGGGAGGATGACGTCCAACGCGGGCATGTCACCCGTCACGGCGACTTTGAGAGTTTCGGCACCGTCAATCATCGGGATATCGGCAGCTTTGGGGTCGCCGCCGGCCAGCTCGGTTATGTTGTCTTTGATGAGCTGATCGAGCGTGCCGTCGTCTCTCATGGCGGTTATGGCCTTGTTGATCTCGTCGATTTGCGCCTTATCTTTTTCTTGCATTGCCATGGAGTAGCCCAAGATCGGTTTGAAGTTGTTGTCGATGAGTTTGAGGTCGTCATTGTGCGCCACGATGTACGCTCCGACTCGACCGGGAGCCGCAAAACGTTCAATCTGTTTGCCCTTGAGTGCCATAATCATTTCGTTCATGTTGTTGAAGAAAACGACTTTGGACGGCGCGGTATAGGCGGTTTGACCTTCGACTTCGGCGATGTTTTCCGTCCAACGTTTATAACCTTCTTCGTCCAAACCGATTGGCATGAGTGCTCCGACTTGGTTGCCCGATTTTTCTTCGGTTTTGGCGGGGGCAGCCGGCTCTTCCGATTTCTTTTCGCCGCCGCCGCAACCCGCGCACGCCAACAACATAACAAGTGCCAAAAAAACTGTGAGTAACCTTTTCATGGTGTGCCTCCTTTTAAAAAAAAATTCTCAATCGTCAATAATTGACTGCCCGCATTATACAAGGCGGCCGTCAAATTTTCAATAAAAACTTTTGGGGAGGATTTTGTCTTGAAAAAATATTTTCTGGCTGTTCTGGTCGAAAACAAACCCGGCGTCTTGGCGCACGTGTCGGGGCTCATCAGCCGCCGCGCTTTCAACATCGAGAGCATTTCGGCGGGCTACACCGAGGAGCCGTCCGTCACCAGGATCAACATCGTCGTTAGCGTCGAGAGCGAAAACGAACTTGACCAGGTCGTCAATCAGCTGAGCAAATTAATCGACGTGATTAAAATCGTAAACCTGAGCAAGTCGCCGTCGATTGAACGCGAACTCGTCATGATCAAAGTTCGGGCGTCGAAGGAAACCCGCGCAGACCTCGTGAGCGTCGTGGATATTTTCCGCGCGCAAATCGTCGACATCACCAGCGAAAACGTCGTCATCGAGCTGACCGGCAGCCAAAACAAAATCGACGCCATCTGCGAAGTTTTGAGCGACTACGAGATCGTCGAGATTGCTCGCACGGGGACGATTGCTCTTTCGCGCGGGCCGATTCCCGTCAAAGCCATGTGACATGAAAAAAATTTTTTTAATCTTCGCGGCGATAATTTTTTTTGCGGGCTGCGGAAATAAAATTCAGAGCGTGCCGCCGCTGCCGGGGACGTTGCCCGAAATTTTATCCGCGCCCGAAAAAATCGACAGCGACATTTACTTCGACGCGACGGTTTCCATGAAGGGCTTCACGACCTTGGCGGCGGGCAACGTTTACCTCACGCTGCCCGACCTGCTCGTTGACATGTGCGGCGCCATGGGCGAGACAAAATTTTTTTCCTTCGGCGAACAGATTCATCCGCTCGACCGAACGAATTATCGACGCCTCACCGCGCCCGAAGTTTACGTCGAACCGATTACCGCCGTCGCCAACGTCATCGACCGCGCCGACCCCAATCACCTGTCGATTATCGTCACGGATTTGTTTGAAAGCGAATCCGATTGGGCTCTCGTCACGCAAAAGCTCCGCGAAAAATTTTTCGCCGCGCACTCGACAGTCGCGGTCATCGGCATCCGAAATTCTTTCAAAGGAGAAATTTTTGACGTCGGACTCAACGCCGCAAAGTTCAATTACAATTCCTTCGACGACCCGAACCGCTACCGCCCGTTCTATCTTTTGGTTTTGGGGCGAGACGATGTTATCAAAAATTTTTTGCGCAAGTTCAACGAGAAACAAATTTTGCCCAACGACACGGGTTATCTTTTGCTGGCGGAAAATTTATCGGAGACGCCCGCGGATTTTTCAAACTTCAAGCTCGGCGATGTCGAAAATTTTTTTTCGGACAACACGCTCGGCCTGGACAGTCGCGTGAAAGAATTTGGGCTGGATAATTTTTCAGAGGCCGCCTCGTTCATGATCAGCTGGGAATATCGTCCGCCGCTGGGAGCTTGCCCGATTGATTTTTCCGAAGTCGACACGGCCGTTGAAATTTTTTCCGCCGACGAAGAATGGATTCCGCTTGAAAAAAATGATGTGCGCGTGAACTTGCTCAAGGACGAGCGGCAGTCGGAAATTTTTTTGGTAAAAGTTTCTTTGACGCCCGAAAAATCTTTGGCGGAAGGAAAATTAAATTTCGTGCGGATAAAAATTTTGCCGAAGGAAAACGGTTTGCGATTGCCCGCGTGGGTCGAGGAGTGGAGCGTGAACGTGGACGGCTCGGCAAAAATTTTCGACGGCTCAAAAACTTTGAACTTAACCAGAATTTTGGGCTCGCTGAAAGATTCGATTTTCTCGGCGTCGCGTCCCGCGCTGTTGCAAATAAATTTTGTGGTCGCGCCGTAAATTTCAAACGAAAAAGCCCCGACGTTTTGTCGAGGCTGATTTTTTTTGCCGACGAAAATTTAATATCTGACGGTGTTTGGAATGATGGCGATGTATCTGCTGTGGGAGTAGCCGCTCATTCCTCTGTAATAGGTGCGCAGCCACACGTCGCCCGAATAACCTTCAACATGGATGCGTGCGCCGGGCGGAATGCGAGTGATCAAAGAGTAACCCGTCGAAGGGCCTGTTCTCAACGCCAGAAAATCGATGTACGGATCGACGATGGCGTCTGCTGAAAACCAGGCCACGTTGACGAAATCATAGCGGCCGTCGAAATTAATTGCGTCCGTCGCGGCCGAAGCTTGGTTGCCGATCATCAGCGCGAAGGCCAAGACTGCCGCCGCAAAAATTTTTTTCATCTCAATCACTCCCGCTTCAAAATTTTTTTTGACAGTTTACGAAAAAATTTTTTCGCTGTCAATTTTTTTCGTCGATGTTGGCCGCCGCAAAAATTTCTGCGACTTTTACATTGTCGGAAAGTTTTTTCTCGCTCAAAAATTTTATCAGCGCGTTCAATCGTTCCAACGCTTCCAAATCTGCTTGCGTCGTGAAAAAAATGTCGTCGTGGTGTGCGCCGACCAATCGATCCTCTTTGATTATTTCCAGCTGCCTTTGCACTTCCGTTATCGTCATGAAAATTCTCCTTCGCGTTGAAAATTTGCAGTGCGTTTGTTAAACTTTAGCACGAAGAGAGGCGAAATTCAATGGCAGAAAAAAGTTCCGAGGCAAAAAAAATCAAAGAAGCCGAACAAACTTTCGACAGGCGACGGCGGACTTTCGGATTGGTTGTCGCTCCGATTTTGGCTGTGGCGGTCATGTTGACACCGATTGACGAGCTGAGTTTGGAGGCGCACAAACTTTTGGCGATAATGGTTTTGGTTGCGCTGTGGTGGATAACCGAGCCCGTTCCAATTCCCGTAACAAGTTTGCTCGGCCCGACGCTGGCTGTCGTCACGGGAGCAATCCCGGCGGGCGCGGCGTTTGCTGCTTTTTCCAACCCGATGATATTTTTGTTCATGGGCGGATTCATTTTGGCAAAGGCGATGATGATGCACGGGCTGGACAAAAGATTTGCTTATTGGCTCTTGTCGCGAAGTTGGGTCGGCTCCAACCCGCGAAGAATTTTTTTGGCAATCGGGCTGGCGACGGCTCTTTGTTCGGGCTGGGTGAGCAACACCGCAACCGCCGCGATGATGTTCCCGATTTGTTTGGGCTTGCTCAATTCGATTAAAGACATGATGGCCGCCAACGGTCGCGAAATAGATTTGTCGGAATACAAATATGCAACGGGCTTGATGTTGATGACGGCCTATTCCGCGTCGATCGGCGGCGTCCTCACTCCGATTGGCACTCCGCCAAATTTAATTATGCTCGGCTTTTTGGATTCGATGGAAGGCATTCACGTTTCTTTCTTCGAGTGGATGATTTGGGGCTTCGTCGCCATGGTCTGCTACTTTATCATCGCGTACGTCGTCTTGTCGAAAATGTTCCCGCCTGACGTGGACAAAATCGACGGCGCGGAAGAATTCATCCGTGCGAGGATAAAAGAACTCGGCGGCTGGACGCGGGCGCAAAAAAATACTCTGTGCGCATTCATTACGGCAGTTTTGCTTTGGATCATTCCCGGCTTCTTGAATATGTTCTTGGGCGAGACGAGCCCGATTTTAAAAATGTACAATCAACTTTTCCCCGAAGCGATAGCGGCGATGACCGGCGCACTTTTGCTTTTCCTTTTGCCCGTGAACTTTTCCAAACGCGAATTCACAATCACGTGGAAGGAAGCTTCGGCCGGAATCGAGTGGGGCACTCTGATTCTTTTCGGCGGCGGCCTGGCCATGGGCGGCATGATGTACAAGACGGGTCTGTCGCAATGGATCGGCGGCTTAATCGTCGACGTGACAGGCACCGCGGCCATGCAAATTTTTTTGGTCGCGATATTTTCTGTCTTGGCTTTGCTTTTGTCGGAGCTTACCTCTCACACGGCGGCTACGAACATGATCGGGCCTTTGGCAATCACAATCGCGGTTTCGGCCGGCTTGAGTCCCGTGCCCGTTTCCGTCGGCATCGCTTTGAGCGCGTCGCTCGGATTCATGTTGCCCGTTTCCACTCCGCCAAACGCCATCGTCTATGCCAGCGGTTACGTCCCGATTACAAAGATGATCAAGACCGGCGTTTACATCGACTTCATCGGCATTGCCTTCGTCACCATTCCGATTGCAATTTACATCGTCGACGCCATTGTCGGCGGCTGAAAATTTTTTCAAATCAAAAATCCCCCGGCGTTTTGTCGAGGGATTTTTTCGTGTTGAAAGTTTTTAATCATCCGACGAAGCTTTTAATTCTTTCCAGAACTTGAGCGTGCGTCATGGTTTTGTAGCCGTTGTTCACGTCCCGATATTTGTTCGGGTCGGACATGAGCCCCGTGCCGCAAAAACCAATGCTGATGTCCGCGTCGATGCCCATTTTGAAAAGCGCACCGGCTACGTCTTGCTTGAGGAATTCGTTGGCCACGGGAACGTGTGAGCCGAACTTCAGTACAGTTTTGACGTACGGATTTTTTTCCATGGCGTCAATCAGTTCAGTCATCTCCGCGATTGTGCCGCCCGCCACCAGGTCGAGTTCCTCCATGTTCAAAAGTTCGTTTGTCATTTTTAACACTCTCCTTTAAGTTAATTTTTTCTTTTGACTCTTATACGTTGGTTAGAGAATTTTGTTGCAGGATTAGAAAAATTTTTTGCGTGTGATATAATGGCGGAAAAATTTTTCGGAAGGTCGTCAATGTCTGACAAAAAAATTTTTCTGGCTCATGCGGCACTTTATTATTACCTCGGCGAAGTTTTTTATATCGATATCGGTCAGCCCGCCGCGCCGCAATATTTTTTGCCGCCGATTCCAATTACAATCGCGCTGTTGTGGCTGATTCAATTTTCTTCGGGCGAAAAAATTTTCTCTCGCGCGCACCTGCCAAATTTTTTGACGGGAGCGGCCTGGCTGGTGATGTTCCCGCTGCTTTACACGTGGACTTATCAGCGGCAATGGTTCATGTCGCTCATCTATTACGATTTCGCGGTCGGCACGGCGATTTTTATTTTTTTGACGAGCGCGCTGATAATTTTCCGTTCGCCGAAAATTTGCGTGCTGAATTTATTTTTCTGGACGATTCCTCTGGTCGAACTGATTTATTATTGCATGACGTGGCACTGCTTGTCTCCGGCGTCGCTTATGGCAATTTATCTGACGAATTGGCACGAGGCAGGCGAATTTATCCGCGCGATGATCGGAATTCCTGCGGCCGCGATAATTTTTTTTGCCGTCGGAATTTTTTTGCGGCTCACGTTCAAAGCGCACGAAAAATTTTTGCAAAAGCTCACGCTCGACACGGAACGAACCGCTGCGGCCGCCGTCGCTTTAATCGGAAGTTTCGCCGCGTTGATCTTTTACGTGCCGCAAACGTCGATGGCCGGCCTGTGGAAAACCGTGACCGATTACGCCGCGCAAACGCAACTTTATTCCGAGAACCGCGCAGCCCGTCTGGAAGACTTGAAACTTTCGACAGAAAATAATTTGGGCGGCACGATAATTTTTGTCATCGGCGAGAGCGCGAGCCGCGACTACATGCACGCCTACAATCCCGACTTCCCGTTCGATGACACGCCGTGGTTGAGCTCGAAGCTCGAAAAAAATTTCCCCGTGAAAAATCTTCCCGACGACGCAAAAATTAATCCCGACTTCACCGCCACCGACGACAACACCCCGAACTTGACGAAGGCCGACGGAAAATTTATCGTCTTTAAAAATGTTTACGCCTCGTGGACGCAGACCGTGCCCGTCTTGCAAAGAGCTTTGACCGAGCAGAGCCAATACAACGACAAAAAATTTTTCGAGAGCGTTTCAATCGTCGACGCCGCGAGAAAGGCCGGCTACAAAACTTTTTGGTTCAGCAACCAGGGACGCTACGGCGAATTCGACAGCGCGATAACTCTCGTTGCCAAGACCGCCGACGTTTCGGAGTGGACAGACGACGCTTTTGATTTTTCCGAGCTGGAAGACGAAGTGCTTCTGAAATTTTTTGAGCGCGTCGACCCGAACGAAAAAAATTTCATCGTCTTTCACCTCATGGGCAGCCACATTTATTACAACAGCCGCTACCCGCGAAAATTTAAAAAGTGGGTGACGCGCGACGGAACGGGCATGATGTTGGCCGCGCCGAGCTACGCAAACTCGATCCTCTACACGGATTTTATCCTCTCGAAAATTTTTGATTACGCGAAAAAAAATTTGAACCTGCAGGCGATGATTTATTTCTCCGACCACGGCGAAGACCTGGAAATTTCTCACAACCCCGACGTCTTCCGCTTCGAGATGTTGCGCGTGCCCATGTTCATTTATTTTTCTCCCGAATACGAAAAAGTTTTCCCCGAAAAAGTTTCGACGCTGGAAAGTCGCCGCGAAGAATATTTTACAAACGACATGTTTTATGATACATTTTGCGGGCTGATAAACGCCAAGTCCAATCGTTATGACGCGGGGCAAGATTTTTCCTCCGCCGAATACAAATTCAATCGAGAGACTTTGACGACGATGCTCGGCCAACACAAACTCACCGAAGACAAGGAGTAAGTCAATGACCATTCCAAAAATTTCTGTGATTATCGCCATGTTCAACGCGGAAAAATATATCGACGACGCTTTGGACAGTCTGCTCGAACAAACTTTCCGCGACTTTGAAGTTATCGTCGTGGACGACTGCTCGACGGACGGGAGCCATTCAATCGTTCAAAGTTATGCGGAAAAATTCGGCGGGCGACTCAAACTTTTCCGCCTCCCGAAAAATTCCGGCAACAACGGCATTCCGAACAACCGAGGCCTCGCGCTTTCCCGCGGCCAATACGTTCTCTTCATGGACAGCGACGACGCCGTCACGCCCGACGCGCTCGAAAAACTTTATGACGCCGCGAAAATTTTTGACGCCGATGTCGTGGGCGCGGAAAGATATTATGAAGTGCCCGACGAATTTTGGAACGACAAAAACTATCGTCGACAGCCCAAGCCCGTCAGAGATTTTTTGGTGAGCAAACCGACTTTGATTTCCGCAGATTTTTCCGAGCGCGTGAAAGACTGCTACAATTTCAGATTTTTGTGGAACATCTGGTCGAAACTCATTCGCCGTGACTTTCTGATCGAAAACGAAATCAGCATAACAAACGAGATGGCAAACGACATGCTGCTGACTTGTTTTTTGGTTTTCTCGGCGGAAAGATACGTGCTGATTCCCGACACGATAAATTTTTATCGGCTCCTCGCCGGCTCCTTGACGCACAAAACCGACGACCCGAAAAAATATTTCCGCCGATATGCTCGCGCGCTGATTGTCGGCTTCAATCACCTGGAAAAATTTTTGAGCGGCAGAGAATTTTTTATTCAACACCCCGACATGAAAAATCTTGCGCTGGAAATTTACGTCCGCGAAATATTGAATTATCTTATTGGGATGTATCAGAAGTTCCCCGCGCACGAGTTCGACGAAATTTTGCGTCAAGAGTTCTCAAAAAATTCCGCGGCTCTGTCGGCGTATATTTTCAGCTCGATGAACGTTTACATGCTCAATTTCTTTTCGGCGCGACAAAAAATTTTTGAGCTGGAAGAAATTATTCGGCGGGACAAGGTGACCGTCGCCGCGCTGGAAAAAATTAATCGGCAGGACAAAGCGTATATCTCCGAGCTGGAAAAATTGGCAGCAAAACTTTTACCTGAGGAGTGATTTTGATGGTATCGGCCAAAATGTATGAGCTTGGCACGAAAAAATCCACGATCCGAACGATTTTTGAATTCGGGCGGAAAAGAGCCGGTGAAGTCGGCGAAGAAAATATTTTCGACTTCAGCCTGGGCAACCCCAACGTCCCGACGCCCGAATTCGTCCGCGACGCCGCGATTGAAATTTTAAAAACTTTCGAGCCTTCGGCGGTTCACGGCTACACGGTCGCGCCCGGCAACTCCAACGTCCGCGAAACTTTGGCGAAGTCAATCAATCAACGCTTCGGGACAAATTTCGCGGGGAAAAATATTTTCGTCACGAGCGGAGCGGCCGCGGCGATCACGATTTGCTTTAAGGCTTTGGCCGAGCCCGGCGACGAGTTCATAACTTTTGCGCCGTACTTCCCCGAATACAAAGTTTTCGTCGAATCCGTCGGCGCGAAATTAAAAGTCGTCAAGCCGCGCCCCGAAGATTGGCAAATTGATTTCGACGACTTCCAAAAACTTTTGAGCGAGAAAACCAAGGCCGTCATCATAAATTCCCCGAACAACCCCAGCGGCGCGGTTTATTCGCAAGAGACGCTTGAAAAGCTCACGGACATTTTGAAGGCTCAAGGCCGCGAAATTTTTTTGATTTGCGACGAACCTTATCGCGAGCTGGCTTACGGCGTCGACGTTCCTTGGGTCACGGATTTTTACAAAAATACTCTCGTTTGCTATTCCTACAGCAAAAGTTTTTCTTTGCCGGGCGAGAGAATCGGTTATATCGTCGTGCCCGATGAAGTTTGTGACTTTGAAAAAATTTTCGGGGCGGTGGCGGGTGCGGCCAGAGTTTTGACTCACGTGAACGCGCCGAGCCTGTGGCAGTTGGTCGTTGCCAAATGCGCGGGAAAATCCGTGGACATCAGCCCTTACGAACGCAACGGAAAAATTTTGTACGACGGATTGATTGCGGCCGGCTTCGAATGCGTCAAGCCTCAAGGTGCGTTTTATCTTTTCCCAAAAGCTTTGGAGGCGGACGATTATGCTTTTTGCGAGCGCGCGAAAAAATTTGATTTGCTGCTCGTGCCCGGCGCAGATTTCGGAGCTCCCGGCTACTTCCGCGCGGCCTATTGCATAAAGACCGAGACGATTGAACGTTCATTGCCGCTGTTCAAAAAATTGGCGGAAGAGTATCGAGGTTGAGCGCATGAACAAAATTTTGAGTCTCGCGCTGATAATTTTGACGTTCGCGCTTTACGGTTGCGGTTCAGAAAAAAAATCCGACGGCAATTTGAAAATCGTCACGTCGTTCTATCCGATTTACCTTGAGACGCTGAACATAACTCGCGGCGTGAGCGGCGTGGAAGTCGTGAACATGACGCCGCCGCAAACGGGTTGCCTGCACGATTATCAGTTGACGCCCGAAGACATGAAACTTTTGGAGACGGCCGATATCTTCGTCGTGAACGGCCTGGGCATGGAAAGTTTTTTGGATAAAGTGATCGAGGCGCGCCCGAATTTAAAAATCATCAACGCGAGCGACACGCCCGACATCGTTCCGATAATGGAAGACGGAAAACCGAATCCGCACGTGTGGCTGAGCATAACTTACGCGATTGCGCAGGTGAAAAATATTTCGTCGAAGCTTTGCGAGCTTGACCCCGAACGCGCCGAAACTTACAAGCGGCAAACTTTGGATTACGTCGACGAGCTGACGACTTTGCGCGACGAAATTCACATCTCGCTGACGATGTTGCCCAACAAAGAGATCGTCACCTTCCACGAGGCCTTCCCGTATCTGGCGGCGGAATTCGGTTTGAAAGTCGCGGCGGTCATCGAACGCGAACCCGGCACCGAGCCCACGCCTCAAGAATTAACCGAGACGATTGAAAAAATAAATTCTCTTCCGGTCAAAGTCATCTTCACCGAGCCGCAATATTCACCCAAGGCCGCAGAGACTATTGCCCGCGAAACCGGC
Source organism: uncultured Selenomonadales bacterium (assembly GCA_946536925.1). Taxonomy (GTDB): domain Bacteria; phylum Bacillota; class Negativicutes; order Selenomonadales; family Selenomonadaceae; genus Quinella. The sequence continues at coordinate 8,193 of CAMNFC010000014.1, read as the reverse complement.
GCGAAAATTTTTGAACTCGATCCGATTGTCACGGGCGAAGCCAAGCCCGAACATCTTTTGGATTACGTCGACCGAATGTTGAACAACGTCATCACCTTGTCCAAAGCCTTGCAGTAAAAAATACTTGCAAAAAAATTTGGCCTGTGGTAAACTGCGCAGGTGTTCGGGACGTAGCTCAGTTTGGTAGAGCGCTTCCTTGGGGTGGAAGAGGTCGTGAGTTCAAGTCTCGTCGTTCCGACCAAAAAAGAAATCCCCCAAAGCCTCCGTTTGACGCGGGGGCTTTGTTGTTTCCCTTCCGTGTGATATAATTTTCGCGGGAGGGATTTTTGCTATGAGAGACGACGACTTCAAAACATATTACGAGGAACAGCGGGAACTTTTGCGCGAGGCCTTCGCCGAAATCGGGCAGAAAGCCGAACTCCTTTTGACTGTCGGCCAGCTGCTTATGGAAAACGGAGCAGACACCGCCCAAATCGTCCGCGACATGAAACGGGTTGCCGCCTACATGGGCATTCCCGCCGAAAAATTTCATCTACACATAATGTACACGACGCTCATGCTCAACATAAGCGACGAGCACCACTCTCACACCTCGTTCAGGAAATGTATCAAGCACGCCGTCAACATGAAAATAATTTCCGCGGTGAGCCGGCTGACGTGGCGGGCAATGCGCGATCATTACACTCTCGACGAATTCAAAGGCGAACTCGAAGCCGTCGGCAAACGTCCGCGCTATCCTCATCTGGTTTCAATCTGCGCGGCGGGTTCGGGTTGCGGAGCTTTTTGCACATTGTTTGGTTGCGACTTCAACGCGGCGATTTATACGGCGGCGGCGGCGATTATCGGAAAGATTGTTCAAATGCAGTGCGCCGAACGTTTCGGATTTAATCCTTACGTCTCGATGACTTTTGCAGCGTTCTCCGCGACGATTGTTGCTTACTTCACTCATCTTTTGCCCACGACGACACCCTGGCATCCATTGATAGCTGCGGCATTGTTTCTCGTGCCCGGCGTCCCGATGATCAACGCACTGAGCGACATCCTCAACACATATCTGATAAGCGGCGCGGCTCGAATCATGCACACGTTTTTAATCGTCGGCGCGATGACTTTCGGTTTAGTTTTTGCAATCGGCATGGCGGACTTCGACTCGTTTACAAATTTGCACATGCTCCCCGACAGCAACTACGGGCTGTTCATGGTGGCGGCGGCGGTCGGTGCCACGAGCTTTGCGATTTTTTTCAACCTTCCGCCCAGATTGTTGTTTGCGGCGGCGTGCGGCGGAGCCATTTGCGTTTGCACGAGAAATTTTTTTATCTTTGAACTGGGAATGAGTTCGGCCGTCGGAACTTTGGCGGGCGCGTCGCTCGTCAGCCTGGCCGCCATGAAAGCCGTCCATTGGTTGCACACGCCGTCGATGGTCTTGGTCGTGCCGGCCGTCATACCTCTCGTGCCCGGCGTGCTGATTTACAGATTTTTGTTCGCCGTGATAAATATCCGCCGCTTGACCGTGGAAGAACTTTTGTCGGCCATTCAATCAGGCGTCGACGCGCTGCTGATAATTTTGGCGATTGCAATCGGCGCGGCCTTGCCCAACATTTTTGCCAGCCGATCGTTGACGCAGATGAGCAAGGAGAAGCAAGAAAAACTTTTGAACGAAATTTACGAGACGGATTTAAAGGATTGAGGAGGTGCTCATCATGGCCGGCTTGAAGTTTGAAAAAAGATTGAACAAAGTCGAAAACAAAGTCACGAGCATTGAAGCCAAAGTTGACATGTTCATCGGCGAGATGCGCCAACAAAATCAGATGCGTGCGGAAGAAATTCGCGAGATTCGAGCAAGCATCGACGGCATGGGCAAACAGGTGCGCAACTTGACGGTGGCGGCTATGGTCGGCATGGGCACGATGACTATCGCCGGAATCGCTATCGCCATTTCCATTGCTTTAAAATAATTTTTCGGGAGGAAGAACATGAACGAGCTGACAAAAAATCTTCGGAACAAAGACTACAACCCGTGCGGGGAGCTGACGGGCTTTGAGCGCGAACTTTGCGACGAGGCCGCGAAAAATTTTTTCAACCTGCCGTTCGTCGAAGTCATGCGCGCCGTTTCCGTCAAGGCCATTGCCGACCTTGAGCACGAAAAAAATTTCCGCAACGTCGACGCGCTGAAAAATTGGGCGGACTACAACTTGAACGACATCGAGCGGCGAGCGAATTTAAATTTCGAGACGTTCACTCCACTTCAGGCGGGCGTGTGCAAATATTTGGTTCACGTGCTTTATGAAAATCGATACAACATTCACTTCAACGCGCCGGCAAATTATTTGCGTACGCTGGACGAAAAAATTTTCCCCGCTTCTTTGACGAGCGAGCAGCTTGAACAAAAAATAAATTCTCTGGCGCAGGAGGCAAATTATTTTTCGCGGGTCAACGATTTGCTCGGTGCGCTGTGGAATTTTTTAAAAGCTTAGACTTGCAATTTTGAAATGCGCCTGTTATAATTGCAAACGCTTTACGGGTTGTGGCTCAGTTTGGTAGAGCACCGTGTTCGGGACGCGGGGGTCGCAGGTTCAAATCCTGTCAACCCGACCATAAAAGAAATTTCAGGCGGAGGTTCAAAGCTTCCGCCTTTCGCGTTTAAGGAGAGAGTCATGAAGAAAATTTTTTTTGTAATCGCCGCCGTGATTTTTTTGTCGGCCGCGGGATATTTTGTCGGAAATTATTTTGTCGACTTCGCGCTCAAGCGAGGCGATGATTTGTCTTCGCCCAAAGCTTGCGCTTCAATCGCCGACCCGAATTTGAAAGCTCCGCCCGCACCGAATTTTCCCGACGAAGATTGGACGCTGGAAAGTTTCGATGGGCTCAAACTTTACGCGAAAAAATTTTCTCCCGCAGGAAAAAATAATCGTTGGGCAATTCTCGTTCACGGCTACGGTCGCGACGGGACTTTTGCCTACGATTACGCCGAAGAATATCTCAAGTGCGGCTGGAATGTTTTGGTTCCCGATCTTCGGGCGGCCGGCAAGAGCGACGGAAAATTTATCACGATGGGCGCGTTGGAGAGCCGCGACGTTTTCGATTGGATGAAAAAAATTTCTGACGAGAACCCCGACGCAAAAATTGTTTTGCACGGCGTAAGCATGGGAGCCGCCACCGTTTTGATGACCGCCGCGCTTGAGCCGAAAAATCTTGTTGCCGTCGTCGAGGATTGCGGTTACACTTCGGCCTATGAGATGTTCGCCGCGCAGCTGGAAAAAATTTTTGGTCTGCCCGAATATCCCGTGATGCCCTGCGCGGACATCGTTTGCAAGATGAAAACGACCGTGAAAATTTCTGACGCTGCGCCGCTTGAAGTCGTCGACAAAATCAAAGTGCCGGTGCTGTTCATTCACGGCGACGAAGATAAACTCGTGCCGTTCGAGATGATGGGAAAACTTTTCGACAAGACGGCCGCGCCCAAAGAAAAATTCGTCGTGGAGGGAGCCGGCCACGCTGACGCGAAAAGAAAAAATCCCGCCGCGTACTTTGACAGAGTTTTTAAATTTTTGGAGGACAAGTCATGAAAATTTTTGTCGGGCTCGGAAACCCCACGCCCGAATACGCCGCGACCAAACACAATGTCGGCTTCATGTTGGCCGATAAACTTGCCGAAAAAATTTGTGCGTCTCCTTGGCGAGAAAAATTTAACGCGCTCGTCGCCGAAAGTTTTTTTGACGGAGAAAAAATTTTGCTCGTCAAACCGCAAACGTTTATGAACCTCAGCGGAGAGGCCGTCGCCCCGATCATGAATTTTTACAAGCTCGACGCTCACGATTTGACGGTTGCCCACGACGATATGGATTTGCCGCTCGGAATGATTCGTTTGCGACCCAAAGGCAGCGGCGGCGGTCATCACGGCGTCGAATCGATCATTCAACACCTGGGCGGCGAAAAAAATTTTCCGCGCGTGAGAATCGGTGTCGGTCGTCCGCCGAAAAATTGGACGGTCAATCATCACGTGCTCAGCCCGTTCACTGCCGACGACGCAGAAAAAATTTCCGCCGCGATTGATCAACTCGTGCCGGCCGTCCTGTGCATTTTCAAAGAAGGAATCGACGCGGCCATGAATAAATTCAATCCCAAGCGCGCGAAAATTTCGGCTGAAAATTTTGCGGAAAGAATTTGATTGACGATGACAAAAAATCCTCTCGTCGCCCCGGTTTTGAAATGGGTCGGCGGCAAAAGACAGCTCTTTGAAACTTTCGAGCCTCTCTTGCCGAAAAAAAATTCCGCGTACACTTATTGCGAACCGTTCCTCGGCGGCGGAGCAATTTTTTTTAAGCTTCAACCGACAAAAGCTTACGTCAACGACATAAACGAGGATTTGATTTTGGTTTACACGGCGATTCGCGACGAGGTTGAAAATTTAATCGAAATTCTCTCGACGTACAAAAACGATGCAAAATTTTTTTACGAGATCAGAGATTTGGATCGCGACAAAAAAAAATTTTCCGAGCTGTCGGATATCGAACGCGCCGCGAGAATTATTTATCTCAACAAAACTTGCTTCAACGGGCTTTATCGCGTGAACAACGCCGGGGAATTTAACACGCCGTTTGGAAATTATCGCAACCCCAACATCGTCAACGCGCCGACGCTTTTGGCCGTCAGCAAATATTTGAACTCCCCGAAAATTATTTTGTCTTCGTGCGATTATTCGGAGGTGCTGCTCTCCCTTCCGAAAAAATCTTTCGTCTATCTCGACCCGCCCTATGATCCCGTTTCGGCGACTTCAAATTTCACGGGCTATTCAAAAGGCGGCTTCAATCGCGACGAACAAATCCGCCTTCGCGACTGTTGCGACGATTTGAGCGAGCGCGGAATCAAATTCATGCTGTCGAATTCGGACACAGAATTTATCCGTGAAATTTATTCCAATCCCGCGTATAATATCATTCAGGTGAAAGCAAAACGCGCACTTCAAAGGGAAAATTAAAATGAACTTGCAATTTGATGCGTCTCTTGCCGCGAATTACAAAAATCCTGCGCAAAAAATCCGCGTGATGAGCGAAATTTGGTTGCTTAACAATATTTTTTGCCCGTGTTGCGGCAATGAACATCTTTCCGAATTGAAAAACAATCTGCCCGTCGCAGACATGCGCTGCAACGTTTGCGGCGAAATTTTCGAACTGAAGAGCAAACGAAAAACTTTCGGAGCAAAAATTCTCGACGGTGCATATCACACGATGATTGAACGAATCACGAGCAATATCAATCCGCAACTCTTCGTCATGCAATATTCCGCGACGCTTTGCGTAACCGATTTGACGCTCATTCCGAAATTTTTTTTCACGCCGAACATTATTGAAAAGCGAAAACCGCTGTCGACAAATGCGCGAAGAGCCGGTTGGGTCGGTTGTAATATTTTGTACGAAAAAATTCCGGATCAAGGCAAGTTGTCGATAATTCGTGACGGAAAAGAAACCGGCATTACCGAAGTTTTGAGCCGATACAAAAAGTTAACGGCGTTGCAGACGAACAATTTGAAGCGTCGCGGTTGGACAATGGACGTTTTGAACTGCATTAACAAAATTTCTTCCGAAGTTTTCACGTTGCGTGATGTTTATGAGTTCGCCAATCAATTAAGCAAAAATCATTTGGAAAATCAAAACGTCGAAGCAAAAATTCGTCAGCAATTACAGTTCTTGCGCGATAAAGGTTTTATCGAATTTATCGGGCGCGGCGTCTATAAAAAAATAAAATTTGGGTGATGACATGAACGAACGGATAACGGCGTTAATCGCTGACGAGCGGGGAAATATTTTCGACGAGCCGCAAGCTCAAGGCGTCGGGCGTCAAGGCGAAAAATTTTTCAATCTCAAGCCCGAAGATTTAATTCCTCTGCCCGAATCGGCGGATTTGATGTTCCTGCCTCAACGGCGGGCGATTGGTTTCAAGCACGGAGAATTTGTCGCGCTAAACGGGCGGGCGGTCTCGGCTGTCTTGCCGCAAGGTTTCACGCGGACGCATCTGCCGGCCTTCCAAAAAAATTCTCGCGCGAAAATTTTGCCGCTGTACGGTTACACGGCCGTTGTCCTCTACAAAGATGAACTTCACGCCGCCGCGCTCAAGACCGACGAAAATTTCAAATGGAACCCCGAAAACTTCAACACGCCCGCGCTGAAAAAATTTATTCGCCGCGTGAAAAAAGATCTGCCCGAAAATCGAATCGTCGAGCAGGTCGCGCATTGTTCGCTGGAGTGGCACTGTTTGACGGCGCAAAATTTATTTTATCGGCGGTGGGAATGCGGCGTGCCGACTTCGCCCGTGTGCAACGCAAATTGTTTGGGCTGTATCTCTTTGCAAGCCGCAGAGTGTTGTCCGAGCCCGCAGAGCCGAATAAATTTTTTGCCGACCGTGGAAGAAATTGCCGCCGTCGGAATTTATCATCTGGCTCACGCCCGCGAAGGGATTATCAGCTTCGGGCAAGGCTGCGAGGGCGAACCTTCTTTGCAGGCGGAAAATATTTCTGCGGCGATAAAAAAAATCCGTGCGACGACTTCGCGCGGGCAAATCAACATCAACACGAACGCGGGCAACACGTCCGGCATAAAAAAAATTGTCGACGCGGGCTTGGACTCCATGCGAGTTTCGATCATCAGCGCGAACGACGAAAATTATCAAAAATATTATCGCGCGGGCTACAACCTCGACGCCGTGAAAAATTCGATCCGTTACGCGCTGGAAAAAAAAGTTCACGTCTCGCTGAATCTTTTGTACATGCCCGGCTTCAACGACAGAGCCGACGAATTCGCCGCGTGGAAAAATTTTCTCGACGAGCTGCCCGTGCAAATGATTCAAGTCAGAAATTTGAATTACGACCCCGACGAATTTTTTTCCGTCATGGGTCACGACGAAAATTTCCTCGGCACGAAAAAATTTTTGCGCGAGCTGAAAAAAAATTTCCCCGCGCTGACGATTGGAAACTTCAGCCACTATATGGAGCGTTAATATGAAAAAATTTTTGAGGAGCGGCTACACAACCGGCGCGTGCTCGGCGGCGGGCGTCAAGGCCGCTTTAATTTTTTTGTCGACGGGAAAAGTTGTCGACGCCGTGGAAATCATCGCTTTGGACGGAACGCCGCTGAAAATTCCGATTGAACGCGTCGAAAAAATTTCCGACGGTGCGCGCGTCGAAGTCATAAAATTTTCGGGCGACGACCCCGACATCACCAACGGCGCGTCGGTCATCACGAGCGTGCGAAAAATTTTCGGCGAAGAAATTATTTTTCGTGCGGGCGTCGGCGTCGGCCACATCACCAAGGCCGGACTTCAATTAAAAATCGGCGAGCCCGCGATCAATCCCGGCCCACGCAAACTGATTCAAAACGTCGCGGCGGAATTTGACATCGGCGGCCTCGAAGTTGAAATTTCGATTCCCGAAGGTTTGGAGCTGGCGAAAAAAACTTTGAATCCGATTTTGGGCGTGGAAGGCGGTTTGTCAATCATCGGCTCGACGGGAGTTTTGCGTCCCATGAGTGAGGAGGCTTTCAAAAATTCTCTCGTGCCTCAAATCGACGTGGCAAAGGCGGCCGGCTTCGACGAATTAATTTTTGTCCCGGGGAAAATCGGCGAGACCATCGCAAAAAAAATCGGCTTCCCCGACGGCGCGATAATTCAAACGAGTAACTTTATCGGCTTCATGTTGGAGGCGGCGGCCGAGCGGCAGATTAAAAAAATTATTTTGTGCGGGCACCTCGGCAAGCTGGCAAAAGTTGCGGCCGGAATTTTTCACACGCACAATCGAATCGCCGACGCGCGACTTGAAACTTTGGCGGCCTACTGTGCGGCGGAAGGTTTGCCCGCTGTCGAAGTTCAAAAAATTTTGGACGCCAACACCACCGAGGACGCCGCGAAAATTATTTCAGCCAACCACCTCGAACGCGTCTACAAAAAAATTGCGGCTCGCGCCAGTCTCCGCGCCGAACGTTACGTCTTCGGAAAAATCAAGGTCGAAACTTTTCTCGTCGACTACGCGGGAAATATTTTGGGCTCGGACGCCGACAAGTGAGGAGGAATTTTAAATGGCAGAACCTTCATTGAGAGGACGAACCCGCTCGGCGGAAAACTCTTCTTACAACGAATCCGTTTTTGATCAACTAGGGGTTGTTGGTAAATTCAGGTAAAGAAAAAACATAAGCAGTTCTTTGA
>CAMNFC010000013.1 GCA_946536925.1 uncultured Selenomonadales bacterium | reverse complement strand
TTTCCTGCCAAAAGTCATTTTGAACTGATTTTTTCGTTTTGAAACGGATTTTTCGGCGCAAAATAAAAAAAATCCGCCGTGACGGATTTTAAATCGTGATTTTGTCTTTGAAGGCGTCGAATTTTTTTTGACCGATGCCGCGGACGTTTTTTATCTCGTCAATCGATTTAAAGCTGCCGTTTTGTTCGCGATAATCGATAATTCTTTGAGCGAGCGCGGATCCGATACCTTTTAGCGTTTCGAGGCGTTCTGCGTCGGCTGTATTGATATTAATCGTGTCATCCGAGTTTTTTTTGGCGGAAAAACTTTTCTCTGCCAAAAAAATTTCTTTTGTCGGAATGTGAATGTGTTTTCCGTCGGTTAGCGGCGCGGACAAATTTATTGCTCCCGTATCGGCCAAATCAGTCAATCCGCCGGCTTTATTCACGGCGTCGACAAATTTTAAATTTCCGGTGTCTTCCAGCTCGACGACGGAAATATTTTTCACTTGGCCGGAAACGTAGACGCTGATTTTTTTAACGGGTTGCGGCGGTTTGAGTGCGGGCGTGTCCTCTTCGCTCAGGCCGATAAAAAATAAAATCATCAGCGCGGCGAACGCACAAATTCCGAAGCCGATTAAAAATTTTTTCTTAAACATCGTAAGCAACGGGTGTCACGTCGAAAATCGGCTCAAGATTTTTCATCTCGTCGATGACGTGCGGCGGAATCGGGTTGTCGACGGTCAAAACCATCAGGCTGCGTCCTTCAATCGAAGTTTTGCCGACGTTCATGCCGGAAATATTTATCGCGTGCTTTGCAAGGAGAGTTCCGACCAGGCCGATGACTCCGGGGCGATTTATGTGCGGGCAAATTAAAATTCTGGCGTGCGGGTCGACGTCCACGCGGAAATTATTTATCTCAACGATTCTGCCGCTGTTGCCAAAGAGAGTGCCCGTCACGATGTTTCCGTTGGCCGAAACCGTCACGAGGTTTGCGAAGTCGCGGGAAATGCCCGATTTAATTTCGGAAAGATGAATGCCACGTTCCGCCGCCAAAATATTTGCGTTGACCAAGTTGACGTGATCGAGCGCGGCCGAAAGCATGCCTTTGAGCACGGCGGTCGAAATCAAACTTGAATTCATGTCGGCGATTTTCCCGTTGACTTTGACTTGGACGGAAGAGATCGGCTCCTTGCTCATGCCGGTTATCGTTCGGCCGAGACGTTCGCCCAGGTCGAGGAAAGGCGCGAGCTTCTCCAAAATGTGTCCGGGGATATGCGGCAAGTTGACGGCGGTTGCCACGGGTCGATTGTTGAGCGCGTCGATAATTCCTCTTGCCACGTCGACCGAAACTCCGATTTGCGCTTCCACCGTCGAGGCTCCCAGGTGCGGCGTCAAAATTATGTTCGGCAAATTTCTCAGCGGCGAATCTTCGGCGAGCGGTTCATTTTCAAAAACGTCGACGGCCGCGCCCGCGATAATTTTTTCCGTCAAGGCAAGAGCCAAATCTTTTTCGTTGATGATGCCGCCGCGCGCACAGTTAATCAATCGGACGGTCGGCTTCATAATTTTCATCTGCTCCAAAGAAATCATATCTTTTGTTTTGTTCGTCAAGGGCATGTGCACGGTTATGAAATCTGCGCGGCGAAAAAGTTCTTCGAGTTCGAGGAGAGTGACGCCCAAAGATTTTGCGCGTTCTTCGCTGACGAAAGGATCGTAAGCGACGACGTTCATTTCAAAAGATTGAGCACGTTTGGCGACGCCCGCACCGATTCTGCCCAGGCCGATGACGCCCAAAGTTTTGTTGCGCAACTCCACGCCGATAAATTTTTTTCTGTCCCAGCCGCCCGCGTGCATTATTTGATTCGCCTGCGGAATATTTCGGCTGACGGAAAGCATCATGGCGAAGGTGTGCTCGGTCGCGGCGATTGTGTTTCCGTCCGGCGAGTTGATGACGATGATCCCGCGTTCGGTTGCGGCTTGCACGTCGATGTTGTCCACGCCGACGCCCGCCCGCCCGATGATTTTTAAATTTTCTGCGCGGCTCAAAACGTCAGCAGAAATTTTTGACGCGGAACGAACAATCAGCGCGTCGAACTTCGGAATGATTTCCAAAAGCTCGTCGTGAGAAATTTTATCGCGAACTTCAACCGAAAAATTTTTTCGCAACAGATCGATTCCCTCGTTGGCGATGCCGTCGACAGCCAAAATATTGAACGTGTTCATTTTGAATCAAACTCCTTTTGAATTTTTGCGTTTCTTTCCGTCGGGACGAGTTGCGGAGTGTAAATCATCCGCTTGCCGTTAATTTCGTCGACAAGATAAATCGGTCGGCGTTTGGTCTCGTGGAAAATTTGTCCGAGGTATTCGCCAATGATCCCCAGCGACAAAATTTGTATGCCGCCGAGGAAAAGCATGACCGTCAGCAACGTGGGATAGCCCGCCACGGGGTCGCCGTATAAAAGTGCCATCGTCAAAACAAAAATCATGTAGGCCAGCGCGCCGAACGAAATTATTATCCCCAGGAACGTCATCAATCGCAGCGGCGCGGTCGTGAAAGACGTCATGCCCTTCATCGCCAGGTTGAACAGCGAAAGATAATTCCAAGTCGTGGTTCCGGCGGCTCGCGGCTGAACTTCAAACGGAATTTCTTTTTTGCGATAACCCACCCACGTGAACAAACCTTTCGTGAACCGTTGATTTTCCCGCATGAGTTTCAAAGCCTCGATACATCTTCGGTCGAGCAGACGGAAATCTCCGACGTCGCGTTGCATTTCGTAGGACGTGGAAAATTTTTTCATCACGGCGTAAAAAATATTTGCGCAACTTCTTTTGAGGAAAGTTTCACCGTGGCGGTCGACGCGCTTGCCGCAAACATCGTCGTAGCCTTCGCGCCAAAATTTTATCATCTCGGAAATTTTTTCGGGCGGGTGCTGAAGGTCGGCGTCCATGATGATGACCGCGTCGCCTGAGGCAAAGTCAATGCCGGCCATCATCGCCGATTCCTTCCCAAAATTTCTCGACAGGCTGATATAAGTCACGTCGTCGTGGGCAGCCGAAATTTTCCTCAGTTTGTCCAAAGTTTTGTCGCGGCTGCCGTCGTCGACGAAAATGTAATCGAACTTGCAATCGGGAATTTTTTCGACGTGAGATTGAACCGCGGGATAAAAAAGTTCGACGACCTCTTCCTCGTTGAAGCAGGGCACGACGATTGTAATTTTGTCCATAAAATTTTTCAAGCCTCGGCGCGTTCAATCAGGCGGATGATTTGTTCGACGGCGGCGGAAATATTTTTTGCGGCGATATTTTTTTTCATGGCTTCGGCAAGAGTCATGGGCTCGCGCAAAATGGGAAAGACGGCGTCCAATTCCGCGTCGGGAGAAATATCCGCGACGGAACCGCCGATTCCGACCGTCAAAATTTTGGGATTGATTTTTTTTGCGAGCTTGGCCACGCCCGACGGAGCTTTGCCTTGCGCAGTTTGAAAATCGAGGCGGCCTTCACCGGTTATCAAAACGTCGGCCGATTTCAAATCTTTTGCGATGTCGAGAGTGTCCAAAACCAAGTCGACGCCGGGAATGAGTTCACCGCGCAAAAAAGTTCTGAAGGCAAAACCGAGACCGCCGGCCGCGCCGTCACCGGGAGCAGAAATTTTTTCGAGCTTGAGGAATTTTGCGCTCAAGTCAGCGAAATTTTTAATCCACGCGTCCATCGTCGAAACTATTTCGGGCGTCGCGCCTTTTTGCGGACCGTAAACCGCCGAGCAGCCGTTTTCGCCCGTGAGAGGATTTGTCACGTCGCAGGCGATTTTGAAGTTGCAATCTTTCAGTTCCGGCAAAACTTTCGTGTCGTCAATCACAGAAATTTTTTCCAAGTCGCGGCCGAAAATCCCCGTGCCAAAATTATACCCCAGCGCAGTCAACATTCCCAGCCCGCAGTCGTTTGTGGCCGAGCCGCCGATACCGATAACAAATTCGCGGCAGCCGTCGGCGATTGCAATTTTAATCAGTTCGCCCACGCCAAAGGTCGTCGTGTTGAGCGGATTGCGATTTTTTTCGTCGACGAGCTCAAGTCCCGCCGCACTTGCCATTTCGATGACCGCCAATTTTTTTTCAACAACTTCTCCAAATTGAGCCGTGACTTTCCCGCCCGGAGGCGAGGTAACTTGAACCGCTTTCAACGTTCCGCCCAGACCTTCAATCAACGCACGACAAGTTCCTTCGCCGCCGTCAGCCAGCGGAAAAATTTTCACGTCACTTTCGGGCGACGCTCTCAAAATTCCAACGCGAGCGGCCGCGCCCGCCTCCAAAGATGTCAAAGAACCTTTCAGGCTGTCAATCGCAACGATAACTTTCATTTTTTACACCTCGTCTTTGTGTTTGCGGAGAAAAAATTTTAGCGGCGTGCCCTCGAAGCCGAAACTTTCGCGCAAACGATTTTCAATGAAGCGCAGATAGGAGAAGTGCAAAAGTTCGGGCTCGTTGACAAAAATTATAAAACGCGGCGGGCAGATGTCGGCCTGCGTGACGAAAAAAATTTTGGCGGACTTTCCCTTCTTCGACGGCGGAGGATTGACGGCGGCCGCGTCGCGAATCAGTTCGTTTAGGACGCTCGTTTGAATTCGCATGGACTGTTGCTCGGCGACAAATTTTACAAGCTCGATGACACGTTCAATGCGTTGCCCCGTCAAAGCCGAAACGTAAACCACGGGCGCGTATTGCAAAAATCCTAAACGTTGGCGAAGTTCGTCGGTGAAGCGGTTCGTCGAGCGGTCGTGTTTGTCGGGGAAGATATCCCACTTGTTGACGACGATGACGCAACCTTTGCCGGCCTCGTGCGCGTAACCCGCAATTTTTTTGTCCTGGTCGGTGACGCCCGCGGGAGCCTCAATCATCATCAACACGACGTCGGCACGATCAATCGCCCTGAGCGAACGAATGACACTGTATCTTTCGACGGCCAAATCGATTTTGCTTTTGCGACGCATGCCCGCCGTATCGATGAGCGTGAACTTTGTGTCGCCCGAAAAAAAATGCGTGTCGATGGCGTCGCGGGTGGTGCCGGGGATATCGCTGACGATTGAGCGTTCTTCGCCGAGGATTTTGTTGACGAGAGAAGATTTGCCGACGTTGGGTCGACCAATGACCGCGATTTTGATTTCGTCCTCGTCGCGAGCTTCAATTTCTTTAGGCTCAAAAGTTTTTACAACGGCGTCGAGCAGGTCGCCCAAGTTGAGCGCGTTTGAAGCTGAAATTCCAATCGGCTCACCCAAACCCAAATTGAAAAATTCGTAAGTCTCCGCTTCCAACGTCACGTTGTCGATTTTGTTCACGGCCACGACCACGGGCTTTTGAGTCGAGCGCAAAATCTTTCCGATGTCCTCGTCGGCCGAAGTCAAACCTGCGCGCCCGTCAACAAGAAAAATAATCGTGTCGGCCTCGGCGATTGCGATTTTGGCTTGAGCGCGAATCTCCGTCAAAATTTTGTCCGCGGATTTAATTTCGATGCCGCCCGTGTCAATCAGCGTGAAGTCTTGGTCGAGCCAGGTCGCGTCCATATAAATTCTGTCGCGGGTGACGCCGGCCATATCGTCGACAATCGAGACGCGCCGCTTGCCAATCTGATTGAACAGCGTGGACTTGCCCACGTTCGGCCGCCCGACGATCGCCACAATCGGTTTGCTCATTTTATCATCTCCAAAATTTTTCTGAACTCGAAGCCGTCGTGAATCGCCAAAACTTTTGCGGGCGAAAAAATTTTCCTCAAATCGTCGAGCGTCACATCGTCCAAAAATTTTTCTTCGCCGGCTTTGAGCGCGGTTGACGGAATTAAAATCAAATCGCCGCCAAAATTTTTTAACGCCGCGATGATGTCGCCGCCCGTGAGCAGACCCGACACGTTGACGCTTGCGCCGAAAAATTTATTCTCCACCGGCAAAATTTTCACGTTGGGCGCGTCGACGAGATTTTTCAAAACTTTTGCAAAGGAGGTGCCGCTCACCGCCACGACCGAAATATTTTTCGCGACGGAAATTTTTTGCGCGCCGAACTCGTCGAGGAAGTTGCGCGTCAGGCCGATACCGTTTTCAATCTGCGGGAAGTCGTCGTAAAATTTTGCGGGCGGAAAATTTTTTTCGGCCAAAAAATAAAATTCGTCACCCAAGTAAACGAAAGTCCGACCCGTGCGAGCCCGCGATTCCTTCTGAAATTTTTCGACCTGCGCGATGACTTTTGCCGCCGAAATTTTATCAAACTGCTTGAGCTCAAATTTGTCGCGGCGAAATTTTGTCACGCCCACGGGAACAATCGCCAGGCTCAACGCGTGCGGACGACGCTTGAAAATTTCTGCGATTGTGTAATCCAGCTCCGCGCCGTCGTTCAAATCTTTGCACAAGACAACCTGCGCGTGATAGTCGACGCCCGCGGCCTCCAATGCGTCGAGTTGCTCGTGAATTTTCGCGCCCAGCGGTGTCCGTAAAATTTTTGCGCGAAGGGCGGGATTCATGGCGTGAATCGAAACGAACAGCGGCGACAGATGAAAATTTTTTATGCGGCTCAAATCTTTGGCCGTCAAATTTGTCAGCGTGATGAAATTCCCGAACAAAAACGACAGCCGATAATCGTCGTCCTTAATCGATAAAGTTTTGCGCATGTTCGGGGCGATCATGTCCACGAAGCAAAAGACGCAATGATTTTTGCAACGACGCACGCCGTCGAAGACCGCCGAAGAAAATTCCGCGCCGAGCTCCTCGTCGATGTCTTTTTCAAATGCGATGATCTCTCGTTCGCCGCTTGAATGTTCGATCAAAAGTTCGATGTCTTCGTCGGCCAAAAGAAAGCTCAAGTCGATGATGTCGCGCGGAGTTTTTCCGTTGACTTTCAAAATTTTGTCGCCGGCCGTGAGCTCCAACTCTTCGGCGAGGCTGCCCGCTTCAATTTTCGTGATGAGTCCTTCCAAAAAATTTCCCTCCAATGCGGCCATTATATGGAAGTCAAAAATTTTTGTAAAGGCGGCGACTCAAACGCTCTTGCAGGAAAATTGACGCTTCGACAGAAATTTACCATAAAAATATCGGCGAGGAGGCGCGGCGATGAATTATCGGCGAATCTTGGTTATCGGCGACATGCACGGAAAATTTACTCGGCTGTTGTCCCTTTTCCACAAAATAAATTTCAACGAGCGCGAAGACTTTTTAATTTTGTTGGGCGATTACGTCGACCGCGGCGATGAAAATATGCGCTGTTTTCGTTGGGCAATGGAGATGAGCGAAAAGCAAAACGTTATCGCGCTGCGCGGCAACCACGAGCAGATGATGCTTTACTATTATGCTTTGGGCGGCACGGAAGGATATATTTGGCTCCCGAACGGCGGCAACAAAACCAAAGCCGAATTCGACGTGTGGTGCCAAAAAGATCCGACGGCTTTTACTCGCGCGATTGAATTCATCAACAATCGGCCGTATTATCATCAAATGACAGTCGGCGGCGAAGAATATATTTTTGTTCACGCGGGGCTCAAACCCGGCACGCCGCTCGAAAATCAAGAGGAAGAAGATTTACTTTGGATTCGCGAAAAATTTTACAACGACTACCGCGGCCGGGCTCACGTCGTTTGCGGCCACACGCCCACGCCGTTCATCAAACGCGACTGGTATTATCCGATTCGCCTGCCAAACAAAATCACGCTCATGGACACCGGCTCCTTCATGGCCAACGGAAAAATTTCTTGCATTGACATCTTGAGCGACAAAATTTGGCAAAGCGATTGACGAGGAGAAAATTTTATGGACGCTAACATAAAAATCGTCGGGCTGGGCGAAGGCGGCACCAAGGCGATTAACAAAATGATGACGGCTCTCGTCGGGAAAAATTTTTCCGCCGAATTCATCGCGATCGGCTCCGACGAAAATATTTTGCTAACCAGCGCGGCTCGAAAAAATATTTTCCTCAATCGAGACCCGGCCACCGTTTACAAAAATATTTCGGAGGCTCTGCGCGGCGCGAAAATTATTTTTATCGTGGCGGGGCTGGGTTCCGGTGCCGCCAGAATTTCCGTGCCGATCATTTTATCCTGCGCGAAAAATTTTGGAGCGTTGACCGTCGCGCTCGTTTGCAAGCCCTCGATCCTCGAAAATTCTTTGCGCAAAGTCAACGCCGACTTCACGGAGAAAAATCTTCGCGGAAAAGTCGACACGCTCTTTGTTGTGCCCGCCGAAAAATTTTTCATGTTCAAGTTGAATCAGCCGCAAGTTTCTCTGCACGAACTTTTTGACGCGGCCGACGATTTTTTTTGTCAAGGCGTGAAAATTTTTTTGGACGTGATTTCCTCTGACAGCGCGCCGAAAATTTTTGGCGAGGCGGCGTTGGGTTTCGCACAGGCCACCAATCCTCTCGACGCAATAAAAATCGCAGCTTCCTTTCCCACGCTCGACGAAAACGAATTCAAGTCCGCGCAAAAAATTTTCCTCCGCCTGGAGAGCGGGACGCCCTTGTCGCTGAGTTCAATCGACGCCGCAAAAAATTTCTTCAAGGCGCAAATCCCGTCCGACGCAGAATTTTTTTTGCAGGAGAAAATCATACCGTCGCACATGGAAAAAATTTTCGCCGCAATAATTTGCACACGCAAATAAAAAAATCCCCGCTCGTCCTGAACGGGGAAATTTTTTTCGGAGAGGGTATTTTTAATGGTTGGAAGGTTTTTCAAAATCAACGGCGCGTAAGATTCTTTTGTGCCGGCGACTTTTGTCCGCCGCCAAGAAACTCCGCCGCAACTCGTGGAGTTAAATCAGTTTATCGATGGCGTAGACGAATGCCAAACCGACTGCCAGAGAGCAGGCAAAAATTCCCGTGCTCACCGCGAGGACACCGTCTTTGAAAGTTTTCATGATTGTGTGCCTCCTTTGCTAAAAATTTTTCGGGCGCGAGGCTCAAAAGATTTTGTCGAGACCGTAGAAAAAAATCAATCCGACGACCAGCGACGCGCTGAAAAGTCCCGTGCTCCACACGAGATACGCCGCGTTCTCTTTGAAATATTTCTTCATGATCTTTGCCTCCTGTCTTGTTCGTCGTCCCCATTCCCTTGGGAACAGCGCGAAGTATATCACGAAGAAAATTTTTGGCAATACGCAATCATTATTGTTTCTCGGCAAATTCGGTATCGTTCGCTTCGGTTTTGTTCGCGTTTGCAAATTGAGCCGCCGAAAATTTTTTGATAAAGCGTCATCGGAAACTATATCTACGAGTATTTGTTCAAGTAGCAGCCGTTGACAACTTGCAGCCCCTGACGGTCGGTCTCATCAATCGATCAGGCAAAACGAAGCCCCCGTGCAGTTCATCACTCTGCGCGGGGGTTCTTCGTTTGTGACCGCTATGTTTGACTTCATCTTGTGGTTTTCTAAACCTGAAGACAATTTATCACACGCTCAATCTTTTGTCAATCGCTCGTAAAGTTTCATCAGCTCGGCCACAACTTTTGTCTCGTCGTCCAAAAAATTTTCAAAGCCGTAAGCCAAAGCCACGTTGTAATCGTTCCACTTGTGCGCCGAACGCAAAGCCGCCGGCATCGTCTTCGCGTCATAAAGTTTGGCCAAAGCCCACGCCGAAAATTTTTTCCGAACGTCCAAAATTTTTTGCGCGGACTCGGCGATCAACTCTTTTTCCTCCGCGTCGACCGTCGGCCACGGAAAATTATTGTACACGATCGTTGCCGAATATCTGTAATCGGATTTCAAACAGCAGCACGTCATTTTTATCCACGCATTGTGAATCGAGCTCGTTAAAATTCCGAAGTGAAAAATTTCTGCGTCGGGAATGACCAACAGCGTTGCGCTCGGCAAATTTAAATTGTCCATGAAATCCATCGGCATATATTGTCGACGTTCGGAAGAAGTTTGCGGTATCGCCAAAAAATTTCCGGCCGGAAAATTCATCTCTGCAAAAAAATTTGGAGTGTCTGCAAGTTTGCGAGTGGCCGCGCGTTTGCTGGCCAACCGAAATTTTTTCACGGCTTCGACACGTTCGGCGATGAGCGGAAAATTTTTTATCTCTTCGGGCGACAAATCTTTGAGCAGGAGACAATAGCGTTTCTTGCCTTTGATAAATTCTTCCGCGCCGAACCACGGCCTGAAAAATTTTTTTGCGGCGGGCTCGCGGCGGAGGAAGTCATTCATTTCTTCGGGCGTGAAAAGATAATTGCCGTCGTCGATTGGTTTGTTGCCGATACCGATTTTGGGCACGCCGTCTTGGAGCGGAGCGTTGCGGCTCTCGACGAAAATATCTTCGCCGTCGACGAGGTAAGCGTTGATGTTTTGCGCGATGAAAATTTTTTTGCCGTCGAAAATTTTTTTGGGCTTGGGATTTTCGGCGCAACTGAATCCGACGATGACGCAGTGAACGTGCGCGAGATTTTCGGAGTCGCTCGTCCACTTGAAAGTTCTGTGGGCGAAGTCGATATGAATTTTTTGCGCGAAAAGATTTTTCCAGAGGTTGCCGACGCTTTCGCCCTGACAAACAGAATTGGTCGCCAAAAACGCGCAACGAATCTTTGAGCCTTGAATGAAGTCGACGGCCTTTTTGAACCAGCAGCAGACGTAATCGAGGTTGCCGGAATTTTTTTCGTCGCCGAAAATATTTTCGATATCTTTTTTTTGTTCGACGGATTTTTTCCGCGCGCCGATGTAGGGCGGGTTGCCGATGACGTAATCGACGTTGGGAGCAAAACTTTTCCAGTCGACGCGCAGAGCGTTTGCTTTTTGAATCGTGACGTATTTGGTGAGCGGCAAATCTTTTAAATCTTTTCCGAGCACGCCTTCGGTCTCGTGAATCATTTGGTTTTCAGCGATCCAAAGAGCGGTTTGAGCGACGGCCACGGCGAACGGATCAATTTCAATGCCGTAAAATTGTCGAATGGAAACTTTGACGGGATCGTCGGGCAAATTTTCGTAAAGCGCGCGCAAATCTTCGAGGACTTCATTTTCCAGCCGACGCAAGCACAAATAAGTTTCCGTCAAAAAATTTCCTGAGCCGCACGCGGGATCCAAAAAGTTCAGCGAAGAAATTTTGTCGTGAAAATTTTTCAGCAGGCGAGCTTTGTCTTTGTGTTTGCGGCGGATTGAATTGAATTCGTCTTGCAGGGCGTCGAGGAAAAGCGGATCGATGACCTTGTGAATATTTTCGACGCCGGTGTAATAAACGCCGCCTTTGTGTTGGATTTCGGGATTGAAAAGCGACTCAAACATTGCGCCAAAAATCGGCGGGTCAATCTCGCGCCAAGAAAATTTTACGTTCTCTGTGAAGCCGACTTTCAAAATGTGCGCGCGTTCAATCGTGAGCTTCAAATTTTTGTCGATGGGCGGAATGGAAATTTTTTCGTCGAAGAGGCCGCCGTCGACGTACGGAAAATTTTTCAAGTCTTCGTCGAGATCTTCGGGGCGATTTTTTCCCGGCGTGTTGAGCGTGTCGAAAAATTTTTGCAGGGCGTCGCGGATTTTTTCGGGCGGAAATTTTTTAAGATAGTCGCCGAATTTTTTCTTGGTGAAAATTCCCGCGTCGTCAGCGTAAAAGCAAAAGACCAGGCGCATGCAAAATTTGCTCAAGGCGTCGCGGAAAGTCGGCTCGCGTTTGCGATAATTTTTGTCAAAGGCCAGACAAATATTTTCGATGATGTTGGCGGCCTCGGCAGAAATTTTTTCTTCGGGCGGGGTGTCGTCGGCTGTCGGGTCGATCAAAAATTTCAGCCGCCGAAATTGATAGCGCAGGTCGCGCAGCTTGATGACGGTCGGTTCGTCGCGCCCGTGTTTATAAATTCTGAACTCGGAAAAATTGCACGTGACAATCCAACGCGGCGGCTCGTCGAGAGATTTGGCGTAACGTTCGGCCTGCTCCAAAGGCGACAAAAATTCTCCGTCGGACTGAAGATTTTTTTTCGTTAGGTCGACGCCGAAACTTTTTTGCTCGATTAAAACTTTTGTCTTGGCAATGCAGGCGTCGATGAAACCGCCGGGCACGGAAATTTCAAAGTCGATAATTTTTTCGGGCTTATCGACGGCGAACACGTCGCGCAAAAAAGTCAGCCAAAATTTTTGTGTGTCGCTCTTCTCGTTGCCGTGTCCGTTCCAATCGTCGGCGAAAAATTTTGCGGCCTCTTTGCTCATAAAAATCCCTCCCGCGAAGATTATAACACGCCCGAAATAAAAATTGCATTGCCCCTGCCGATTTGATAAAATGCTTTGAGCGTTGAGAGTTCGGAAAATTTTTTAAACGAGGAGGAGATTTTATTTGAGGATTGATCAACGAGGAGACAACAAATTAAAAATTATTCCGCTGGGCGGGCTGGGCGAAATCGGGAAGAACATGACGATTATCCGCTACGGCGACGAGATGATTATGATTGACGCGGGGCTCATGTTCCCCGAAAACGATATGCTCGGCATTGACCTGGTTATCCCGGACATTTCTTACGTCTTGGAAAATAAAAATTGTTTGAAGGCAATCATCCTGACGCACGGACACGAAGACCACATCGGAGCGTTGCCTTACATTTTGAAAAAGCTGACCGTCCCCGTCTATGGCACAAAGCTGACGCTCGGAATTTTGGCGGGGCGGCTCAAAGAAGACGGAGTGGAGTGTAAAAATCTTCGCGCGGTCAGCGGCGGCGAAATCGTCATGATCGGTTGCTTCTCCGTCGGCTTTATTCGCGTGAATCATTCCATCCCCGATTCGGTCGGCCTGTCGATTAAAACGCCCGTCGGAATGATCGTTCACACCGGCGACTTCAAATTGGATTACACGCCCATTGACGGAAAGATGACGGACTTCAGACGTTTCGCGGACTTGGGAGCGCGCGGCGTTCTTCTTTTAATGGCGGATTCGACTAACGCGGAAAAGGAAGGTCACACACCCAGCGAACGAACCGTCGGCGCGGCCTTCAATCGAGTTTTTCAGAGTGCGCCCGGCCGAATCATCGTCGCAACTTTTTCTTCCAACGTCCACAGGATTCAGCAGGCAATCGATACGGCGATTCGTTATCGTCGGCGCGTGGCAATTCTGGGTCGCTCAATGGTAAACGTCGTGGCAACTTCTTTGGATCTGGGATATCTTCACGCGCCCGAAGGAGCAATCATCGACGTGGAGGACATAAGAAATTATCCCGCGAACAAAATCGTAATCATAACGACGGGCAGCCAGGGCGAACCGATGAGCGCGCTCACTCGAATGGCAATGAGCGACCACAGGCAAGTCGACGTTATCCCCGGCGACACCGTCATCATCTCGGCCACGCCAATCCCCGGCAACGAAAAACTCGTGGCCAAAACCGTCGATAATCTTTTGCGCCTCGGGGCAAACGTCGTCCACCGCAGAGAAGAAGGAATTCACGTTTCGGGTCACGCCGCCCGCGACGAATTGCGCTTGATTCACAATCTCGTCAAGCCAAAATTTTTTATGCCCGTCCACGGCGAACTTCATCATCTTTTTGCACACGCCAAGCTGGCCGAAGAAATGGGCATGAACCGCGAAAATATTTTGGTCGGCGAAAACGGAGCGGTCATTGAACTCTCTCGCGACAGCGGAAAAATCGCCGGCCACGTCAACGCGGGTGTCATCATGGTCGACGGGCTGGGCGTGGGCGACGTGGGCAACATCGTCCTGCGCGACCGCCGCCAACTTTCTCAAGACGGAATTTTAATCGTCGTGGTGACAATGAATCGCGCTTCGGGAAAAATTATTTCCGGCCCGGATATCGTCTCGCGCGGTTTCGTTTACGTTCGCGAATCCGAACAGCTCATGGTCGACGCCCGCGCCCGTGTCTTCCACACTCTTCGACGCTGCAGGGAAGATCAAATTTCCGATTGGATGACGATAAAGCTCAATATCCGCGACGCACTGGCTCAATTTCTTTTCGAGCAGACGCGCCGCCGCCCGATGATTTTGCCGATCATCGTCGAGGTTTGAAAAATTTTTCCCGACAAAAAATCCTCCGCCGCCCGCGCGGGGGATATTTTTTTTCGCGGTTGAAAACTCCCCGTGCCTGTGATAAACTGCCAAAAAATTTTTTCGGAGTAAGAAATGCCTGACGAGTTCAAAAAATTTTTTCGGCACGAACTGAACGAGCTCAAAGAAAATAAAATTCGCGCGGGGACTCTCGTCGTTTTGTTTTTCGTCACGGCGATTGTTTTTGTGTTGGACGATGACAGCGGCGGCGAAGAAATTATTTTGAACGAGCCGAAAAAAATTTCTGACGCGCCCGCCACGAAAGATTTGCCCGCCGCGAATTTGCCCGAAAAAAATTCTGCCGACGGAGTGACGCTCGTCCTGGGCGCGAATGCCGATCCGATTTTCGTCAGCGATCCGTTCGCGGGCGAGAAAAAAATTTCCCCGCCAAAAAAAATCGTTCAGCCTCCGTCGACGCCGCAACTTCCGCCGATTATACCTCAGCCGCCGTTCACGCCGCCAAAAATTTCCGAACAAACCAAGCCGACGGAAAAAATTATTTTGACGGGCACGGCCAGCAGCGGCGGAAAAAAGTTGGCGATGTTTTTGTGCGGCAAGGAGACAATTTTTCTGACGCTCGGCGAAGAGATCGGCGGGAAAAAAATTTCGGACATCACGGCGGACTTTGTGGCCTTCGAGGACGGCACGCGCGTTTTCCTTCAAAAGGAGCTGAGATGAGTGAACCTGAAAAAATTTTTGCCGCTCGTTGCTTCGGCGATTTTTTTTATGCCCGCGCAACTTGACGCCGCACCAATGACGTTGAGCGTGCACGAGGCGGATTTGCGTTCGACGATAATGCTCGTGGCAAAAGCCGGCGGGCTCAATGTCTCCGTCGACGATTCGGTCAAAGGAACGATTTCAATTTCAGTGGAGGACGTCGAGCCGCTGAAAATTTTGGAAATCATTTCGCGGACAAAAAGTTTGCAACTCATGCGCGAGGCGGGCGTTTACATCATGACGGCCTCCAGCGTCGAGACGATGCAAAGCTACGTTTTCCCGATTCGCTACGGCGACGCAGAAACTTTGCGCGAGGCGGTGATAATGTCGCTCGACCCCGACACGGAAAAACTTCCCAGCCAAACGACACGCATCAGAAATTCCGACGGCTCCTACACTTACCGCTACACTTACCGCGACAAGGACGGCTCCGACGGTGGCGATTATTCCGAAAACGTCAAGCGCAAGGACAGAGTTTATATCAACCCCGAAGTCAACGCGCTCGTCCTTTACGGCACGCCCGCCGAATATGAACGCGTGAAAAATCTTTTGGCGACTTTGGACGTGGAGCTCAAGCAGGTTTCCGTCGAAGCAAAAATTTTGGCGATTGACAAAGCGGCGACAAAAAATCTCGGCGTGGAATGGATGTGGTCGACCCTTCCGCAATATCCCGAACGCGACGACAATTCTTACACCCGAATCAACAGCGACGGCTCCGTCACGCGCTACGAAGAATACGAATTCACGAGAAAGAGCAATGACTCGACGGGCTACGGAATTATTCGTTTCGGGCGCAGCCACGAAGGTTTTCCTTACGAATTTTATTACGGCGCAAAAATTAACGCGCTCGTCACGGACGGCAAAGCAAAAATTTTATCCCGCCCGAACGTCACGACGATTCAAGGTCGCGAGGCCGTCATCAACGTTGGAAGCTCCGTGCCCGTCCCGAAAACTTCTTCGACCAACACCGCCACCACCACCGAATTTGAATATCGTGACGCGGGAATTATTTTGAGGTACACGCCGCGAATCAATGCCGACGGAACGATCACCGCAAAAATTCACACGGAGGTAAGCACGCCGCAATACGTGGCCGACATGGGAGCCTATCGATTCAACACGCGCTCGGCAGAAACGACCGTGACTGTGCGCGACGGCGAACCGATGATCATCGGCGGGCTTATCGGCGCGGAAGAAGAAAAATCCGTAAGCAAAATTCCGTTCCTGGGCGACCTGCCGATTTTGGGCGCGCTGTTTAGAAATCATCGCAAAAGCAAAAGCGAATCCGAACTTATAATTTTTTTGACGGCTCATGTGCTGGGAGGTAATTCAAATGAATTGTTATCCCGTGAACCTTGACGTGGAAAAAAAATCTTGCATCGTTGTTGGCGGCGGCGAAGTTGCATTCGGGAAAATCCGCGGGCTGTTGGCGGCCGGCGCAAAGGTCGAAGTCATCGCCCCCGAAGTTTGCCCGCAAGTCGAAGAACTTTTCAAGCGCGGAGAAATTTTTTGGACGCGAGAAAATTTTTCGGCGGAAATGCTCGGCGACGAAACGATTTTAATCGCGGCGACGAACAACCCCGAACTCAACCGGCAGGCGGCCGAATCTGCGCGGGCAAAAAAAATTTTGGTAAACGTGGTGAACACGACGGGCGGCAACATCAACATCCCGTCCAAAATCCGTTACGGCGATTTTTTGCTGACGATCTCCACGGGCGGAAATTCCCCCGCGTTCTCAAAATTTTTTCGGGAAATGTTGGAGGCCGAGCTGGGCGAAAATTTCGGCGCGGGTTTGAAAATAATTTCTTCGCGGCGGCGGGAAGCAAAAAAAATTCTGCCGAACGCGCGCGCCCGAAAAATTTTCTGGCAAAAAATTTTGACGCAAGAGACGTGGCAACTTTTGAAGGACGGACGGCTTGAGCAGCTGGAGGAAAAAATAAATCATGCACTTGAAAGTTTTGGGATTGAATCACAGGACGGCACCGATTGATATCCGCGAAAAATTTTCTATCGGCAAGGACGCGATAAGGCGCGGGCTGGAGAACTTGGACGGTTACGACGGCTTGAGCGAGGCGGTCGTCCTCAGCACGTGCAACCGCAGCGAAATTTACGCGGTCACCGGCGACGACTGCGAGGAAAGCCTCCACCAATTTTTGAACGACTTAATCGGCGGAGGCGTCGACGAAAATTTTCTTTACGAATTCGACGACGAAACTTGCGCCGAACATCTTTTCGAAGTGGCGGCGGGAATTGATTCGCTGGTCTTGGGCGAGGGGCAAATTTTGTCGCAGGTCAAGGAAGCATATTCAATTTCCAAGTCCGCGCAGGCGACGAGCACGATTTTGAATACGCTTTTTCATCGGGCAATCGCGGCGGGCAAACGCGTGCGCACCGAAACCAAAATCGCTTACAACTCGGTGTCGGTCAGCTCGGCGGCGGTCGAACTCGCGGAAAAAAAATTGGGCGGGCTCGCCGGCAAGAGCGCGTTAATCTTCGGCGCGGGCAAGATGGCTCAGCTCACGGCGCAACATCTCCTGTCGCACGGGCTGAAAAAAATTTTCGTGGCGAATCATCACTTGGAGCGCGCCGAGGAAATGGCGGCGAAAATCGGAGCGCAGGCGGTGGCGTGGGAGGACGCCTTCACGGGCGCGGCTCACGTCGACATCATCATCACTTCGACGGGCGCGCCGCATTACGTCGTCAAGCCGTGGCAAACTCAGCAGCTCATGACGCGCAGGGAGGGGCGCGGAATTTTTTTTATCGACATCGCCGTGCCCCGCGACGTTGACCCTGAAGTCGGAAAGATTAAGGGCGTCACGCTTTACAACATCGACGACTTGGAATCGGTGGTGGAAAAAAATTTGCAGGCGCGCCAGCGGGAAGCAGTGCTCGCGAAAAAAATTGTCGCCGAGGACGTGGCGGCCGTCATGGAGCGTTTCAAGTATTTGAACTTTCAGCCGCTCATGGCAAATCTTTCGGAGCGGGCGGAGCAAATGCGTCAACGCGAGTTAAAAAAATTTTTGGGCAAGCTTCCGAATCTCAGCGACGACGAACGAAAAATTTTGGAGCAAATGACGCGCCGAATCGTCCGAAAACTTTTGCGAATGCCGATGATGAAACTCAACGCCTCGGCCGGCACCGACGCCGAAAATTTTTACACGCAAGCCGTCAAAGCTCTTTTCACGGACGAGGTGAATTCTCTTGCAGAAAATTAAAATCGGGACGCGCTCAAGTCGTCTGGCACTGTGGCAAGCTCAATTCGTCGCGGAGGAGCTGAAAAAATTTTTTCCCGCGCTCGAAATCGAACTTGTCAAAATTCACACGACGGGCGACAAAATTTTGGACGCGCCGCTGGCAAAAATCGGCGGCAAAGGACTTTTCACGAAGGAACTGGAAATTCAAATGGCGGCGGGCGAAATCGATCTGGCGGTGCACAGTTTGAAGGACGTGCCGAACGAATTGCCCGCGGGATTCAAAATCGCGGCGATAACTCGGCGTGCTCAACCCTTCGACGCGTTCGTCAGCAACAAATTTTTTTCGTTCGACGCGCTGGAGAAAAATTCTGTCGTGGGGACTTCGAGCCTCAGGCGGGCGGCTCAAATTTTGTCGTTGCGCCCGGACTTGCAAATAAAAAATCTTCGCGGGAACGTGGAGACTCGGCTGAAAAAATTGGACGCGGGAGAATTCGACGCAATAATTTTGGCGGCGGCCGGGCTGGAGCGATTGGGTCACTCCTCGCGAATCAGAAAACTTTTGACGGAAATAATTCCGGCTGCGGGTCAGGGAGCGTTGGCGATTGAAACTCGCGACGACGAAAAAATTTTGCGGCTCGTGAAAATTTTGAACGACGAGGAAACTTTTTTGGCGGCACAAGTCGAGCGAGAATTTTTGCGTGAAATCGGCGGCAGCTGTCAAATTCCCGCGGGCGTCTTCGCGACGATTGACGGCGATAAAATAAATGTTCGCGCGCTCATCGCCTCGACCGACGGAAAAAAAATCGTCAAGACTTCGCAGACCGTTCCGCTTGAAAAAAATTTTGGTCTCGGAAAAAAAATTGCGACCGAACTTCTCGACGGCGGCGGCAAAAAAATTTTGGACGAACTCATCGGCTCGTGAAGGTGGGCTTTTTTTATTTGCGGCGGCCGTTGAAGGATTTGGCTTGCAACTGCCGAATACAACGGTTAAATTTGTTGAAGGAGGGAAAAATTTGCAGACCAAAGAAAAAATCGCGGCGGCCGTGAAAGAAGCTGTCGAATCGGCCATGAACGACGGCGCGCTGAAATTTTCCGACACGTTGCCCGAAATTTCGTTGGACGTTCCGCCGAAAAAAGAGTTCGGAGATTTCGCGACGAACTTTGCCATGCAGAGCGCGAAAATTTTTCGCACGTCGCCGAGGAAAATCGCCGAAGAAATTAAATCGCGAATCAGCTTTGAACTTTTTGAGCGGATTGAAATTGCGGGCGCGGGCTTCATGAATTTTTATCTCAAGCCCGACGTGATTTATCGTGAGCTGAAAGAAATTTTCGACGCGGGAAAAAATTTCGGTCACCTTCCGTGCAAGAACAACGTCACGATTCAAATCGAATACGTCAGCGCGAACCCGACCGGACTTTTGCACGTGGGTCACGGTCGCGGCGCGGCTGCGGGCTCGGCCATCGTCAACATCTTGCGGGCGGCCGGCTACAACGTCGAGAGCGAATATTACATCAACGACGCGGGCAACCAGATGGACAAGCTCGCCGTTTCCGTCAACGCCCGATATCTTGAATTGCTCGGAGAAAAAGTTGACTTCCCCGAAGACGGCTACCTCGGCGCGGACATCATCGACACGACCAAAAGAATCATCGCCCGCCACGGAAAAAAATTTTTGGATTTGCCCGAAGACGAACGCATAAAAATTTTGGGCGACCTGGCTTACGCCGACAAGATGTTCGAGCTGGAAAAAGATCTGGAAAATTTTGGCGTGCACTTCGACGTTTGGTTCAGCGAAAAAACTTTGCACCCCGACAAAATCAACGCGGCGATTGAAATCCTCAAAGCGGCCGGCAACGTCTACGAGAAAGACGGCGCACTTTGGTTGGCCAGCTCAAAATTCGGCGACGACAAAGACCGCGTGGTCATCCGCGAAAACGGCGAGCCCACTTATCTTGCCGCCGACATCGCCTATCACAAAAATAAATTTGATCGCGGCTTCGGCGAACTGATAAATCTTTGGGGCGCGGATCATCACGGTTACGTCGCGCGTGTGAAAGCGGCCATGAAAATGCTCGGCTACGACGCGGACAAACTCAAAATTATTTTTTTGCAAATGGTTTCGCTTTTCCGCAGCGGCGAGGCTGTCAAAATGAGTAAGCGGGCGGGCACGGCAATTCCTCTTCGCGAACTGATGGACGAGGTCGGAACCGACGCCGCAAGATTTTTTTTCCTCATGCGTTCCACGGACAGCCAACTTGACTTTGACTTGGACTTGGCAAAATCTCAGAGCGCGGAAAATCCCGTTTACTACGTTCAATACGCGCACGCCAGAATCTGTTCGATTTTCCGCCAAGCAAACGAGGCCGGCTTGACCGTCGACGACGAGCCGAAATTTTCGCTGATGAATTCCGCGGCCGAAATTGACTTGATGAACAAAATTTTCGAGTACCCCGACGAGATTGAAAAGGCCGCCGCCGAATACGCGCCGCAAAGAATCGCCCGCTACGTTTACGATTTGGCCTCGACCTTCAGCAGTTTTTATCGCGACTGCAGGATTTTGGGCGTGGAAAAAGATTTGGCCGTCGCGCGGCTCACTCTGCTCCAAATCGTCCGCCACACGATTTCGCACGCGCTGAATTTGTTGGGAGTTTCCGCGCCCGAAAGGATGTAAGTCATGCGAAAAATTTTTTTCGGATTGGTGGCGTTGATTATGTTCGTAACTCAATCTGTGCAAGCGACGCCCTCGCCGCAGTGGGTGAAAAATCTTTCCGCCGCAAAAACTTCAGAACAAATGGTCGTCGTCGCCGGAATTCAAGGAACAACCGCGTGGATTTCCATGCACGAAAAAATTGACGGCCGCTGGGAAATGATCATGTCGACGCCGGGCTTCATCGGCAAAAACGGCTTGGGCAAAGTCAAAGAAGGCGACAACAAAACTCCCGTCGGCACGTTCAAATTTGATTACGCTTTCGGCATCGCGCCCGATCCCGGTTGCGCCATTCCCTACGTCCAAGTCAACGAAAATCATTATTGGTCGGGCGATTGGAATTACAAATACAATAAGTTCGTCGACGTGCGCGAGGCACCCGCAAATTTCGACAAAGGCAACAGCGAACATCTGATCGATTACAACCCGCATTACGTTTACGGCTTGAACATGGGCTACAACGCGGCTTGCACGCCCGGCAAAGGCTCGGCTCTTTTTATGCACTGCTTCGGCGATGTTAAACCTTGGACGGGCGGCTGTGTCGGTTTGCCCGAAGCCAAAATGCTTTTCGTCATGCAACACGTCAAACCCGATTGTTGCGCCTGTGTCATCGACAGCTTGAAAAATCTCGGCGGTTCACTTTAAAAATTTTTGGAGGTAGTGCTCATGAGAAAAATATTTTTTGCTTTGCTCGCGCTGATAATTTTTTCAGCTCAATCCGTTCAAGCCGCACCTTCGCCGCAGTGGGTTAAAAATCTTTCCGCCGCAAAAACTTCCGAGCAAATGGTTGTCGTCGCCGGAATTCAAGGAACAACCGCGTGGATTTCCATGCACGAAAAAATTAACGGCCGCTGGGAAATGATCATGACGACGCCGGGCTTTATCGGTCAAAACGGTTTGGGCAAAGTCAAAGAGGACGACAACAAAACGCCCGTCGGCACGTTCAAATTCGATTGCGCGTTCGGCATCAAGCCTGATCCCGGTTGCGCCATTCCTTACGTCCAAGTCAACGAAAATCATTATTGGTCGGGCGACAAGAATTACAAATACAATAAGATGATTAACTTGCCTCAAGCTCCCGCCGGCTTCGACAAGAACATAAGCGAACATTTGATTGACTGCGCGCCCGAATACAATTACGCCTTGAGTTTTGACTATAACGCGGCTTGCACGCCCGGCAAAGGCTTCGCGCTGTTCATGCGCTGTTTGAATGCTGTCAATCCTTGGACGGGCGGCGGCATTGCGATTCCCGAAGACAAAATGTTTTTCGTCTTGCAACACGTCCGCCCCGATTGCGCCTGCGTCATCAATTCACTTGAAAAACTTGGAGGCAAACTTTGATGAGAAAAATATTTTTTGCTTTGCTCGCGCTGATAATTTTTTCAGCTCAATCCGTTCAGGCGACGCCTTCGCCGCAATGGGTTAAAGATTTGCCCGCCGCGCAGGAGACCGATCAGATGGTTGTCGTCGCGGGAACTTACGGAACGGAAGCTTTGATTTCCATGCACGAAAAAATTGACGGCGAGTGGGAAGAGATCATGTCTACGCCGGGCTTTATCGGCAGGAACGGTTTGGGCAAAGTCCGCGCGGGCGACAACAAAACTCCCGTCGGTACGTTCTATTTCGATTGCGCGTTCGGCATCAAGCCCGATCCCGGCTGTGCTTTCCCCTACACGCAGATTGACGAAAATTATTATTGGTCGGGCGACTGGAATTATAAATACAATCAGATGGTCGACATTCGTGAGGCTCCCTACAGCTTCGACACGACTTACAGCGAACATTTGATTGAGTATCAGCCGTTCTATTACTATTGCCTGAACATGGGCTATAACGCGGAATGCACGCCCGGCAGAGGCGCGGCTCTCTTTATGCACTGCTCCAAACCCGGCAGACCTTTCACGGGCGGTTGCGTGGCCATGACCGAAGACAAAATGCTTTTCATCATGCAGCACGTTCGTCCCGGTTGCGCCTGCGTCATCGACAGCTTACAAAATTTGGGAGGATCATATTAAATGGAAGAAAAAATTTCCGAAGTCGACCTGGCCTATAACATCCTCAGCGCGGCGGGCAAAGACAACCCGATTCACTTCAAAACTTTGATTCGTCAGATAATCGCGGCGAAAAACGAAGTCGTGCAAAACGAAGCGGCGGCCATCTCCGAAATTTACACGATGATAAACATGGACAGCCGCTTTCAACACGTAAAGGACGGGCTGTGGGGTTTGGCCGATTGGTTCCCGCCCGAAACAAAACGCACGCGCTCCACCACGACAAAGACAACAACCAAAGCAAGCTAAAAAATACTCTCATTGCGGAGGACAAAATGGCTAAATATATTTTTGTGACCGGCGGAGTAGTTTCCTCGCTCGGTAAAGGAATCACGGCAGCATCGCTCGGCAGACTTTTAAAAAGCCGCGGCTTGAAAGTTACGATTCAAAAGTTCGACCCCTACATAAACATCGATCCCGGCACAATGAGCCCCTATCAGCACGGCGAAGTTTTCGTGACCGATGACGGCGCGGAAACCGATCTGGACTTGGGACATTATGAAAGATTCATCGACATCAATCTGAGCAAACATTCCAACACAACCACGGGCAAAGTTTATTGGTCTGTTTTGTCCAAAGAGCGCAAGGGCGATTATCTGGGCTCGACCGTTCAAGTTATCCCGCACGTCACAAACGAGATTAAAGCCCGCGTCTATGCCGTGGCGGAAAAAGACATGGCTGACGTCGTGATAACGGAAGTTGGCGGCACCGTCGGCGACATCGAAAGCCTGCCGTTTTTGGAAGCGATTCGTCAAGTTAAAAAGGAAGTCGGCAAAAACGACGCGCTTTATATCCACGTGACGCTCTTGCCGTATATCGGCGCGGCCGGCGAACTCAAAACCAAACCGACTCAACACTCCGTCAAAGAACTTCGGGCGATTGGAATTCAGCCGGACATTTTGGTTTGCAGGACGGATTACCCGATAACCCGCGAGCTGAAGAAAAAAATCGCGCTCTTTTGTGACGTGGACGAAAACGCCGTCATCGAAAACCGCACGGCCGCCACGATTTACGAAGTGCCGCTCATCATGGAAAACGAAGGCCTCGACAAAATTGTCCTGGAGAAATTAAATTTGCCGCAAGCCCCGCCCAAGCTCGACGAGTGGCGCAAAATGGTTCACAAAATTAAAAATCCCGAACGAACGATCAAAATCGCGCTCGTCGGAAAATACGTTGAGCTGCCCGACGCTTACATCTCCGTCGTCGAAGCTCTTCATCACGCGGGGATTGCTCACGGTGCGAAAGTCAAAATCAATTTCGTCAACTCCGAAAAGTTTGAATGCGCGGACGCCGACCCCGAAGAAGTTTTCAGCGGCTGCAGAGGAATTTTGGTGCCGGGCGGTTTTGGTTCTCGCGGAATCGAAGGCAAGGTCAAGGCGATAACTTTTGCCCGCGAAAATAAAATTCCGTTCCTGGGATTGTGTTTGGGCATGCAGTGCGCCGCGATTGAATTCGCCAGAAACGTTTGCCACTTCGCGGACGCAAACTCGACTGAATTTAATCCCGACACCGATCACCCCGTTATCGCGCTGATGGATTCTCAACTCAACGTGACGCAAAAGGGCGGGACGATGAGATTGGGCGCGTACCCATGCAAAGTTTTTCCCGACACGCACACGGCCAAAGCTTACGGCCTCGACCAAATCAGCGAACGCCACCGCCACCGCTTCGAGTTCAACAACAAGTTCCGCGAAATTTTTTCGGAGCACGGAATGATAATCGCGGGCTCTCTCCCGGACGACAGCCTGGTTGAAATCATCGAGCTGGAAAAAAATTTGCACCCGTGGTTCGTCGGCTGTCAGTTTCACCCCGAATTAAAATCGCGACCGAATCGACCGCACCCGCTCTTCCGCGAATTCGTCGGCGCGGCTCTCAAACTCAAATATCAATGAACGTTGACAGTGAAAAATAAATGTGATTTAATCGGCGCGAGCGGATGTGGCGGAATTGGCAGACGCGCCGGACTTAGGATCCGTTGCCTTCGGGCGTGAGGGTTCGACTCCCTCCATCCGCACCAACAACAGGAATGAGGAATTTAAAATGAATTGGGCGGCACTTGTCATCGCGGCGTATCTCCTCGGCTCCATACCGACGGGATTAATTTTCGGCAAACTCATTTGGAAAAAAGATTTGCGACGTTTCGGCTCGCACAACATCGGCGCGACAAATGCCTGGCGGGTCATCGGCAAGAAAGCAGGTCTTTTGATTTTTATCCTCGACTTCATTAAAGGTCAGCTGGGCGTGCTGCTCGGTATGTGTCTTTTGGCGTCGCCCGGCGCAATGGTCGTGGGCGGTCTGTTCGCAATGCTCGGTCATATGTTCCCGATTTTCCTCGGCTTCAAAGGCGGCAAAGGCGTGGCGACCGGTTTGGGCGTCATCTCCGCGCTCATGCCCAAAATTACTTTGATTGTTTTCATCGTCTGGCTTGTGCTGACTTTGCTCACGCGCTACGTTTCCGTCGCTTCAATCGTGGCGGCCGTCCTCACGCCGATTTTGGCCGCGGCATTCAAGGAGCCGACGATTTATTTTCTGTTCGCGCTGATTGCGGCGGTTTGCATCGTCCTGCGCCACAAAGAAAACATTCAACGCCTGAAAGCCGGTCGCGAGAACAAATTCTGAGGCGTTTTAATGAAGAAAATTTTTCTCCTCGCGCTGATAATTTTTTTCGCGATTCCCGTCGAGGCGGCCGAGGAAGATTTGCCGTTCGAGCCGATGGTCTTTACCTTGTCCGCGGACGAAAATTCAATCCTCGCGCTGATTCGGATAAAAGCTGACGGAGCAGTTTGCTTTATGGCCATGGACAGGAACATTGAACCCGTCGGCCTCGTGCCTTACACGCGCAAGACTTACGACTTCTACTTGAACGATTCGCCGCTGATTGCCGTCATGGGTTTTCCTCAACAGCAACGCGGGCAAGTCGACGACGACCTGGGCGAGTGGGACGAAGGTTTTCATATCGTGCCGTTCCGCGTGAATTTCGACGTGCAGGGCGGGCGGGTCGTATGCCGAAAACCTTTTGCCTCGGCGCACGGGCTCAAACCCTCGCACTATTACGGGACGATAAAAAATACGGATCACGCGCGGCTGATAGAAATTTTGATGACGCTGATGCCGCAACTTCATCAAGTCGCGGAGAACCAAAATATTTCTTTGCCGTGAAAAATTTTTTCCTCGCTTCGGCGGGGATTTTTTTATGCAAAGTTGTGCACGGCTGAAAATTTTATGGTACAATTCGCGGAGAAAAATTTTTCGACTCGGCAGGGAGTGATGAGCGTGGACGAATTGCTTAACTATCTGATAGTGATTTTGATGACGACGGGCGTAATCTTCGGCGGAAAAGCTTTTTGGGATTGGAAAAAAAATCGGACGCCGCGCCTGGACATGAACGAGCTGGAGGCGGAACGCGCGCAATATCTTCAGGAAAACTTCGACAAGGCGACCGCCGACTATAATTTTTTGCAGGAGGCGTTGGAAAAAATTTCTGACCGCGAACTTTCGGCGCAACTCAAGCGGCTGCAGCGGACGGCGAAAAATCTTTTGAATCACCTGGAAAAAAATCCGCCGCGAATCGCTCTGGCCTACAAGTTCATCGATTATTATCAAGACCGCGCCGTAAAAATCGTCAAGCAGTATCAGGAGCTGGAGGAAACGCATTTGTCGACGGGCAAGGTGGAAGAGCTCAAAGCTCGAATGAGACGGACGCTGGCCGCGCTCGACGAAGCCTATCAAGATCAATTCGAGCACATCCTCAACGACCAAATTATTTCCGCGGACGCCGAGCTCACCGTCATGGAGCAACAGCTAAACGCCGAAGGAATCGACACGAAAAAAATTGACGTGGGAGATGTCGACGAGTACGGCAACGTTCGGATTGATACTGACCTGCTCGACCGGCCGATTGAAAACGCGACGCCGCGAAAATTTTTTCCGCAGGGAATGCAACGTCGCAGACGCGGGCAAGTCGACGCCTTCCCGGAAGAAATGCCTTTCCCCGAAGAAGACCGCCCGCAAATCGTCCAGACAAAACTGATTCAATCCGCGCTGGCAATCTTCCTGGGCTCGTTCGGCGCGCACAAATTTTATCAAGGCAAAACTCTTCAGGGCGTGATTTATTTCCTGCTCAGCTGGACGACGCTGCCGATGTGGGTCAGTCTCGTCGAAGGGATTCGTTACCTGTTCATGCCCGTGGAAGATTTTTACACGCAGTACATAAACAAGAGGAGAGATAGACATGGCAGACATAAACCTTAACGACTTGATGGCAAAGAAGAAAGCTTCGACGACGGAGGCAATCGCGCCCGTGGAGCCCGCAAAAGAAATCGCACAAGTCACGCAGCAGATCGAGACGCTCTCGCCCGAAGAGCAGGCCAAAGTTCAATCAATCAAGGATTCAATCGACTTGACGGATTCGAGCACGCCGCTGAGTTTCGGGGCACCCGCGCAGAAGGAGATCGCCCAATTCTCCGACAGCATCCTGGCCAAAGTCCGCACAAAAGATTCCGGCGAGGTCGGGACGCTCCTAAACGATTTGGTTTCCAAAGTCAAAGGTTTCGACGTGACCAAAAAGAACGACAGCTTCCTGAGCAGCCTGCCGATAATCGGTTCGCTGGTGAGCAAGGCCGATGACATCATGCAGGGCTACGAAAAACTTTCAACGCAGGTGGATAAGATTCAAGCCGGGCTGGAAAGTTCCAAAGTCAAGATGATGGAAGATATCGTGATGTTCGACACGCTCTATCAAAAGAATTTGGATTACTTCAAAGATCTGCAGCTGTACATCCGCGCGGGCGAGGAAAAACTTGAGGAAATGCGCAACGTGACTTTGCCCAAACTTCGTGCTCAAGCCACGGAAAGCGGCGACCCGATGGCCGTGCAAGTTGTGAGTGATTTTGAACAGAGCGTCGACCGCTTCGAGAAAAAAATTCACGACCTCAAGCTCAGCAAGACGCTGGCGATTCAGACCGCGCCGCAAATCCGATTGATTCAGAACAACGACAGAGTTTTAATCGACCGCGTGCAGAGTGCCATTTATCACACGATACCGCTGTGGAAAAACCAGATGGTCATCGCGCTTGGTCTCACCCGCCAAAAAGAAGTCATCGAGCTGCAACGAGCCGTCAGCGACGCGACAAACGATTTGCTCCGCCGCAACGCCGAAATGCTCAAGCAGAATTCAATCGACACGGCCAAGGCCAACGAGCGCGGAATCGTCGACGTGGAGACCGTCAAAAAAGTCAACGAGGATTTGATTTCCACGATTGAGGAGACGCTGCGCATTCAGCACGAAGGACGCCAAAAACGTCAAGCGGCAGAAAAAGAACTCGTGGCGATTGAAGGCCGGCTCAAGGACGCGCTCCTTAAAAACGTTCAGCGGGCTTGATATGGCTCAAGTCAAAAAAGATCGGGCGTTCGTTCAAAATCGAATCATAAAACTTGTACTGGCGTTGCTGTTTTTGATGAGCGTGGTCGTCCTGCGTTATGCGTGGTTGCAACTCGTTCAAGGCTCGGAACTGGCGGAAAGAATGCGTTTTCAGGTCGGCCACGATTACTCCGTGCAGTCGCCGCGGGGTGCTATCGTCGACAGGAACGGCCGCGAACTCGCCGTGAGCACGATGACTAAATCGCTTTTCGTCGACCCAAACCACGTGGAAAATCCCGCTCAGCTTGCTCAAGATTTGGCACCGCTCGTCGGCAAAACGGAGCAAGAAATTTTGGACGATATCGCGGTCGGCGGCGGATTCAGCTGGGTTAAACGTCGGCTGGAGCAATCCGAGTACGAGGCTATTCGCGCGCTGATTCGGGAGAAAAATTACGCCGTGTGCTTGGGTTTCCGCGACGAGGCCAAACGTTACTATCCTAATGACGTGCTGGCCGCAAATGTTTTGGGTTTCGTCGGAACGGATGATAAAGGTCTCGACGGCATTGAACAGGCGTTGGACAAGTACATCAAGGGCGAAGTTACCGAATCTTTTATCTACGCTGACACGCAGGAACGCCCCATTCTCGAATCAATTTTCACGCCGCACGGTTATCAGGGTGACCGGTGCAAGACAATTGAGCTCACGATTGACAGCACGATTCAGTTTATCGTTGAGCAGGAACTTGACCGCGCAATGGCCGAGAGTTCGCCGCTGGCTATAACGTGTATTGCAATGGATCCGCGCACGGGTGAAGTTCTCGCTATGGCGGAGCGTCCGTCCTACAATCCGAACCGCTTTTGGGATTACGACCAGGAAATTTGGAAGAATAAAGCCGTCGCGTCGATTTATGAGCCGGGCTCGACGTTCAAGGCTGTCGTCGCGGGCGCACTGTTGCAGGAAGGTATCGTCGCGCCAAATCAAGTTTTCGTCGACCCGGGCTACGTCGTTTTCTCCGGCAAGAAGATTCAAAATTGGAACGGGGCAAGCTTCGGAACCGTGACTTTTGCGGACGTCGTCAAGCAGTCGCTCAACACCGGCTTTGCGATTTTCGGCTACGACCTCGGCGCGGATAAATTGATTGAGTACGCGCGGCTTTTTGGTTTCGGCGAACCCACGGGCATTGAACTTCCGGGCGAGGAATCCGGCATTCTTTACGCGCCGCAGGATATGGTCGACTCGGATATCGCCACAATGTCAATCGGTCAGTCAATCGCGGTCACTCCGCTGCAACTGATTACCGCTTTTTGTGCCATTGCCAACGACGGGATTTTGCTTAAGCCGCATATCGTAAAGTCGATTAAGAATGCTAACGGCTCAACTTATTTTGAAACGCACGTGGAAGAAGTCAGGCGCACGATTGATTCGGCCACCGATAAAACGCTGGTTGGCTTGCTCGAACAGGTCGTGGCTTCAGGCGGCGGTGGTAAGGCTTCCGTTCGCGGCTATCGTGTCGCGGGGAAAACAGGTACCGCTCAAAAAGTTAACACCTACGACGGCGGATACGACGAGGGAAAATATATCGCGTCGTTCTGCGGTTTTGCGCCCGTCGAGAGTCCCCAAATCGCCTTGCTGGTCGTGATTGATGAGCCTTTGGGAGTTTTTTATGGCGGACAAATCGCCGCACCCGTGGCTGCCAGAATTTTTTCCCAAATTTTCCGCTACTTGAGAATTGAGCCTTCTGACGCGCCGCTGGGTCTCGATTCCGATGAAGTGGCCGGCGATGTCGGCGTGGGTGACGCGTCCATCCGTGATTTGCCTCAAAGAGAAATTCCAAAAGTCGAAGCTCCGGCTCAAACCAATCAACCCGAAGCTCCTGAATCTCTCGCGCCCGAAGCAGCCCGCGTTCCGAGTTTTTACGGCAAAAGTATTCGTGAGGCCGCGCGTCTTGCAAACGAGGCGGGCGTCTCTTTCAACGCGCAAGGTTCGGGTTTCGCCGTCAGCCAATCTATCGGCGCGGGCGAAATCGTCGACAAAGGCACCACCGTCACCGTCCAGTTCAGCCCGTGAAAGTGTCAATACCTGCAAAGAATGACAAACTGCAACTTCGAGCCGTCGTCGCACAAAATTTTTTCCGATCCCTTGTAAAGAGATTTTGCGCCCGAAGACGAATGGCTTTTCTCAAAATGAATCAAAATTTTAGCAAGCCGTGCAAAGTTAAAACTGCCTCAGTTATCGGGGCGTTTTTTTAAAAGAGTGCTGGCTCGCCGACGGAACGCAAAACCCGTTGCCGCCGATGTGGACGTGGAGCCCGCGAAATAAAATTTTTTCATACTGATTTTTCCGCCAAAAAAACTCCCCACGACTTCGGCCGTCAGAATTATTGTTGAAGGTATTTTCGCCCGGTTCGTCATTAGTCCAAGACTTGAGCCCGTGTTCGGCGATTTCGGCTGAGTTTTGGGTGTGACGGTGTGCTTAATGTTATAATTTTTCCAAAAGATTTGACATTACACTGTGGTGGTGATTATTGTGATTTTGTAAATCCCGCGCACTTGCCGTAATTTTGGCGACAATTCTCAAAGCAGACTTGTCAGCGACAGTGTTTTCCTTGACGTTGAGGGGCTGTCAAATTCGCCGAGCACGTCCCAGATTAAGCCAAAATCTTTTTTCCAAGGTCGACGGTCGGGAAGATTGCCGACGACGCCCAGGTCGTGAGGATTCCTTCCTTAGTCCTTTGCGTCCTTGCCTTTCCCTATCGGTCGTGTAGAATATAGCAAATTAAATTTGCTTTGTCAACACCTTTTGCAAAAAAAATTTGCAAAAGTTAAAGCACACTTGCAAACGAATTTTTCTTCGTGGTATAATCAAACAAATTTAAGGAGGTGTTTGAAATGAAAATAGGAGAAGCCTTATCGCGGTTTAGAAAAACTTTCGGTCTCACGCAAGATGACGTTGCAGTTGTTCTTGGGGTAACTCGCCAAGCGTATCAATTTTATGAAAAAGATAAATCAAACCCGCCCTCGCAAAAGATACTTGACTTAGCTAATGCCTATAACGTGACGACGGATTATTTACTCGGCAGAAGTGACGAGCCGCGGCCAATGCAATTTAGCGAAAAGGAAATTAGGGAAGCCCAAGCGTTTCGTGAAGCAGTAATAAAATTCGCCCGTGGTGAGGGATTATACGACGCAAAACCTGCGGCGACGGCGTGAGGTGGCGGTCGTGATTTATAAGTTGCTCATGTGGAGCAAAACGACGGGCAACAAGTTTGGGAACGTGTGCGCCT
>CAMNFC010000012.1 GCA_946536925.1 uncultured Selenomonadales bacterium | reverse complement strand
CGACGTTGTTGTAAGCGGTGTTCGCCCAGGGCACGACGTGTTCGTTGAAGAGAATGGCGCAGGCCGTGACGATGACGCCGAGAAAAATTGCGGGCGCGGCGATCCGTCCGAAACTTATCCCGCAAGATTTCATCGCCGTAATTTCGCTCGAAGATGACAGCCGCCCGAAAGTCAGTAGCGTGGCCAAGAGCATGGACATTGGGAAAGTCCACATGACGATGCCGGGCAAACCGTAGACGAAAATTTTCACCACGGAAGTAAAACTCGCGCCGTAGTCGGTGATGTATCTGGCAATTCTAAAAAGCGTGCCCGAACCGATAAAAACCGCCGTGAACGCGCAAATGGCAAAGAGAAACGCGAAGACGACTTCTCGAAAAATGTATACGTCAAGAATCCTAAGGCGCATTCAAAAACCTCCGATTTAAAGCGTGAAGTTGGAGCCGAGATAAAATTTTTTGGCGATGTCGCTGGTGGCGATAAAATCTGCGTTGCCTTCCAGCAAAATTTTTCCTTCGTTTAAAATGTAAGCGCGGTCGACGATGTGCAAAGTCTCGCGGACGTTGTGGTCGGTGATTAAAATTCCCATGCCGCGCTTGCGCAAATATTTTATGATTTCTTGGATATCGGCCACGGCCAGCGGGTCGACGCCGGCAAAAGGTTCGTCGAGCAAAATAAATTTCGGCTCCAGGGCAAGACAGCGGGCGATCTCCACGCGACGACGTTCGCCGCCGGAAAGTTCCGTGCCTTTTCTTTTTTCGACGTGGCGTATGCTAAACTCGCGCAAAAGTTCGTTCAATTTTTTTCTGCGGTCCTCTTTGCTCATGTGCAACGTTTCGAGGATGGCCATGATGTTTTCGGCGACGGTCAGCTTACGGAAAATCGAGGCTTCCTGCGTCAGGTAACTTATCCCCAGCTCCGCGCGACGATACATCGGCAACTTTGAAATGTTCACGTCGGAAACGAAGACTTCGCCGGAATCGGGACGCTCCAGCCCGACCATCATGTAAAAGGAAGTCGTCTTGCCCGCGCCGTTGGGGCCGAGCAGCCCGACGATTTCGCCCGTCTCGACTTTGATTGAAACTTTGTTGACGACGGTGCGCCCTTTGAAAGCTTTGACCAAATCGCGAGCCTCAAGATTCATCGGTCGTCGCCTCGGCAGATTTTTTTTCGGGTTCAACTTTTTCTTCGGGCTTGGAAATTTTTTCGGGCTCAGGTTTTTGTTCAAAGGCTTTATCAAAATCTGCGGGCATCTCGATTCTCTTTTCGGCCTTCAAAGTTCCGTCGTCGGCCAGATAAACCGTGACGCGATTGCCGCGGATTGTGTTGTTGTCCTGAATCGCCCAGGCATTGCCGCTGACTACCGCCTTGCCTTCGAGTTTGCCGTCATAATCGACTTGATCGCCGCCGGCTTCCAGGTTTCGCGTTTGGCTGACGAGGTGAGCGTTGCCCGTGCCGATATATCGTTCGTCGTCGATCCAGCCTTCCAATTTGTCCGCCGTGAAAGTTCCTTCGACTTCGCTTTTGGCAATTCCGCCGCCGGGAATCAAAACGTGTTTTCTGTCGTCGGGGAAGAAGTCGATGTGTTCGCCGGTGAAAGTTCGCACGTCGCCCGCAGGATATTTTTCGTTGGGCGCGACGGTCTGCTTGGCGATGACGTCACCTTCGGCGACCATGTGGCCTTGGCCGTTGCTCATCAGCGCGTAGCAAGTTATGCGCATGTCCTCGTCGACGACAATCACGTTGCCCACGAGGCTGGCTTCTTTCGTGTTGACGTTGAAGAGCGCGTGAAGTCCCGTGGCTTTGGTCGTTCCGTGTTTGAGCAGAACGTTTCCTTCGGCCGAGACGACGCCCGTGTTCATGTCGTATTCGATTGCGTCGGCGTTGACTTCGGAGGGCACATTATCTTTTTCCGCAGCGATTGCCGCCGAAGACATCAGCATTGCCGCCGAAAGTGCCGCGCAGATTTTTTTCATCTTGGTCATTTAATCTTCACCACGTTATTAAATTTTTTGTTCCAACGCCCCAACGGAATTTCTTGAGCGTCTTTATTATTTTTTTGGTCAATGGGAAGCGGCAGAAAAATATTTTCGTCGTCGACAAGCTCATAATTTGAAGTTTTCACGTAAGTCAATTCGAGCACGTTGGGAACCAAAATTTTGTCTTCCAAAATCAAAAACGAGCTCCAATTGTTCGCGTGCAGGTGAACCAAAGAATGCGTCCGATTTATTTTGCTTATGCAGGCCAGCGTCGCGTTCATCACGCTTTGATCTTTCGGCGCGGTCATGTCGTGGAATTCAAAAACCATCTGGTCGAATTGATTCAAAGTTTCGGAGGCGACGGTCGAGAGAAAACTCCACTCCGCGCCTTCCACGTCCATTTTTAAAATCATGTTCGAGTTTGCGGCGTGCCCGTTGAGGCGGATGAAATTTTCCAGCGTGTTCATGGCTTGCTCTTTGATTTCAATGCCGAGGATTCCTTGTTTGAAAAAGTGGAAACGTTCGTGATTTTTCGGCAGGGCGGCAATCGTCGGGTCGTACATAAAAATATCGTAGCCGCGCGAGACCATGTCCCAATCCCATGATACGTCGTCGTTGATGCCGAAAGAATAAGCGACGCCCGCGGTTTTGAAGTTGTCGACCATGACGTAGCCGCCGTCGTGTGGGTCGCCGAGGCGGACGAAATTTTTCCCGACGACTTTTTTAATCTTGAGCTGCTCGCGAAGAAGTTCATAATATTTTTGATTCACATTCAGTTGTTCGGCAACGGGAATGAATTTGCCGTCGACAAAAACATTTTTGAACACTCCAATTTTCATGAAAAATTTTTCCTCCTAATTTGTCGGTTCGTCCGTGACGCCCTTGAGAACTTTTGCGTTGCCGATGAGCCCGAACTTTTTGAAGTCGCCTTCGGCATAGGCCATATCGCCGAAACCGCGCATGTCTTCACGAGAAATTCTGACGTTGCCGGTGGCAATCAATCTGTCTTCGGCCGAGAGCCATTCGAGTTTGTCGCTCAAAAGTTTTGCGCCGTCGGTGTTGGTCACGTCGATGTTGCCGGTGGCGATGATTTTTTCTTCGGCGGAAAACCATTCGATTTTGTCGGCGAGGAGTGTGGCACCTTTGTCGTTTTTGACGGAAACTTTTCCTTGGGCAACGAGAATTTCTTTTTCGGTCAGCCAGGCCAAATCTTCGCTGCGGAGTTCTTCGGAATCGACATTGTTGGTCAAGATGACATTGCCTTCAAGGTAGATTAATTTTTCCGCTTGATCGTAAATGCCGTGGTCGGCCGTCAAATTCCAGGTTTTGTCCTCGTCATAATATTTTCCTTTGACGTTGATGAGCTCCATGTCCTGCGTGATTGAATCGACGCGCAACTTGTCGCAGGTCAGCTCCCAAATAATTTTTCCATCGCGCTCTTCGGTTATGGTGTTGCCTTCGTATTCCATGATTGTGGGCGGCTCGACCTTTTCGAACGGCGGCGGGGCTTTGGGGGTCGTGCGCACGACCCAAACGACCAGGCACACAAAAAAAATCACCGCGACCGCTGCCAAAATTTTTTCTCGTGTGCTCATCTTTTCTCCTCCGAACGTCGGGCTTTAACCGTGTGATGTTTGTTCGTCTTTTGCATTTCGGGCGGCGTATTCCAGCGTTTTTGAAACCAGAGCCATTGCGTGGGGTTTTGGCGGATGACGTCTTCCAGAATTTTTGTCATCTTCTGAGTGAAGCGCAAAAGGTCGGCGTCGGTGTCGCCCGTGTCCTCGAAGTGCATGACTTCCCCGATTTTTACGAGGTGGCGGCCGTTCGGTTGACGGATAATAAAAGCGGGAACAACGGGCGCGTTGAAACGTCTGGCGAAAACTGCAGGCCCCATCGGCGTGGAAGCGGTCTTGCCCAAAAATTTTATAAAAGCACCGCCGGGCCCCGCGTCTTGGTCGGCCAGGAAGCCCAAAATTTTTCCGTCTTTGAGAGCACGACCCGCCGCACGCAATTCGTTCGTCCCGCGATTAAAAATTTCAACGTGAATGGTCGCGCGCAAATCGTCGAGCACACGAGAATATTGAGCGTTGGGTTGGAGCTTGGCAATCGCTGTAACGGGCATCGAATTTAGCGTGAACGCCGCGGAGAGCCATTCCCACGTGCCGATGTGCCCCGTCAAAACCACGACGCCGTGACCTTCAGCCAGAGCCGCACGCATTCTTTCCAAATGGTCGATTTCTATGAACTGCGACAAATTTTTTTCGTTGAGGTTGGGCATGTAGAGGATATCGAGCATGTTGCGCGACAAATTTATAAAAGATTTTTTTACGAGCTTTCTGGCTTGCTCCTCCGAAATTTCGAGCGCGGGAATCATTTGTGCGACCGCCCGCTCCCGTTG
Organism: uncultured Selenomonadales bacterium; assembly: GCA_946536925.1. Taxonomy (GTDB): domain Bacteria; phylum Bacillota; class Negativicutes; order Selenomonadales; family Selenomonadaceae; genus Quinella. Next base: position 26,922 of record CAMNFC010000012.1, on the reverse strand, counting down.
CTTTTTGACGAGCAGATAATACAGGTGCCCGAAAATTTTCCCCAAAAACAAAAGTGCGTCATAGGGCAGCAGGCGAATTATTCTGCTAAGCGTCATCAGCGTTCGGTAAAGCATTTTTTCCTCCAAAAAAATTTTATTGATTGAGCGCGGTCAGATCTTTGTCGTCGAAATTCGGATTGGTGTAGCGTTCGATAATCGAGTGCCAAAATCCTTTTGCTTTCAGAATAAATTCTATAATTTCTCTGACGGCACCGTGGCCGCCGAAATTTTTTGCGACGAAATGGGCGCGAGCGATGACTTCCTCCTCGGCGTCGCCGACACTTGCACGAAAACCCACTTGAACGAAAACGGGCAGGTCAATCACGTCGTCGGCCACGTAACAAATTTCCTCGTCCGTCAGATTGAATTGCGCCTTGATTTTTTTGTAAGCGTCGCGCTTGTTCATCTGCCCTTGAAAGAGAGCGGAAATTTTCAACTCGTTTGCTCGCCAAGAGGTCATCGCCGAAGTCCTGCCGGTGATAATGGCCGTCTTCAAGCCGCACGAATGAGCCAGCGTGATTCCGAAGCCGTCGCGGCAGTGGAAAGATTTAAAGAGTTCGCCGTTTGCGCCGTGATAAATTCCGCCGTCGGTGAGCACGCCGTCCACATCAAAAATAATCAGCTTGACTTGCCGCGCGCGATCTTTTGCGTCGTCAGAAATTTTCATAACTTTACCTCAACGATTTGCTTTGCGATAAATTTCCATGACCAAATTTTTGTCGAGCGGCAGGAAGGTCGCAACTTTTTTCGTGCCGTTCGAGGTTACCATGTCCGCCAAAAAATTCAGCTCGTCGTCGCTTTGAACGCCGATTCCGAGTTCGGAAAAATTCGTCGGCGTGCCCAGCTCACGAAAATAATTTTCCATTGCGTCGATACCGGCGTTTGCTCTTTGGTCAATCGTGCCGTCCGTTATGCCGAAAATTTTTTCCGCGAAGTTTGCAAAACGTTCGGGCTTGACGGTGTAAACTGTTCGCGCCCAAGACGCCCAAACCGTCGTCAAGCTCGCGCCGTGCGCCACGTCGTAGCGGCCGCTGAGTTCGTGACCGAGTTTGTGCGCGGAAAAATCTCTGTCGCGACCAAGACCCGTGAAGCCCGTGTGCGACACCGACCCGCACCACATTATCTCGCTCATCGCGTGCAAATCTTGCGGATCCTTCAGCAAAATTTTTGAGTGCGCCATCACATTTTTTATCAGCGATTCGGCGACCATGTCCGTGAAGTCGTTGCCCTCGATTCGGCTGAAATATCGCTCCAACGTGTGCATGATGATGTCGGCGATTCCGCAAATCAAAGGGAAGTGCGGAACCGTCAGCGCGAATTTCGGATTCATCATCGCGAAGACCGGCCGCGGGGTGATTGAGCCGCGTTTGAGACCGCTTGTCTCGTCCGTCAAAACCGCTGAGTCCGAAGTTTCGCTGCCGGCCGCCGCAATCGTCAAAATCACTCCGACGGGCAAACTTTTTTCCAAATGATTTTTGTTCGTCCAATGATCCCAAATGTCCGCTTCGACGTTGGCCGCTCCGAGTGCAACCGCTTTGGCCGTGTCGATGACCGAGCCGCCGCCGACCGCCAGCACGAAATTTATTTTAGCGTCGAGTGCCTCACGGACAGCTTGACGGGCGAAACTCAAACGGGGATTCGGTTTGACGCCGCCCAAAATTTTTACGTCAAGGCCGCCGTCCGTCAAAAGTTTTTCAATCTTGCCGATGAGCCCGCTTTTGACCGCCGAGCCGCCGCCGTACAAAATCATCACGCGCGACCCGCCGTATTTAAAAATTTTTTCCGCCACGCTCTCTTCCGCGCCGAGGCCAAAAATTATTTCCGTCGGGCAATGATATTCAAAGCTATGCATAACTCAACACTCCATAAAAATTTTTCAAGTGAATTTTACAACCCGGCGGCGTCTTGCGCAACCCTTTGAACTTTCAGATAAATTTTTCGCGGCATAAAATTTCTTTACGACTTGGACGCTTTGATAACTTGAAAAAAATTTTTGCGGCGGGTTATATTTTTTTATGTATTATCTTTTAGGGAGTGATTCGTGTGAGCAACGATGAAATTATCCGCGCGTTCCATTTGATGTGGGATAACTTCCCCGAAGCCGTGATGATCACGCAAAAGAGCCGCGAGGTCGTCGCCGTGAACAAAAAAGCCGCCGAGTTCGGTTTTCAACCTGGCGTGAAATGTTCGTCCATCGGCAAGCCCGAAAATCACCGCGGCTGCCAATGCGACAAAGCCGTCGACACCAGCGAGGTTCAGTGTTGCACGTACGAAGGCGCGTTCGGCAAAGCGTACGGCTATTGGATTCCGATTCCCGAAAAGCCCGAATGGATTATTCACTTCGGCGTGGGCTACGCTTTCGAATATCCGAAAATCGATCGCTCTGCACCCGCCAAACCTACGGAAAGTCTTCACGGCCTGACGAAAGGTACCGACCTGCAACCCGCGATGGAAGCTCTGGCTCAAGGCGAAGCGAACGGCACGCTGATGTATTACGCGCTGGCTCGTCTGGCCAAAGAACAAGGCTTGAACGAAGTCGCGCAAACTTTTATCGAGTCCGCCAATCAAGAGGCCGTCCACGCCGGATTTTACGCCGTGCTCAGCGGAAAAATTCAAAAAGATTTCTGGCAATTCGTCGCGGGCGTCGCCAAAGCCGAATACAGCGGCAAAACGAAAATCAAAACTTTGGCGGATATGGTTCGTGCGGCGGGCTTGAGTGCGGCGGCTGACGAAATGGAAATTTTCGCAGAACAAGAATGGCACCACGGCGTCGTCATCGAAGATCTGCTGAAAAAATATAAGCCCGAAGTTTTGAACGTCGAAGGCAAAAAATGGATCTGCGGCGTCTGCGGCTACGAACATGTCGGTGACGCTCCGCCTGAAGTTTGTCCCGTGTGCGGTCAGCCGTCGAGTGTCTTTAAAGAAAAAATTAGTTTGCACGGCGCGACCAAAGGCACCGACCTCGAATTCATCGCCAAGGAAGCCGCCCGCGCCGAAATCAACGGCACGCTGATGTATTACGCGCTGGCTCGTTTGGCTCAAGAGCAAGGCCTCGACGACGTGGCAAAAATTCTCCTCGAATCCGCCAATCAAGAGGCCAAACACGCCGGCTTCTACGCCACGCTCAACGGAAAATATCCCAAAGATTTTTGGGAGCTGCTCGACCGAGTGAAGAACGCGGAATACGGCGGCGAGGCTTCCGTCAAAGCTTTGGCAGAAAAATTCCGCGCGGCGGGTCTCGACAAGGCGGCCGACGAGATGGAAATTTTCGCGCAGGAAGAAAAACATCACGGCGTAGTTATCGATGAGATTTTCAAAAAATACAAGCCCGACTTCAAGCCCGAAAATCCCGCCGGAAAAAAAGTTTATGTCTGTCCGTGCTGCGGCTACAAATATTTTGGCGACCTGGACGCCGAGCCCGACGATTGGACTTGTCCCGTGTGCGCCCAGCCCAAAAAAGATTTCAAGCAGCTCGAAAATGCTCCCGAACAAAAAGTTGAAGCGGGGCAGAAAACTTTTGTCTGCACGATTTGCGGCTACGAACACGTCGTCGATGCTCCGCCCGAAGTTTGTCCGATTTGCGGTCAACCTGCGTCCGTCTTCAAGGAGAAAGTCTGATGAATCGGCGCGAATTTATAAAAACCGCGGGCGTCGTGACACTCGGCCTGATGCTCGACAGAAAATTTACGGAGGCGAAAACTCAAATGAAAATTTCGGCTGTTAAACTTTTCGACGGCGGCTACATGATGAAATCTTTCGCGTGCGGCGGCGGCCTGCCCGAAGGTTCGATCAAGGAGGAAAAACTTCGCTCAAGCCTGCAAAATTTTGTCATCGACACGGGCAAGGAAATCATCCTCGTCGACACGGGCTTCCCCGCCGAAGAAAAAATTCCCGTCAACGAAAATTCCGTCATCACTTTTGGCGACAAGGTCAAAGATTATGTCGACGCGCTCAAGGCCGCCGGTTACGCGCCCGAACAAGTTTCAAAGATTCTCATCACCCACAAGCACGCCGATCACACGGGCGAGTTGCGCCACTTCCCGAACGCAAAAATTTTTATCTCGCGAATCGAGGCTGACGATATGAAATTGACGGGCGATAACGTCGTGCGCACGGACTTCACCGACGGCGCGTACAAAAATTTCGACAAGAGCCAAAAAATCGCCGACGGAGTTTATTACATCTTCGCGCCCGGCCACACGAAAGGCAATTCAATCGTCATCGTCGAGGACGGCGAAAAATTTTTCATGATTCACGGCGACGTGACTTACACCGACGAAGCTTTGCTCGAAAACAAATTGTCCGTCGTGTTTGAAGATTTGCCGGCCGCCCGCGACACGCTCAAAAGGGTCCGCGCGTTCATCAAAGAAAATCCGACGGTTTATCTCTCGACGCACACGCCGCTTGGCTGTGAAAATCTCGACGCGCAAAAAATTATGAAGCTGCCCGACGTTGAAGAGGATGCTCCCGCCGCCGAAGTTCAGCCCGAAGAAAAAAAATCCGGCACAATTTGGGTCTGCTCCGTCTGCGGCTACGAACACGTCGGCGACGAACCGCCCGAAGTTTGCCCGCGCTGCAAACAACCAAGACTGCCTTCCGCAAAAAATAAAATCTGTCCGATAAAAAAATTTTTCCCCGCAAAAAATTCTGCGGGGATTTTTTTTCAGCTTTGGCGTCCGACGACTTCACGTCCCGTGAGTTTTTCTATCGCGTCGAAAATTTTTTTTGCTCGGTCGTCAATGAAGGCCTCGAAATTATCTGCGCGGCAAAGTTCGGGATCAATGAAATGTTTTTCGAGAATCTCGTTGAGCTCCGTGTTTGAAAGTTTTGTCATCTCCTGAATTTTCTTCAGATAAATGCTCGGGGCATTGCCGCCGATGGTTTGATTGGTCTTTTTCAAAATCAGCGTCTTGTTGGCCGGGTTATCGTATTTGGTTTTGGTCAAGCCGCGCGTCTCGCAAAATTTTTTCGGGAAGATGTGGTGAATCTCGATGTTCTCGGCAAAGTTCGCGCTCGTACCCATGACTCTGCCCGCAAGAAAATCTTGTGCGCCGTTTTTAATTATCAGTGAAATGATTCCTTTGTAGGCCGCCGAACGAATGTTGTTCACGCTCATCAATCTTCCCGCGACGATTTGCGCCTTACGAATTATTTCGGGCTCCTCGCGCTTGTCAATCCATTTCATGATCTGCACAATGTCTTTCGCATAACGAGTGCCTTGCCCGTCTTTGTAAGATTCGCTGAAAACGCAACACCAATACCATTGCCGAATTTTATTCACGGCGGCCGCGTTGTCTTTGCCCGAAAGTTTCAGCTCGGCGAAGATGGCGGCCATGGGAATGAGTTGCGTCTTGTACGGAAGATATTTTGCCGTGGTGATTCCTTCTCCGTCCAAAAATTTTGCGGCGTCGACGAAGCCTTCGACAATCTGCGGCTTGTAATCCAGATAATCGTTGTATTCAAGTTTCAAAATGTCTTCGCCCTTGCAGCTGACAGAAATTTTTTTGTCCGCGCGAAATTTTTCGTAGCTGACCAAAAGAGTCAACGCCGTGATAAAATCCGAGCAATCAATCTCCGTCAAAATGTCCGAGCCGCTGCTCGCAAAATATATTTGAACATTTTCCCAGTCCCGGCGCAACTTTATGGGCTCGCCGCGTTCGTCTTTTTTCGCCGCAAAAATCGCCGTGAGCAAATCGAAAACGTCCAGCTTGGCAATGCCGATGTTGACCTTCTCAAAAATTCTGCAGACGGCCTCCAGCGGAGTTTCTTTTTTGAGTTTGATGGCGACGACTTCGTAGTCGTTAACTTTGTCAATTATTTTGTCGGCAAAAGTGTCCATAAATTTTTCTGCGGAATCATTGCCGTTATGAAATTTTTCGTAGCCGCGGAACCATTGCCGATTACTTTTGAAAATTTTATTGAGCGGGAACATGTCGGCGGCGAATTCTTTTTCGGGCGTCGACAAATCCCAATTTTTTCCTTTGGCTTTCAATTTTTTGTTCGCGGAAACGGAAATGATCAAGTCTTCGTCGGTGACGGAATTTTTGACGGCTTCAATCGCTTTCTTCATGTCGACGTAATAAAAAAATTTTTTGCCCTTGGAAATTTCAACTGGCTTGTCCGAAAAGAGCGAGCCGAAAAGCGACGTCAATCGCTGTTGCCCGTCGAGAATCAGAGTTTGTGGTTTGGCGTCAATTTTTTCGACGCCTTGAATCGGGCGGAAGGCAAACTTCGTGTCGTCCGCGTTGCACTCCAAAAGCAAAATCGAATTTATCGGGAAGCCGCGAATCACGCTTTCGAGCAAAGATTTTATCTGGTCGTTGTCCCAAATCCAACTGCGCTGAAAATCGGGCAGCTGAATTTCGCCCGCCTCCAATTTTTTTACCAAGTCGCCGAGATTAAGTTTTTCTGCTTCCAACATTGTCGTCCCCTTCTCAAAAATTTTCGTTGCGAGAAAATTATAACCGGGGGAAAATTTTTCGTCAAACAAAAGAAGACGAGCCGACGAGCCCGTCTCCGTTGAAAAAATTTTTAGCGTTTGTCCAATTTTTTTGCCAGGGTGTTGCCGACGAATTGCACGAGCTGAACCAAAACGATGAGCACGACGACGGTGGCCAGCATGACTTCGGGTCGAAATCTTTGATAGCCGTAACGAATGGCCAGATCGCCCAGGCCGCCGCCGCCGATTGCGCCCGCCATAGCCGATTCACCGACGAGCGCGATTATGACCGTCGTGAGCTGACTGACGATGCCGGGCATTGCTTCGGGCAACAAAACGCGGCTGATGATTTGGAACGGCGTCGCGCCCATCGATTGAGCTGCTTCGACCAAACCCGACGGAACTTCTTTTATCGACGTTTCGACTTGCCGGCCGATAAACGGAATCGACGCGATGACCAGCGGGACGATTGCCGCCGTCGTTCCGATTGCCGAGCCGACGATTAATCTTGTCAGCGGAATTATCGCGACCATTAAAATTATAAACGGGATCGAGCGAATGGCGTTGACGACCGAGCCGACCGTTTGATTGATGAAAATATTTTCGAGGATTTGACCTTTGGCTGTCGTGTGGAGCAAGACGCCCAGCGGCACGCCCACAGCCGAGGCAATCGCCATCGACACGGCGACCATATAAATCGTTTCGCCCAAAGCTTTAGTCAACAGCGGCAGGACTTCTGCGAACATAACCGATCACCTCCACACGAACTTCTTGGCCGTTCAAAAAATTCAGCGCGCTTTGAATCGCTTCGTCCCGGCCGCTCAAGCCGATGATGAACCTGCCGAAGGGCACGCCGTGAATCTCGTCCAAGTTCCCGAAAAGCATAGTGCATTCCGCGCCCGTGCAACTGCGAATCATTTTGGCCAAGACGGGGTCGTCGGCTCTGTCGCCTTTAAAAATCAATCGGACGAGAAGCAAACTTCCTTCCGTCGGGTCTTGAGAAATTTCGTTGCCTCTGAAGGCCGCGGGCAAATCGTTTGACAGGAGCACGCTGATAAATTCTTTTGTGATTCGATGCTGCGGGTTGGTGAAGACGTCCAATACGGAGCCGCGTTCGGCGATGACCCCGTCGCTGATGACCGCCACTCTGTCGCAAATTTCTTTGATGACTTGCATCTCGTGCGTGATGACCACGACCGTCAACGATAAATTATGATTGATGACTTTGATTAAATCCAAAATTGATTTCGTCGTCTGCGGGTCGAGGGCAGAAGTCGCCTCGTCACAAAGTAAAACTTTCGGGTCGCCGGCCAAGGCACGAGCAATCCCGACGCGCTGTTTTTGTCCGCCGGAAAGTTGCGCGGGATATTGATCGGCTTTGTCGCTGAGCCCGACGAGTTTAAGTAGCGGACGAACTTTTTTTTCGATGTCAGCCGAGCTCGTGCCCGAAAGTTTGAGCGGGAAGGCGATGTTGTCGTAAACCGTCGCCGAGCTCAAAAGGTTGAAGTGCTGAAAAATCATTCCGATATTTTTTCGTGCCGCGCGAAGTTCGCTGTCCGTCAGGGTCGTCATGTCTTGCCCGTCGACGAAAACTTTTCCGGCGGTCGGTCGTTCGAGCATGTTTATGCAACGCACGAGAGTCGATTTGCCCGCGCCGCTGAGCCCGATGATTCCGTAAATTTCTCCGCGCGCGATTTCAAGGTCGATTCCTTTGAGCGCGTGAATTTTTCCCGACGGGCTGTCATAAATTTTTTCAATGCCTGAAAGTTTTATCAAGAGAGTTGCTCCCTTCGTATCGCCGCAAAATTTTTTCAAAGGTCACGCCGGCCACTGCACCGACTTCCTCAACCGAACAGGCCGCCACCGCGCACGCAAATTTTCCGCACTCGGCGAGCGACCAATTTTCCGACAGCGCGAACAAAAATCCCGCCGCAAAACAATCGCCCGCGCCAGTCGTGTCGACAACTTTTTCCACATGGCACGCAGGAATTTCGAGGCGATTTTTTTTCGTGGCGATGAGGCAGCCGTCACCGCCGCGTTTGACGACCGCACACTTCAGGCCGAAATCGAGCAGCGCGGAAATATTTTTTTGCACGTCGTCCGAGCCCGTCAAAGTCGCAAGCTCCGCCTCGTTCGGGAAAAAATAATCTGCGCAAGAAAGAATCGCCGACAAATCGTCCAAAGTCTCGCCGTTCTTCGGGCGTGTCGTGTCGAACGCCAAAATTTTTCCTTGAGATTTTATCAGCCGAAAAATTTTTTCAGTCGCGGCGATATCCAGCAGCGGCGAAACGAACATGCTCGCCAGGCAAACGATTTCGCCAAGATCGTCGAGGTGCGGCAAAATATCTTCGGCGGACAATTTCCTCAAGCTGCTGTTCTTGTTCGTGAGGAAACGTCGTTCACCGCGCGCGTCGACCAGAGCAATGCTGACGCCCGTCGCCAGGCTGGATTCGACTTTGACGCTCTCGACGGACAAATTATTTTCTGCGGCGTAATCCAAAATTTTTTTGCCCGCGTCGTCGTCGCCGATTTTTGAAATCCACTGAACTTTTTTTCCGAGCCGCGAAAGAACAATCGCCTCGTTGAGCGCGTCGCCGCCGAAAGAAAATTTTATAAAGTCAATCGGCGTGGAGCTGCGCGAAAAAATTTTTTCGTCGACCGCGCCGACCAAAACATCCGCGACGCCCGCACCGATCACAGAAATTTTTTTATCGCTCATAAATTTTTCTCTCCTCAAAATTTTTCTGCCGCGTTGAAGTTTAACAATTCAAATTCGCGCCGTCAATTTCGGGCAAAAAAAAATCCCCGCCAAAAATTTTTGACGGGGAAAAAATTTTTTATTGGAGCAGCGCGGTCTTCAAAACTTCGTCCATGTTTTCGACGGGCACGAACTCCAACTTTTCGCGGACGCTTTCGGGGATGTCCTCGATGTCGGGCGCGTTTTCTTTCGGCAAGATGATCGTGTGCATTCCTTCGCGATAGGCCGCCAGAACTTTTTCTTTCAAGCCGCCGATCGGCAAGACATTTCCGCGCAAAGTTATCTCGCCGGTCATTGCCACGTCGGAGCGAACTTTTTTCTTCGTCAAAGCGGAGATCATCGCGGTGGCCATGGTGATTCCCGCGCTCGGTCCGTCTTTGGGCACGGCACCTTCGGGCACGTGGACGTGGATATCATTTTTCTCGTAAAAGTCGTCGGAAAGTTTCATCAGGTCGGAGCGGCTGCGGATGTAAGTCAAACCGGCCTGCGCGCTCTCTTGCATGACTTCGCCGAGTTTGCCGGTGAGAAGAAGTTTTCCGTTGCCTTTGAGGACGATGGCCTCCGTGGGGAGAATGTCGCCGCCAACTTCCGTCCAAGCCATTCCGGTTGAAACTCCGACTTGCGGTTGCTTTTCGGCGCGCGTCTGCAAAAATTTTGGACGGCCGAGGAAGTCGCGAAGATTTTTTTTCGTGATGTAAACGACGCCCTCGTGGCCTTCGACAATTTTGCGAGCGGCTTTACGACAGGCACGACCGATCAATCTTTCCAGTTCGCGAACGCCGGATTCGCGCGTGTACTCCGTGATGATTTCTTGGAGGACGCCTTTGGAGAAGACGACGTCGCCGCCTTTGAGACCGTTTTCTTCTTTTTGGCGTTTGGTCAGATATCTGCGGGCGATTTCAAATTTTTCGTTCTCGGTGTAACTCGAAAGCGTGATGATTTCCATTCGGTCGCGCAAAGGTTTTGGGACGGTGCCCAGGCTGTTGGCCGTGACGATCCACAAAATTTTCGACAGATCAAAGGGCGTGTCAACATAGTGATCGACGAAGGAATTATTTTGTGCGGGGTCGAGCACTTCCAACAGAGCCGCCGAAGGATCGCCCGCGTAACCGTCCTTGCCGAGCTTGTCAACCTCGTCGAGCAGGAAGACGGGATTGTTTGCGCCAACTTTTTTCAAACCTTGAATGATTCGGCCGGGCATCGCGCCGACGTAAGTTCGTCTGTGCCCGCGAATTTCAGCTTCGTCACGGATGCCGCCCAAACTCGCGCGAATAAACTTTCTGCCCATAGCTTTTGCGACGGACGACGCCAGAGAAGTTTTGCCGACGCCGGGAGGCCCCACCAAGCATAAAATCGGCGCGGGCTTGTCTTTGGTCAGAGCTTTGACGGCCAGGAAGTCCAAAATTCTTTCCTTGACTTTTTCCAGGCCGTAATGATCCGCGTCCAAAACTTTTGCCGCCTCGGTGATATCCATTGCGTCATCCGTCGAAATGTTCCACGGCAAATCCAACAGCCAATCCACGTACGTGCTGATGACGTTGCCTTCCGAAGCCATGGACGGGATTCGCTCCAGCCGCTTGAGTTCTTTCTCGATTATCGTTTTGACTTCTTCGGGATAATCGCCTTCCGAAAGTTTTTTGTGGTACTCGGAAACTTCTTCGGCGGCATCTTCTTCTTCGCCGAGCTCCTTGTGAATCGCTTTGAGTTGTTCGCGCAGATAATGATCCTTTTGAATTTTTTCAATTTGATTGTGGACGCGCTTGCTTATCTGCGACTCCATCTGCAAAACTTCCAGCTCGCGTGCCAAAATCATGTAAAGTTTTTCCAGCCGCTCCTCAACCTTCAGGGAGCTCAAAATTTCTTGCTTCGTGTCTAGTTTCAAATTTAAATGGCTTGCGATCAAATCCGCCAGCCGCCCGAAGTCTTCCAGGATTGTCACGGCAACGAAAGTTTCGGAAGGAATTCTTTTGCTCAGCTTGACCCATTCCTCAAATTCGTGGATGACGCCGCGCACGAGAGCTTCCGTCTCCATGGTGTCTTCCCAGGTGTCCTCGTGGATTTCAACTTCGACTTCGATGTATTTGCCTTTTTCGCTATCACGATATTCTTTCATCACGCCGCGATTGACGCCTTCGACCAAGACGCGAACATTTCCGTCGGGCAGCTTGATTATCTGACGGATCTCCGAGACAGTCCCGACTTCGTAGAGGTCTTCCTCTTCCGGCGAATCATAATCGGAATCCATTTGCGCCACCAAAAAAATTCGTCGGTTTGTGACCATTGCCGCTTCCAATGCGTTGACTGAACTTTCGCGCCCGATATCCAAATGCATTATCATGTTGGGAAAGACGACGATTCCTCTGAGCGGCACGAGCGGCAATGTAACTTTTTCAGCCATTGAAAATCCCTCCTTTGACAAAAAAACGGGGTTAAGTCTTCAATCCGCTTTCCCCGTTCCGTAAATTTTATCCGTTCGCCGATTTCCTCGTTCTTCGCGTGCTGTTCATTTTGAGTTTCGGCTCCTGGTTGAACAAGACATCCTCCTTTGTGACCGTACAAATTGTGTTGCCGCCGACGGAAGGCACTTCGAACATGACGTTGCGCATAATTTTTTCGAGGATGGAACGCAGGCCGCGCGCGCCCGTCTTGCGTCGGATTGCTTCCTTGGCGATGAGTTTCAAGGCTTCGTCCTCGAAGGTGAGTTTTGCTCCGTCCATCATCATGAGCTTTTGATATTGTTTGATGAGCGCGTTTTTCGGCTTGGTCAAGATGTCAATAAGCGCGTTCTCGTCGAGAGCGTCGAGCGTCACGGTTATGGGCAGCCGCCCGACGAATTCGGGAATCAATCCGTTCTCTATCAAATCGTCGGGTTGCACGTCCTTCAAAGTTTTGCCGACGTCTTTTTCGTCTTTGGAGGCGACCTGTGCGCCGAAACCGACTTGGGTGCCGCGCGTGCGTTTCTCGATGATTTTGTCCAAGTCGTTGAATGCGCCGCCGCAGATGAACAAAATATTTTTCGTGTTGAGCGGAATTGTTTCCAGCGGGCCGGGCGTGTGTTTGCTTTGCGGCATGGGAACATTGACGCGCGTCCCTTCCAAAATTTTCAAGAGAGCCTGTTGAACGCCTTCGCCGGAAATGTCGCGGTACATGCCGGGCTTGCGGGCGATTTTGTCTACCTCGTCGATGTAAATTATTCCGCGCTCCGCTTTGAAGATGTCGCCGCTTGCGGAAGTGATGAGCGCGAGCAAAATATCTTCGGCGTCTTCACCGACGTAACCGGCTTCCGTCAAAGAATTTGCGTCGACGAGAGCAAAGGGCACGTTCAAAATTTTTGCCAGCGTTTGAGCCAGAAGAGTCTTGCCGCTGCCCGTCGGCCCGATCATCAAGATGTTTGACTTTTGCAGCTCGACGTCTTCCTTGTCGTTTGTGCCTTGCCCGATTCTTTTATAGTGATTGTACACGGCGACGGAAAGAGTTTTTTTTGCTTCCGCCTGACCGATGACATATTCGTCGAGTCGTGCGCAAATTTCTTTCGGCTTGGGCAACTTGTCCGTGCCGACGACAAAATCTTCCGCGTCGTCTTTTTGCAAAATTTCGTTGCAAAGTTCAACGCAGCTGTCGCAGATGTAAACGCCTTTGCCCGCGATCAATTTTTTGACGGCGTGCTCGGATTTGTCGCAAAAGGAGCAGCGCAATTCCCCGCGTTCGTTGCCGAATTTCAACACACTCTCACCACCTTGAAAAAAACTTTACTCAACTGTCTTATCGGTTTTTATCGGGCGGCTGATAACATCGTCAATCAAACCGTAAGCTTTGGCGTCTTCGGCGGTCATGAAGTTGTCGCGCTCGGTGTCGGCCATAACTTTTTCTCGCGGCTGGCCGGTGTGACGGCACAGGATTTCGTTTCCGACTTCACGCAATCTTAAAATTTCTCGCGCTTGAATTTGAATGTCGGTCGATTGACCTTGCGCGCCGCCCAGCGGCTGATGAATCATGATTCGCGCCAGAGGAAGAGCAAAACGTTTTCCCTTCGTGCCGGCCGTCAAAAGCAAACTTCCCATGCTCGCCGCCTGCCCGATACAAATTGTCGAAACGTCGGGTTTAATATACTGCATTGTGTCGTAAATCGCAAGACCGGCCGTGACGACGCCGCCGGGGCTGTTGATGTAAAGGTGAATGTCTTTGTCGGGGTCTTCGCTTTCCAAAAAGAGCAACTGAGCGACGACGGAGTTGGCCACGTCATCGGTTATCGGGCCGCCGAGGAAAACGATTCTGTCTTTGAGCAGGCGGGAGTAAATGTCGTAGGCGCGTTCGCCGTAGCTCGTCTTCTCTATGACCATCGGCACGTAGTAAGCCATAATTTTCCACCTCAAAAAATTTTTTAAAAAAGGGCGTCGAACTTCGCGCCCCGAAAAATTTTTTAATTCTCTTCAAGCTCTTCCATCTCGTCGGCTTCTTTGACGGGTGCTTCGTCTTCATTTTTTTTCGCGCCCGCCATGTTGTCGAGGATAAATTTTCTTGCTTTGCGGCGGAGAATGGAGCTGACGACACCGGGCAGCTGTCCGTTCTCCTGCAAATATTTTGCGATTTGTTTTGCCGGCGTGCGATACATCTGCGCCAGGATCGAAATTTCATAGTTGAGCTCGGCGTCCGTGACGTTGATTTTTTCCGCGCGCGCCACCTGCTCCAACAAGATATCGGTCAAGACGGCTTTCTTTGCCGGCTCACGTTGCTCCTCGCGCATTTTGTCGAGATCCATTCCCGAAAAAGCCATGTACTGTTCAAGATTCATTCCGCTGGATTGAAGTTGCGCGGACAGCTCGTTTATAATTTGCGTCACGCGATTTTCAATCATCACGGGCGGCAAATCGATTTGCATGTTCGCCACGGCCTTGTCGATGATTGCCTGCTGCTGATTTTCGACGGCGCGGCGTTCGGCGTTGGCCTCCATGTTCTTGCGGACGTCGGCTTTGTATTCGTCGAGAGTTTTGAACGTGGTGAACTTCGCGACAAATTCATCGTTGAGTTCGGGGAGCTCGCGGTGTTTTATGCTGTTGATTTTGCAGGCGAACTCGGCGTCTTTTCCGGCCAAATTTTTTGCGTGATATTCTTCGGGGAAAGTGACTTTGACGGTGCGTTCCTCGCCGACCTTCGCGCCGATGAGTTGTTCTTCAAAGTCGCCGATGAATTTGTGCGAGCCGATGTCCAAGGGGGCGTCCTTGGCTTCGCCGCCCGAAAATTTTTCGCCGTCAATCGTGCCCGTGTAATCGAGCGTGATGAAGTCGCCGTTGACAATCTTGTCGTCTTCCGCCGCGTCGATCAAGTTTGCGTGGTGTTCGCGCATGGCCTGGAGCTGCTTGTCGACGTCCTCGTCGGTGACGGGCTCAACAATTTTTTCCGCGTCGAGATTTTTATATTCGCCGAGAGTGACGCGCGGGAACGGAGTGAACGTCAGCTTGAAGACAAAATCTTTTCCTTCTTCGTTCGTGACGACGTCCGCTTTATTTTCGCTGACGGGAATCAAATTCAACATGCGCAGAGCTTCGCGCGTGGAGTTTTGCAAAAGAGCGTTGGTCGCCTCGTCGAGGATTGCTTCTTTGCCGATGTGCTGCTCAAGAATTTTTTGCGGGACTTTGCCTTTGCGGAAGCCGTGAACCGTCACGCGCTCGCCGAGTCTTTTTGTCGTCTGTTTAATCGCTTTGGAAAATTGCTCCGCCTCGACCTCGACGGTCAGCTCGATGTTGTAATCGTCTATCTTTTTTTGGGTGAGTTTCAAAATTTTTAACCTCCTCGTTCTTTATGAAACGCAAATTATGTTAGCATAACTTTCAAAAAATTACAAGGCAGTTTCATAGGCGAAGGCCGCCCGCAAAATCGTTTCCTCGTCCAAAGCTTTGCCGATGAGCTGAAAACCCATGGGCAAATTATTTTTGTTCACGCCGCAAGGAACGGAAATTCCCGGCAAGCCCGCCAGATTGACAGGCACCGTGCAGATATCTTGCAAATACATTTTGAGCGGGTCGGAAACCATCTCGCCGATTTTGAACGCGACGTTGGGCGTGGTCGGCGTCAAGATCAAGTCGAGTTTTTCAAAAGCGTCCGTGAAATCTTTTTGAATCAGCGTCCGAACTTTTAAAGCTTTAAGATAATAAGCGTCGTAGTAGCCGGCACTGAGCGCGTAATTTCCAATCATGATTCGTCGCTTGACTTCCTCGCCGAATTTTTCCGTGCGGGTGTTGGTCATCATCTCCACGACGTCGGCACCGTCCACGCGGGCACCGTAGCTCACTCCGTCGTAGCGTTCCAAGTTCGTGGCGGCTTCGGCGGGCGCAATCAGATAATAAGTTGCGATGGCGTATTCGGTGTGCGGCAAACTTATTTCAAAAATTTCCGCGCCGAGCGATTCAAATTTTTTTGCGACGTTTTTAACGGCCGATTCAATTTCGGGATCGATTCCTTTGACGAAATATTCTTTGGGCAAACCGATTTTCAAACCTTTGACGTCGGCGACCAAACTTTTCGTGAAGTCGGGAACGGTCGCGGCGGTCGATGTCGAATCCATTTCGTCGAGCCCGCAAATCGCATTCAAGACCAAGGCGCAATCCGTCACGTCGCGGGTAATCGGGCCGATTTGATCGAGTGACGAGGCGAACGCAACCAATCCGTAACGTGAAACTCTTCCGTAAGTGGGCTTGAATCCGACGACGCCGCAAAAACTCGCGGGCTGACGAATGGAGCCGCCCGTGTCCGAGCCGAGAGCAAAAATCGCTTCGCCGCCCGCAACAGCCGCAGTCGAGCCGCCGCTTGAGCCGCCCGGAACTCGTTCCAAATCGCGGGGGTTGTGCGTCGTGTGGAAGCCGCTGTTTTCGGTCGAGGAGCCCATCGCGAATTCGTCCAGGTTCGCTTTGCCGACGATAACACAATTTTGCGCCAGAAGTTTTTGATAAGCCGTGGCGTCGTAGGGCGGGACGAAGTTTTCCAAAATTTTTGACGCGCAGGTCGTGCGAATTCCTTTCGTGCAGATGTTGTCTTTGACGGCGCAGGGAATCCCTTCGAGCGCGGAAATTTTTTCACCGCGAGAAATTTTTTCGTCGACGATTTTTGCTTGAGCTTCGGCCGCGTCGCGAGTGAGCGTCAGATACGCTCCGATTTTATTTTCGACCTCATCGACGCGCGAAAAGATATTGGCCGTCAATTCCGCCGCAGAAATTTTTTTCGCCGTCAAAAGTTCGTGAAGTTCGTGTGCGGTTTTTTCGTATAATGCCAAATTATTTTCCTCCTTGGATATCCTGTTCGGCCTTGCGGATATCTTCCGTCATGTTGGTTTTGAAGTTGAGCGCGTGGAAATTTTTCTTCGTAGGCAGATCAAGTTTGAAAGCGTCCGTCTTGTCGAATTGAGCCTCGCCGCTCTTCAAGTTCAAGTCCAGGACGTGCCCGCCGGTTTTTTTGTCAGCGGAAATGAAATGGAAGTGCCAGCCCGTCGAGTTGAGCGAGCTCATAAAATCGGGGCAATACAATCCGACGAGAGTGCCGCTGATATTTTTGGGTGAAAGTTCGTTTTGAGTTTTCAAAGCCTCGACCAAAGTCGGATAAGGTTCCTTTGCGCCGCTCTCGCTGCGAATCAAAATTTCGTTGAACGTGCCGCTGACCTTGACCATGTAAAAACTGTTGCGGCCGTGTTTGTTGACTTGTTCGTCTAAAATTTTTTCAAACGCGGCTTTGTCGCGAACGTCGGCCAGCTTGACGGAAAAATCTTTCTCGAAGAACGTGACGTTGCTGAAGGGCACGCGGACATCATCTTTGACGACGTTAATTTTTAAATCTCGGTTCGCGCGATAGACGACGCCGTCCAGGACGATCATCTCGCCGTCGAGACCCTCGAAAGTTCCAATGCCCGTGTCGCCGTGAGTTTTTAAATCTTTAACGGTGATTGAGCCGTCGAAGTAGCCCATCGCCAACGATTGAAGCAGCGCGATTTGATAAATTGTCTCGCGGTCTTTAATGGGCGCGGGAGCAGCGTTCGCCGTGTTGAAAAAAATTGTCCCGACCAAAAGAGTTGCTGTCAATAATTTTTTCATGATTCAAACCTCCAAAACTCTGGGTACTTTAAA
This sequence comes from uncultured Selenomonadales bacterium, assembly GCA_946536925.1. GTDB lineage: Bacteria > Bacillota > Negativicutes > Selenomonadales > Selenomonadaceae > Quinella. The sequence continues at coordinate 9,575 of CAMNFC010000012.1, read as the reverse complement.
ATATCCGTCTTCTTTGAGCGGCGCGTTCGACAAGGCAAGATCTCTGTCCAGCGACGGTTTAACTTTGTCCGCGCGGAAAACATTTTGCATCGGCAACGCGTAAGTCGTCGGCTCCACGTTCGAGGTGTCCAGCGTCTGCAAATTTTCCACGTACGTCAAAATTTTGTTCAGCTGAAAGAGAACGTCCGCTTCTTCTTCCGCGCGAATCCTCAGCCGCGACAAAGTTGCCACAGTTTTTATATCCTGTTCGCTTATCTTCAAAATTTTTTCCTCCTATCTTTTTTCGAGAATTCATTGAGCGACAAAACCAATCTGTGCACGGGGTAGGCCAAAACGACTTGCATTATCGCCGTCGGCCAAAAGTCGAACTTCAAAAATTTTATCACGTCGATTTGTCGGCCGAGCAAAAATAAAAAAGCTATCGTTATGGCGAAGTGCAAGGCCAGCGCGGGAATCGAACTTATCACGGGCAAGAGCGACTGCTCTCGGAAAAGATTGACGGAAAATTTTCCGAAGACGAAGCCGGCCGTCATGTAGCTGAAGATCGCTGTCCCGAAGTAGCCGCCGGTCGTTGCGTCCTGCAAAAGCCCGGCCATGAATCCGAAGCACACGCCTTTTTCGTGGCCGCAAAGAAATGCAACCGAGACCGTGAGCAGCAACATCAAGTTCGCGCTGAAACCGTCGAAGCTCACGAACGTCAACAGCGAAGTTTGCAAAGAATAACTCAAGACGAGGAGCAAAGCCCACAGCCCGATAATTTTCATCGCGTCGCCTCCTCGGCAACGTTCGGTTCGGGCGCGATTGAAGTTTGCGGCTCGACGTAGCCGGCCTGTTGAAGTTGTTGTTGCTGAGCGTCTTGAACTTGCTGTTGAGCGTCCTGAATTTGTTGTTGCGCGTGCTGAAGTTTTTCCGCCGTCTCGTGAGGATCAGTTTCGGTGCCGGGCGTTTGTGCGGGCGGTTGAATCGGTTCGGGAGGAGCTTCCCGCGAGGCCACGATAACTGCCACGTCTTCGAGCTTTTGGAAGTCGACGGAAGTTTCCAGCACGCCGTATTCGAGCAGGCCGCCTTCTTCGTTGCGAACCTCGATAATTTTTCCGACGACAATTCCCTTGGGATAGACGCCGCCGAAGCCGGAAGTTATAACCGTGTCGTCGACTTTCACGTCGGATTCTTTGGGGATGTTGACCATGCGCGGGTGAGCGGGATTTTTCATGTCGCCTTCGACGATTCCGGCCACGCGCGATTCGGGACGCTGAATCAAAGTTCCCACCGACGAACGCGGATCAATCAGCAGCTGAACTTTGGAAGAGTTAACGCCGGCCTCGGTGACGTGACCGACCAAACCCAAATCCGTGACGACCGCCATGTTGTCAGCCACGCCGTCGAGAGTCCCGCGGTTTATCACAATGACGCTCGACCAAGAGGAAGACTCCCGACCGATGACGCTGGCCGCGACCAAATCGAATTGAACGGCTGCCAACTTGTAATCGAGCAAAGATCTGAGCCGTTGATTTTCGGAAGCAAATTCGGCGGCGGACAAGTTCTGCGCCCGCAAAATTTTTACTTCTTCTCGCAAAAGTTTGTTCTGCTCGTGGAGGTTGGAAATTTCTTTGACGGTGTCGACGATAAAAGTCAGTTGGCTGCCCACCCAAGAGAAAGCTCGTTGGAAGGGCGCAACAATCATCATCGACACGCCGTCCGTTGCCCGCGTATTGAACTTTCCGCGCGCCGCGAAGAACACACAACAAAACACGCTGACAAAAACTGCAATCAGCGCGATAATTCTTTTTCCCGTCTGTTTTTCCTTGCGAAGTTTATTGCTCATTGTCTCAGCTTTTTGGAAGTCATGACGACCCGCTTAAGCAAGTTCATATTTTCGAGAGAACGACCCGTGCCTTCGCCAACACAACTGAGCGCGTCGTCGGCTACGATAACCGGCATTCCCGTTTCCTTTGAAATTAATTTGTCAAGGTTGGCAAGGAGCGCGCCGCCGCCGGTCATCATGATTCCGTGATCCATGACGTCGGCCGCAAGTTCGGGCGGTGTGCGTTCGAGCGTGCCTTTAACCGCGTCGACGATTTTAAAAATCGGGTCGCCCAAAGCTTCGCGGATTTCGCTGGATTTGATTTCGACGGTTTTGGGCAGGCCGCTCAACAAATCCCGTCCGCGAATCGTCATGGCTTTATCTTTTTCGGGCGTGATGATTGCCGTGCCGATATTAATTTTAATTTCTTCCGCCGTGCGCTCGCCAATCATCAAGTTGTACATGCGGCGAATGTATTGAATGATTGAGGAGTCCATTTCGTCGCCGCCCACGCGAATCGATTTGCTCACGACAATTCCGCCCAAAGATATGACGGCTATCTCGGTTGTGCCGCCGCCGATATCCACGACCATGTTGCCCGTTGCCTCTTCGACGGGAAGACCCGCGCCGATTGCCGCAGCCATCGGTTCTTCGATAAGGTAAGCTTCGCGAGCTCCTGCTTGAGTTGCAGCGTCGATTACCGCACGCTTTTCAACTTCAGTCACGCCGCTTGGAACGCCGACGACCACCCGCGGCCGCACGAATGATTTTGAATTCATCGCCTTGCGGATAAAATATCTGAGCATGGCTTGCGTCACGTCGAAGTCGGCAATAACTCCGTCTTTTAGCGGGCGAATCGCAATTATATTTCCCGGCGTGCGACCTATCATCTGCTTGGCCTCTTCGCCCACGGCCAACACGTCGCCCGTATCGCTTTTTATCGCTACGACCGAAGGTTCACGCAGGACAATCCCACGACCTTTGACGTGCACGAGTGTGTTTGCCGTTCCCAGGTCAATTCCCATGTCGTGCGACAAGCCTCCAAAAAAACCCCACATCTGAAAGATTGCTCCCTTCTCTAATTTTGCCTGCGCTAAGCTGAATTATTCTATCATACTTTTTCCGCTTTGCAATATTAATTTTAACGCAAACGAAAAATCCCCTCCGAAAGCCGAAGAGGATTTTTTATGCAAAAAATTTTTAATCACGCAAGGACGCGAGCGAGCCGCATGAATTCGGGGTTGAGTTGCTTTTTGTTGTTGACGGCGTCGTGCAAGTTAATCGAGACGACGTGCCCGCGATTGAATCCGAAAACGATATCGCTCAAGCCGGAAATGATTGCAAGGGCTGCGTGCTCGCCCAAACGGCTGGCGTTGACGCGGTCGATGACGGAAGGTGAGCCGCCGCGTTGAATGTGACCGAGTTTTGAAACGCGCGTGTCGAGGCCGGTTTTCTCCGCGATGATTTTTCCGATCTCGTGACCTTTGCCTGCGCCTTCAGCCACGACGACAAGACAATAACGTTTGCCCGCGTCGTAAGCAGCTTTCATCTCGTCGCACATTTCGTCGAGATCGTATTCTTCTTCGGGAACGAGAATATATTCCGCGCCGCCGGAAATTCCCGAAACCATGGCCAGCCAGCCGCTGTTGCGACCCATGACTTCCAAAACGATTGTTCTGCGGTGAGCCGAAGCCGTGTCGCGAAGTTTATTTATCGCGTCGATGATTGTGTTGGCTGCGGTGTCGCAACCGATTGTGTATTCCGAGCCCCAAACGTCGTTGTCAATCGTGCCGGGAAGTCCGACAATCGGGATGCCCGTTTCTTGGCTGAGAATGGACGCGCCGCGCAGTGAACCGTCGCCGCCGACGACAACCAAACCTTGAATTCCTCTGTCGACCAAATTTTTATAGCCGAGCATGCGTCCTTCGGGCGTGGCAAAACGTCTGCAACGAGCCGTGCCCAAAAAAGTTCCGCCGCGCTGAATGATGTCGCTGACGTCTTTGGATTGCATCTCGAACATTTCTTCGTCAAGCATGCCGTGATAGCCGCCGCGAATGCCCCAAACTTTTACGCCTTGATGAAGTGCCGTGCGAGTCACCGCACGAACCGCCGCGTTCATGCCCGGGCTGTCGCCGCCGCTGGTCATTACCGCAATACTTTTTAGCATAACCGAATCCCCTCCTGCCAAATCGCTGTTGAAACCCTCGCGTCAATGATAGCATAAATTTTCAGAATTGCAAACATCAATCTGCCCGCAGCTGAAAATTTTTTCGTTTGCTATGAAATTTTTTTCTGATATAATTTTCCTCAAAAACCGGTGGTGATTTTGTTTGCAGATAAAAGTTTTTAAAGCCGGCAATATGAAAGACGCAATGGCCGCCATGAAAGCCGAGCTCGGCGACGACGCAGTCATATTGCACAGCAAAAAATATAAGGAGGGCGGACTTCTCGGAATCGGCAGCCGCGAGGTCGTGGAAATCACCGCAGCCGTCGAAGAAATTTCTTTGCCGAAAAAAAACGAGCCGCCGCGCCTCAAGCACCCGACCGTCGCGCCCAACACTCTTTTGACGCGCTACAAAACCGACGGCACCGAAGAGGCTGTCAAAAATTTGGAAGTTAAAATCGAAGAGGACGAAAAAATTTCTTCGCCCGAAGAAGAAGAAAAAATTTCTTCGCCCGAAGAAGAAGAAAAAATTTCTTCGCCCGAAGAAGAGGAAAAAATTTCTTCGCCCGAAGAAGAAGAAAAAATTTCTTCGCCCGAAGAAGAAGAAAAAATTTCGCCGCCCGTCGAAGAGGAAAAAATTTCTCCGCCCGCCGAAGACGAAAAAAATTCGCCGCCCGAAGAAGAGGAAAAAATTTCTCCGCCCGTGGAAGAAGAAAAAATTTCTCCGCCCGTGGAAGAAGAAAAAATTTCTCCGCCCGTGGAAGAAGAAAAAATTTCTCCGCCTGCCGAAGACGAAAAAATTTCTCCGCCTGAAAAAGAACCGCCGCCGCAATCAAACGCCGTCACGCAAGAACAGCTGGCGCAAACGCAGGCGATGATCATGGCGCAATTCAATCAAATGCAAATGATGCAACAGGCCGCAATCGCACAAGCACAGGCTCAAGCTCAAGCTCAAGCTCAAGCTCAAGCGCAGGAACAATTTCGTTTGCAACAAATTCAGCAGGCCGCGCCGCCCGCGCAGAACGAAGAAAAAATTCAGCGGCTCGAAGAAGAAATCGCGCAGATGAAAGCACTGCTGGCCGAAGTTTTGGGGCGCGGAGCAAACAAAAATATGATCTCCCTGCACGAGGCTTTGAAGTTGCAAGAGGTCGAAGAAGAAATTTTGAACGAGATGGCCGCGCAGTCCGGTGCCGGCGAAACGCTCGTGGATTTTCGTTCGGCTTCGGCCAAAGCAACGTTGATGAAATATTTGACGGAGCACGTGAAATTTTCCGACGGCGTAAAATTAAATCGGCACGGCGTGAGAATCGTCGCGCTGTTGGGGACGACGGGCGTTGGCAAAACGACGACGCTGGCAAAAATCGCCGCGAAATTTGTTTTGGAGCAGAGGACGAACGCCGCGCTGATAACCGCCGACACCTATAGGATCTCCGCCGTCGAACAGCTCAAAACTTATTCGGACATTTTGGAGTTGCCGCTGGAGATCGTTTACAACCCGCAGGAGCTGGCCTCGGCAATCGAACGCCACCGCGACAGAGAATTGATTTTAATCGACACGGCCGGCCGCAGCCAACACAACGATTATCAACTGCGCGAGCTGGAAGAATTCTTGCGCGTCAATCCCCGAATCGAAAAACATTTGGTCATCAGCGCGACGACAAAATTCACCGACGCCCGCCAAATTCTCAACAAGTTTTCAAAGGTCGAACCCGACAGAATAATTTTCACTAAAGTCGACGAGACCGGCAGCCTGGGCATGATTATAAATCTTCTTCACGACAAAAAATTTTCGCTCTCATACATCACCACGGGACAAAGCGTCCCCGACGACATCGAGCGAGCCGGCGTCGACGTTTTGACGAATTTCTTGTTCAAAAAAATTGACGAGCAGTGACGAGGTAAAAAAGATGTCTGACCAGGCAGCGAAGCTGAGAAATTTGGTTGAAGAGCGCGCCGAGGAAGACGCCTTGTCGCGGAAAATTGGCGAACTTTATTTTGACGTGGAAGACAGCACGCGCGTCATCGCCATAACTTCGGGCAAAGGCGGCGTGGGCAAAACGAATCTTGCGGTGAACTTGGCGGTAGCTTTGCAGCTGTCGGGACAAAAAGTTTTGCTCATCGACGCGGATATCGGCATGGCCAACTGCAATCTTTTGATGGGCTCTGTGGCCAACCGCAGCCTGCTCGATCTTTTGGAAGACGACGTTGAACTTGATGACGTTGTGGAAGACGGCGAGGCCGGCGTGAAATATATTTCGGGCATCGCGGGCGTCGAAGCTGCTTTGAGCGTCAATCGTCGCGCACAAAAAAAACTTCACAAAAAACTCGGCGACTGCTCGGCTCTGGCTGACATCATCATTTTGGACACGGGCGCGGGCTTGAATCGAAACGTGATTGAATTCGTCCTGGCCGCGACAGAAGTTTTGCTTATCACCACGCCCGAACCAACCGCGCTGGCCGACGCTTACGCCGTCATCAAAGCCTACAGCACTTACACCGACCGCCGCAACATAAAAATTGTCGTCAATCGAATCCGCGACGAGGAAGAGTGCGCCGAAGCCGTCGAAAAAATTAATCAGACGACAGAAAAATTTTTGGGCGTGACGGTCGATTGTCTCGGCTACATCTTCGAGGACAAAGCGGTCATCGACGCCGTGCACAAACAAGAGCCCTTCGTCCTGGCGAGCAAAAATTCTTCCGCGTCACGTTGCGTCTTCGAGCTGGCAAAAAGTTTGCTCACCGGCGAAAAAATGGAATCGGTTTCCGCGGGCTGGAGAATTTTTTTATACAGATTGTTCGGTTACTGAAGAGGCGAAAGTTTTTGACCGCGACGCAGTATCAAATTTTTACAGGGTTTGCATTTGCCGCCGAAATTTTAAGCGTGCCGCTGGCGTTCGTTTTACCCGTCGAGTTGAGTTTTGAAAACGGGCTCATCGAGAACGCGCAAATCGTCGTTTTGATCGTCGGGGCACTTTGGGTTTTGAATGTCTCTTCGCCGCTGAAATGGTTCCAAAGATTTTTCGCGGCCGGAATGTTTTTGATTGTCTTTCGCGAGCTGAGTTGGGGACGAGTTTTTTTCCCCGTGAGCATGGAAACTTTGGGGTCGGTCTTCATCGATATGGCGCACTTCAAATACGGCACGGAAGTTCACGTCGCCATGGTCGCTTACGTCGCCGCGATGATTTTCATCTTGATTCGCTTCGTCCCCGTGAAAAAAATTCTTCGCGGCTCGCAACTGTCGGCGGCCTTGGCGGTGATGATCGTGGCATTTATTTTTTCTTCACTCGGTGACAGCGGCTTGTTCTTCGGCAAAACTTGCGGACAAATTTTGGAGGAGCTGAACGAATTAATTTTTTATTCGACTTTGCCCGTCGCGGCCGTGTACTATTGCGGAGCCGAGGCGGAAAATTTTTTGAGGTGATTTTTTTGAAGTACGAAATTTTATATCCCGAAGCTTTCCCCGTCGTCGAATGTCATCTTGAACGCGGCGAGAGCATCAAGGCCGAATCCGACGCGATGATCGCCATGTCGCCCACGATTGACGTGGAAGGCAAGATGGACGGCGGAATTTTGAGCGGCCTGGCCAGAAAAGTTCTTTCGGGCGAGAGCATGTTCTTCCAGACGTTGACGGCCACGCGCGGCGCGGGAAAAGTTTTGTTCGGTCACGCGTTGCCCGGCGGAATTTTGGACGTGGAGCTCGACGGCTCCTACGGCTTGACGATTCAGAAAAACGGATTCCTCGCCTCCACGCACGGCATCGACATCGAAACGAAAGTTCAAAACCTCAAGCGCGGATTTTTGAGCGGCGAAGGTTTTTTCGTCCTCAACGCCAGAGGTCGCGGCACGATTTTTGTTTCCAGCTACGGCGTCATTCACCCGATAAATCTTGATGACCGCGAAGAATTCATCATCGACAACGGACACCTGGTCGCCTGGCCGGATTATATGGATTACAAAATCGAGCGGGCGTCGAGCGGCTGGATCTCTTCCCTCACGTCGGGCGAAGGTCTCGTTTGTCGCTTCAGAGGGCCGGGCGTCGTCTTGATTCAAACGCGCAACCCCAACAGCTTTGAAAGTTGGATTCGCTCCATCGTCCCGTCGAAGTAAAATTTTTTTCGACACGCAAAAGACCGCCTCCAAAAATCGGAGACGGTCTTTTTGTCGTTGTTGCTTGCCTCGGTGGTCAGCCGAGACGCTGCCGTCAAGAAATTACATGATTTGCTTCGCTTGCCTTATCTTATACCACAAACAAAATCAATTGACAAGAAAATATTTTGTGATATAAAATTTTTTGCCGTCCTCTGACTCCTGGAAGAAGGAGGGAAAGAGCATGATGAGCTTCGTTTTGTCGATCTTGACAGGTGTGATCTCGCATTACATTTGCAAATTCCTCGATCGGCACTAACCACCAAAATAGTTAGCGTTAACCTTTAAAACGCGCTAAGGAGTCCCGATTGGTCATCGGGGCTTCTTTTTTTCGGCGGATTTTTTCCAAGATGTCGGGCGGAACCTCTTCTTCGGAAAGGTAGCGCGTCCAAGTTTCCTCGTGCAAATTTTTTTCGTGCTTGCCGTCCAAAAATTTATAAGCCGCCGCCGCACCGACTGCCGCGCCGATTAAAACCGGAATCATTTTAATTTTTCCACAAGACGACGGCCGAGCGCGCGGGGATATAAAGTTTGAGCCAGTCTTTGTCCTGCCGGTCGTAAACGGGATCGTAATTCGTCAGGTGCGGGATGGTGTCGTCCGTCAAGCCGAAGCCGCCGAAAGCTTTATCGTCGGTGTTGAGCATAACGTCGTAGTCGCCCTTGGGAACGAGAAAGCCGTAATCCGTGAAAGATTTCGTCGGGTTGAAGTTGAAGATAAAGAGCAGCCGCCCGCGCATGTAAGCCAAAACTTGGTCGGCGTCGTCGTGCCAGATTTCTCTGACGGGCAGGCTCGCGAAATTTGGTTCGGCCTTGATGACGGCAAGCATCGCCCTGTCGAAGTCGCCCAGCTCGTGGTAGCAAAGCGTTTTGTCGTCGAGCAGGTGCCATTGACGCCGGGCGTATTTGTAAGACCAGCCGTTGCCTTCGCGCGGGAAGTCTATCCATTCGGGGTGACCGAATTCGTTGCCCATGAAGTTGAGGTAGCCGCCGTTCATCGTCGAGGCCGTGACGAGCCGAATCATTTTGTGCAGAGCAATGCCGCGGTTGGCCACGTCGTTTTCGTCGCCCTTGCGGAAGTGCCAATACATATCGGCGTCAATCAGGCGGAAGATGATCGTCTTGTCGCCGACGAGAGCCTGGTCGTGACTTTCGGCGTATGAAACTGTTTTTTCGTCTGCGCGGCGATTGGTCAGCTCCCAGAAAATTGAAGAGGGTTTCCAATCTTCGTCGCGCTTCTCCTTGATGGTCTTGATCCAATAATCGGGGACGTTCATGGCCAGGCGATAATTGAATCCGAAGCCGCCGTCTTCAAAAGAGCTGGCCAGGCCGGGCATTCCGCTAACGTCTTCGGCGATTGTCACCGCGTCGGGTTTTACCTCGTGAATCATCTTGTTAGCCAACATCAGATAGCAAATGGCGTTGTCGTCCTGGTGCCCGTTGAAGTAATCGCCGTAGCCGCAG
>CAMNFC010000011.1 GCA_946536925.1 uncultured Selenomonadales bacterium | reverse complement strand
TTCGTTTTACTTGCTGCTTGTGTTATTCACTTTTAATTTACCAACAACCCCTAGGCAACTCTGCGATTCGCGCCGAAAATCACGTTGGCAAAAGTATCGTCGGCCGCAGCCTTTTCCAGCACTTTGGAAATCGCTTTGCTTTTTGCTCTCTGCTCCGTGTAAAATTTTTTGAATTGATTTTTGTCGCAGGGAACAATTTTGTTCGCCGCACGCCAGGCCGCCTCAAAGTCTTCGCCGAAAACAATTTTGGAAAGCTGTGAGCTCTTTGCCAGAGCTTCAATTAATTTTTTCATTGTAACTACTTCCTAAAAATTTTTTAAGTTTTTCTAACCATTGTACGTTTCGGCTTAAGCTTCGTTACAGATTTTTTGACAAGCCGCAAGAAATTTGTTAAAAATATTTCGAGGAGGAATTTTATGAAAGCAATTTATCTGGACTGCGCGGCCGGGATAAGCGGCAACATGTTTTTGGGCGCGTGCCTGCAACTGGGTGTGCCCGAAAAATTTTTGCGCTCTGAGCTCGACAAACTCAACTTGTCGAGAGAATTTGAGCTGGAAATTTCCAACGTGAGCAAGAACGGAATCGGCGCGACCTTCGCGGACGTCAAGCTGACGAAAAATTTTGAATCGGAAGGCGACCGCCCCAACGTTCGCCACCTGCACCGCCACGAGCACATAAAAAATCACAGCCACAGAACTTTTGGCGACATAAAAAAAATTCTTGACGCTTCGGACTTGAGCGCGGCCGTAAAAAATCGTGCGCTGGCAATTTTTTCTGTCATCGCTGCGGCCGAAGGAAAAGTTCATCAACGCCCGGCCGACGAGGTGACTTTCCACGAGGTCGGCGCGATTGATTCCATCGTCGACATCTGCGGCTGCGCAATTTGTTTGGACTGGCTCGACGTTGAAAAAATTTTCGTCTCGCGAATCAACACGGGCTCCGGCTTCGTCAAATGTGCTCACGGTTTGATGAGTGTTCCGGCTCCCGCCACCGCCGAACTTTTGCAGGGCTTCCAAACTTATCACTTCGGCTCGGAAAAAGAATTGACGACACCCACGGGCGCGGCGATTGTCAAAGCTCTTGCCACCTTCAGCGCGTCCTTGCCCGAAGATTTTTCCTCGGAGAAAATCGGATACGGCGCGGGCAGTTGGGACTTGGAAATTGCAAACGTCTTGAGGATTTATCTTGGCGACTTCGGCGGGCAAGTCGAGCGGCACTTGGTCAAACTCGAAGCGAACATCGACGACATGAATCCGCAAATTTACGGCTGGCTTTACGAAAGACTTTTCGACGCGGGAGCACTCGACGTGTGGACGACGCCGATCTTGATGAAAAAAAATCGCCCCGCGAACATGCTCAGCGTTCTTGTCGACGCCCGGCATCGCGAGGCTTGCATAAAAATTATTTTCGAGGAGACGACGACGATTGGTTTGCGCGTGATTGAAATTTCTCGCCGCGTGGAAGCCGTCAGAAAAATTGCAAAGGTCGAAACGCGCTTCGGCTCCGTTCAATGCAAAGTCAGCGCGTACGACGGGAAAATCGTTTCGATCACGCCCGAATACGAGGACTGCCGACGCTTGGCCGAAAAAAATTCCGTGCCGTTCAAAGCCGTCTGGCAAGAAGCTCTGACCAAACAGGAGGCGCGGCTCGGATAAAATTATTTCTTCGGCGCGAAAAGTTTCACGGGCAGCCCGCAAGTTTTGAGCCACTCGACGATGGCGGAAAAACTTTCGCCGAAATTGAGCGGCTTCTCGACGCAAACGCCCCCAATGTTATATTGCTTGACAAAATCTGTAAGCGCGGCTCCATCTTTCAAATCGGTAACGACGCCCGAAAAATTTTCCGCGCAAACGAACGCGTCTTTGGGCTGAAGAAAATACAATCCGCAATCTTGGGTGTTCTGCTCGAAAAAACTTTCCAAATTTTTTTGCTCGGCTCCTTCGCGCAAGGAAGACACGACCAAAAGATTTTGCGCGAAATTTTGACGGAGCGGCGCGAGGACGGCGCGTAATTTTCTTATAAAAGCGACACGATTTTTTTTGGCGGTTGCCTTGCGAATTTCCGCGTCATCTTGAGCATAATATTTTTGCATCACGGCGAACCAATCGTCGTTTTCGGCCAGGTCGTTGAAAAATTTTTTGCGGCGGGAATCGGCGGCGGTGGGCGATATAAAAAATTTGTTTCTCTTAGCGACGTCGACAAACTTAACTTGCTTTACTTTCAAACTCGTTTGCTCAAAAAATTTTTTGCCCTTGTCCGTGTGGACGAAAACAGCCGAAACTCCGCGGCGGTCATACATTTCCGGCGCAAAATTTTTAATGCCCCAAGCGTCGCCCAAAGTCAAATCCGCTTGCCCGTTCGGGAATCTGAATTTGCAACTTGAACAAGACGGCCGTAAAGATACATTTTTCATAAAAAAACTTGTGTAAAGATTGTCGGACAACGAACGGAATTCTTGCCCTTGATCAGCGAAATTTATATTTATAACTGCACCCCAACCTTTGCGTTTGCTGCGGAAGTTGACGTGCGTGATGTCGTGGGCGTAGCCGATCTCGTCGATGTATTTTTCCCACAGCGCGGGCGAAGGAGATCCATGACAAATTATTTCAACCGTCAAAAGATTTTCGTGGTCGCCGCCGAGGAAATTTTTCAAGCCGGCACATTGGCAGGGCGTGCCGCTGAACAAAACTTTTTGAGACTTGAGAGCGGAGCGGACTTGTCGATAAACGTCGCCGATTTGACTTTGAACGTATTTGCTGCCGCGCAAATTTTCCAGCTCGTCGAAATTTTTGGCCGCGGTGTGCACGACACGCCAATTTTTGTCGAAGCCCGCACCGAAAACAATTCCTCCGTCGTTCAAAATAATTTCACTCAACGCAGAAAAAATTCCGCCCGAAGAACTGTGCCGAAGGATTTTATCGTCGTCATAAGTCGCGGCGAAAGTCAGCGGCAGAGCAGAGGCTTTTTTTTCTTGGAAGTTGAGCGCGGGACAAGTCGCGTCGCATCGGCCGCAACGAATGCAAAGTTCGGGATTAATTTTCGGGTAGGCAAAACCTTCCGCGTCGCGAACCATCTCAATCGCGTTTTTGGGGCAAATATTTGCGCAGGCCGCGCAACCGCTGCAGTCGGCTCGGTCGGCGGTAATCATTTCCTCAATCTTCATTTTGCGTCACCTCCCGGAAGTAATGCCTTCGACAAAAATTTGAAAGACTTCGCGCGCTCAACGGCCAAAATTTTTTCGGCGCGTGTGAAATCGATTGTCAAGGCTTCTTTGGCCGTGAAAACTTTTTCGCCCGTCGATTGTCTGTCGCCCAGCCCGAAAAGTTCAAGCAAACTCGTCAGCCGATTTCCCATGTACACTCCGAATTTATCGTTTTCGAGTTCGCGATTTATGAACGGCCGCTTGAATAAAATTGAAAAGGCCGCGCCGTGAAATGAATTCGTGAAGATGAGCGCGGCATGAGCAAACAGCCAAATGAATTCCGCCGGCCCCACGGAGAAGTGATTGAAGTTTTCGGGGTCGAGCAAATTTATGACGGGCAAGCCGAGTTCTGCAGCCAAAGTTTTCACTTCCGGCGGCGGCAATTTTCTCAAATAATATGTCAGGACAAAACCGTTGCGATATTTTTCTTTGAACCACGTCGGCTTTTGCGCGACCGTGAGCCATTCTTCCTGCGTCAACAAAAACACGGGATCGAGCAACAAAAGTGCATCTCTTCCCGTCAAATCTTTTATGATTTTTACCGAAAGTTCTTCGCGCACGGAAATATGATTGAAATTGGAAATGCCGCGTCGGAAAATTTCTTTTTTCTCGTCGGGGATTTCGGGTGCGCCGAGGCTGGCGGCGTAGGAGATTTTCTTTTCGCGCGGAACAAAATCAAAAAAAATGTATGAGGGGTGCCACTTGGGATTCCAAACTTGATCCGAGCCGACAACAAAAAAATCATATTCATCGGCGATGTCTTCAAGAAACGGAAAGTCAAAGCGCGTCTCCACGTAAAGATTTTCAAAATCCTTGAATTTATTTTGACGAACTGCCTCGCGGCGATTAAAAATTTCCATGTAATTGGGATTGTCTGTGCGATCTTTCTTCAAGACGCATTGGGCGCGATGTGCTCTGGTTGTTTCGGGAAAAAATCTTGGCGTGTCAATCCAAAGGACTTCCGTGGAGTCCGTGAATTTTTTCAGCGTGCGATGAAGTGCAAATTTTTGGAGCATGTTGCCGTAATTGAAATAGCCCGTCAAAGTCACCTGAGCAACTCTCATTAAATCTCCCCCTCAAAAAAAACTTTTGCTCAATGCATGATACTTTTTTTTTTTTGCCGTGTCAACGTGCGGGCTTGAAGGTGTGGTAAAAGTTTTCGGCGTTTGATATAATGCGTAAAATTTTTTTCGGAGGAAAGTTGATGGGAAAAAATATTACGCCGACGGTCGAAGGCGGGCTGCTCGCGGCGATAACTTTGCTCGTCGGGCTCGTTTCGGTTTACGTCCCGATTCTGGGTATGTTCGCGGAATTTTTTTGTGCGGTGCCTCTTGCGGTTTTGGCGGCCAGACAAGGAGCCGGAAAAGCTTTGAGCGCGCTCTTCGTCACGTTTATTTTATTGTCGATTTTAATCAGCCCGGTTTTGGCAACGCGGCTCGCGTTGAGTTTCGGGCTTTGCGGCGTCATGCTCGGTTGGTGCGTCAGAAAAAAATTCGGCGCGGTGAAAATTTTTTTGTCGACGTTGCTGGTGGCTTCCGCCGCACAAATTTTGACGCTGCTTATGTTGATCGCCGTCATGGACGTGAACTTAATCGACACGCAAATCGAAATGGCTCGCGAATCGTTCGATGAATCTTTCGCGCTGTACGAGACCATGGGCATGGAGCAGGCACGAATCGACGAGGCCAAGCAACAGGTCGAACCGATTTTGCAGACGCTGGCTTTCCTCTTCCCTACGCTCATCATGTTGACCGCGCTGATAAATTCTTTGGCTGTGTGGTTCACGGCGCGTTGGATCTTCCCGAAGTTGCAGCTGAAAATTGAATCGCTTCCGCCTTTTGCCGAATGGAGATTCCCGCCGCTTTTCGTCTACACGGCACTGGTCGGCGCGCTGGGTTTGTATTGGGGCTTCACGCGCGGCTGGACGGGCATTTATGAAATCGCGCTCAATCTTTTGGTCGTGTCGGCTTTGGTCGGGCTCGTGCAAGGTTTTTCTCTGCTGTCAGCCGTTTTTGACAGATACAAAATTTCAAAGTTCATGCGGCGATTTTTTTACGTGATTGTCGTGCTCAATATGTTCTTCCTGCAGCTGGTGGCGATAACCGGCTTGGTGGACATGCTCTTCGATTATCGCAAAAGACTTTTCAAAGATACACAATAGGGAGATGATGACGTGCCGAGAATTTTATCCGCGTGGCCGGACTCGGTGATAAATCTGGCGGTCATGGTCGTCATGGTCGTGGTAATTTCGCAGTACAACAAAATTTTGGGCGCGATGGCTCTGGTTGTTTGGTCGCTTTTAATTTGGTTCGCCGTCGTGCGTCGAAGAGACCGCGAAAAAAGATTCAAGGAGTACACCGAAAACGTCATCGGCAATTTCAACGACATGATGTACTACGCGATGACGAAGCTGCCCGAAGGAATTTTGGTCGCCGACGAGGACAGGCGGTTGCAGTGGTGCAATTCCGTCATGCAGGATTTTGCTGAAGTCATCCCGCAGCAAGGCATGGATCTCGACGAATTTTGGGAAGGACTTTTGCCCGAAGATATTTTTTCTTCCGCGGACAAAGAAACTTCCGAGCTCAAAGAGGGAGAATATCAAGTTAAATCTTTGCGGCGGAGGAAAAAATCTGACGGCACGCCCGAAGAATTTTTTCGGCACTTCATGGTTAAATATCGTCAGCTCAAAGCCACGGCGGATTATTCGCGGATGGTCGTGCTCTTCGCGCGGGAGACGACGCCCTATGAAGATTTGAAGATTGAATACAAGCTCAGCCGCACGGCGATTCTTTACGTTCAAATCGACAACTACGACGAGGTGACCCAAGGCCTGACCGAGGCGGAAAAAACTTCGCTCATGCTTTCCGTCAGCGAGATTTTGGAAAAGTGGGTTGAATCTTTGGCGGGCTTCATGCGGCGCGTCTCGGACGATTTGTTTCTCGTGCTTTTGGAGCGGCGTGCGTTGGATTTGGCAATCGAACAAAAATTTATCGTGCTGGACAAAGTTCGTCAGCTCGTCAACAAAAATCAGTTGCCCGTGACTTTATCAATCGGCGCGGGCGTGGCTGAAAAATCTTCCGACGAACAAACGATGAGCGAGCCCGAAGAAAAAGCCCAGGCCGGTTTGAATTTGGCACTGGCACGCGGCGGAGACCAAGCAGCCGTCAACGTCGGCGACAAGATGCAATTTTTCGGCGGACGTGCCAAAGCCGTCGAACGCAACACCCGCGTCAAAGCCAGAGTTATGAGCCATTCGATTCGCGACACGATGGAATCTGCCGACGAAATTTTTATCATGGGTCACACCCGCGAAGATTACGACGCTTTCGGGGCGGCCGTGGGCGTCGCGCTCATGGCAAAATCTTTGGACAAGCCCACGCACATCGTCTTGAGCAACTGGCTCGACAGCGTGGAAAAAATCGTCGGCATGCTCGAAAAGGAAGAAGACTACAAAAAAATTTTCGTCAGCGCAAGTGAAGTTTCCGTTTCAACCGCGCTGGAGCCGCTCCTCGTTGTCGTCGATACGTTTATTCCAAAACTTGTGGCCGCACCTCAACTTCTCGACAAAATAAAAAAAATCGTCGTCATCGATCATCACCGCCGCAGCGAAAACACGATTAAGAACCCCGCGATAACTTATCTGGAGCCGGGCTCAAGCTCGACGTGCGAGATGGTCACCGAACTTTTGATGTACTTCGACGAGAAAATCCGTATCGGGAAGCTGGCGGCCACCGCGATTTATTCGGGCATCGTCGTTGATACAAAAAATTTTTCCGTGCAGACGGGCGCGCGAACTTTTGAGGCGGCAGCTTATCTTCGTCGCGGCGGAGCGGATCCCGTCGTCGTCAATTATCTTTTCAAATCCGATTACGAGACGACCGTTGCGCTGGCTCAGACAAAAGCTCAATCGGAATATTTTGAAGGCGGCCTCGTCGTCTCCTACATCGATAAACTCATCCCAAACGTTCAGGCGATTGCCGGGCAGGCGGCCGACGGACTTTTGCGCGTGGAGGGCGTGCGCATGACGATTATCCTTTTCCAAATGAAAAACGACATGATCGGAATCAGCGCGCGTTCGAGCGGCGACCTCAACGTCCAAGTCATCATGGAAAAATTCGGCGGCGGCGGCCACCAAAACGTTGCGGGCGCACAAGTCAAAAACATTCCGATTCTTGAGCTGAAAAAATCTGTCGTCGACGCGGCCAGAAAATATATCGCCGAGACCGATTCTTGAGGAGGCTCCGATGAAAAAAATTTTTATGATTCTCTGCGCGGCTCTGATTTTTGCGGGCTGCGGACAAAATTCTCAAGCGGTCAATGTTGAGGAGGCAGCTCCGATGAAAAATTCCGTCACGATTCAAATCAACGGGAAAAATTTTTCCGCGGCGTTCGAAAACAATCCGAGCGCAAAAAAATTTCTTGAACTCCTTCCGCTTGAAGTCGAAACGACCGAGCTCAACGGCAACGAAAAATATTTTTATCTCGATGAAAATTTGCCGAGCGATTCCGTGCGTGTCGAAAAAATTCACGCGGGCGACGTGATGTTGTTCGGCTCCAATTGCGTCGTGATTTTCTACAAAGATTTTTTGACCGGCTACAGCTACACGCGCTTGGGCAAAATCGAAAATCCCGACGGCTTGGAAAAAATTTTGGGCGCGGGAAATGTTCGCGTGAAGTTCTCGAAAAATTTTTGAGCGGAAAATTCGTTGACATCGCGCAATCTTTTTGATATTATCGCCCCGTTCAAAGGAGAGGTGTCCGAGCGGTTTAAGGAGCCGGTCTTGAAAACCGGTGATGTCGAAAGGCACCGTGGGTTCGAATCCCACCCTCTCCGCCACACGACGACAATTTTTTTCGGAAATATATGTTCGCCTTCGGGCGATTATTTTTAGGGAGGCGAAAATTTTTATGGAAGAGCAGGAAAAGTTGCGCGTGTTGATAACGGACGATTCGCGGCTCCTTCGCAAAAAGTTGCGCGAAGAACTCGAACGGCTCGATTGCGAAGTGATCGAAGCTGTCAACGGCAAAGAGGCCATAACGCTCGTTTTGGAGCAGGAACCCGACGGCGTCATCTTGGATATCGTCATGCCGGTCGTGGGCGGAATCGAAGCGTTGGAATTTATCCGCGAGATGGCACCCGATGTTCCCGTCGTCATTTTGAGTTCGATGAATTCGCCGCAAAAGTTGATGCAGTGCCTGAAGATGGGCGCGATAGATTTTATTCACAAACCCTACACCCGCGAGCAAGTCGCCCACACCGTCAACACCATGCGCAAGATCAAAGCCAAACGTCAGGCCGACGACGAATAATTTTTTCGGGAGGTTTTTTTATGCCGATTATCGAATCAAACACGGTCGCCGCCAAGAAAGGCAAGGGCGAAATTTTTATCACGCATCTTTTGACGCCCGCAGAAATGGTTGGCAAATGCGCCATGTTTGCCAGCGTGAGAATCCCGCCGGGCGCGTCGCTCAATCCTCATCAACACGTCGACAACAACGAAACTTATCACATCCTCCAAGGCAAAGGCCGCTACGTCGACAACGGCGAAATTTACGAGGTCAAAGCCGGCGACACGACTTTTTGCGCGGACGGAGACACCCACGGCATCGAAAACATCGGCGACGACGATTTGATTTTCATCGCGCTGATTATCAACACGAAATAGTTGCAACGGCGTGCGCCCTGTGCTAAGATACGGGCAAATCACGGAAGGAGTCGTTGACAATGGATATGGCAATTGCGGCGTTGTCGGTCGACATGAGCGCGGCAAAACTTCAGCAGGAGTTGGGCGTTTCGGTTTTGAAGATGGCGATGCAAGCGGACACCGCGGCCGTCGAAGAAACTTTGGAAGCAATAGAGAGCCTCGACCCCGCGCTCGGACAAAATTTGGACATCACGGCGTAAAAGACTTGATTTTTCCAAAGCATTCTGCTAAATTCTGCAGGTAATTTTTCAAAAGGAGGAATTCTTTCCATGACGAGAGCTGAATTGATTGTGGCTGTTGCAAACGACGCCGCTATTGACCGCAAAACGGCCGAACGCGCTGTCACGGCAACTTTTGAGACGATTAAAGCGGCATTGATTAAAGGCGATAAAGTTCAAGTCCTCGGCTTCGGTACCTTCGAAGTCAGGGAACGCTCGGCTCGCAAAGGGCGCAACCCCCGCACCGGCGAAGAAATCGAAATCGAAGCGTCGAAACTGCCGTCCTTCAAAGCGGGCAAAAGTCTCAAAGAAGCTTGCAATCCTTGAAAAAATTTTTGGCGGAGTCGGGTTTTGCTCGGCTCCGTTTTTGTTATGGGAGAAGAAATTTTGAAGACGGCCATTGTCACGGGCGGGACGTCGGGCATCGGCCTGGCGACCGCGAAAATTTTTTTGGCGCACGATTTTAATTGCGTGCTCGTCGGCCGAAGTTTTGCTCGCTTCAAGGAAATTAAATCCGAGCTCGTCGGCAACTTTGAATTCGTTTCGGCGGACGTGCGCAAAGTTTCCGATTGCGAAAAAATTATTTCTCAGGCCGTGAAAATTTTCGGCGGCGTCAACGTCCTCGTAAACAGCGCGGGAATTTATCACGAGGGCGCGATAATTTTGACGGACGAAAAAATTTTTGATGACATCTTCGCCACGAACGTCAAAGGAACTTTTTTCACTGCGCGGGCGGCCGTTGACGAGCTGAAAAAATCTCGCGGCTCAATCGTCAACGTGGCCAGCGACGCGGGCTTGAAAGGAAATTATTTTTGTGCGGCCTACGCGGCGAGCAAAGGTGCGGTTGTTGCGTTCACGAAGTCTTTGGCGTTGGAGCTGGCGAGTTTTTCCGTCCGCGTGAATTGCGTGGCACCGGGAGACATTTTGACGCCGTTGACTTTGAATCAGCTGAAACTTTCGGGCTCGACGATTGAGGAGCTGGAAAAATTTTATCCGCTGGGAAGAATCGGTTCGCCCGAGGAAGTCGCGCAGGCGATTTATTTTTTGTCCGCGGCGGAATTCATCACGGGCGCGGTCTTGTGCGTCGACGGAGGCCTGACTTGCTGAAAGTTTTGATTTTGTCTGCGTCAATCGGCTCCGGTCACACGAAGGCCGCCGAGTCGCTCAAAAAAATTTTCGGGGAAGCCGCGCACGTCGTCGACTTCACGGCCAAAGAAATTTCGACGCTCAACTGGTTGACGAAAAAAATTTATCTGGCCGCGCTACGATTCATTCCCGATCTTTACGACAGAATTTACAAGTTCGCGGACGGAAAAAAAATCGGCGTGTCGGCCAGGTTTTTGAGCTCTGCGCTGATGTATTTGCCGTTCGCGCGTCTGCTGAAAAAATTTCGCCCCGACGTGGTAATTTGCACGCACCCGTTCCCCGAAGCCGCCGCGTCGCTGTGGAAATTCCTGCACGCCAAGTCCGCGAAAAAATTTTTATTGGCCGCCGTGCTGACGGATTATTCGCTCCACGAGATTTGGATTTTCGGCGAGGTCGACGCGTATTTCGTGGCGACGGAAGAAATGAAACTCCAGCTGATGAGGAGTTGCCGTGCGGGACAAAAAGTTTTCGCGACAGGCATCCCGATTGACGAAAAATTTTCCGCGGCAAAAAAAATTTCCGACCCGACGCGCACGACGGTTTTAATCATGGGCGGCGGGCTCGGCCTGGGCTCAATCGAAGAAACTTTATCGGAGCTGAACAAAATAAAATTCCCGCTGAAAATTTTGGTCGTGGCCGGGCAGAACGAAAAACTTTTGGCACGATTGCGACGTGAAAAATTTTTGCACCCGACAGAAATTTTCGGCTATGTCTCGGACGTCGACAAGCTCATGGCTCAAGCGGATTTGCTCATCACCAAGCCGGGCGCGTTGACCATGACTGAGGCTTTCGCTACCGGTTTGCCGTTGATTTTGCACGCGCCCATTCCCGGGCCGGAAGCTCTCAACGCGGCCTTTGCGATCTCTCACGGGGCGGCTCTGGCTGTCGGTGACAAAAAAATTTCTGCGGTCGTCGAAGAACTTTTGAAAAATCCTGCGCGGCTCGACGAGATGAAACTTTGCGCAAAAAAAATTTCCAAAGCGTCGGCCGCCTCGGAAATCGTCAGCCTTATTTCAACGTTGCGATGATCAGTCCGCCGATCGCCGCCATGATCGCGCCGACGCCTATCATCGTCTGCACAAAATTTGTGTGGAGCTGTTGCATGAATTCTTTTTGGTTCGCGTCGATCTTATCGTTTATTCGCCGTATATCCTCGCGCTGTTCCTTGAGCTCCTCCATGAAGATTGCAAATTTAGCGTCCTGCAAAGCCAACTTCATTTGGAATTCCGAATTAATTTTTTCTTGGTCGGTCATGTCAATCACCGCCTCATTTCAACGTTGCGATAATTAGCCCGCCGATTGCCGCCATAATCGCACCAACACCTATCATCGTTTGCACAAAATTTGTATGTATCTGTTGTATCAGTTCTCTGTAAGTTGAATCGATTCTTTCGTTCATTGCCTTCATGTCGGCGTCCTGTTTTTCCCACAATTTGCGCATGTCCTCGCGCTGTTCCTTGAGCTCGTTGACAAGCATGTTAAATTTTGCTTCTTGCAATGACGTTTTTAATTGCAATTCCGCATTGAATTTTTCTTGGTCGGTCATGTCAATCACCGCCTCATCAACGTTATCAGCGAGTTTATTATACCAAAGACGGCGTAAGTTGCAAAGACGGCGGTCAGGACGCCTTGGACGGGCACGGCGCGCGTCAAATAAATTATTCCCGCGAACATGGCGGCCGCCAAAATTTTTGCGACGAGGAAGATTTTTTCGCCGTCACCTTTGAAGTCGGGGTAGTGCACGTGGCTGACCATCAGATAGGCGACGATTATCACGGTGATTGGATAAATCAGACCGAATTCTTCGGGGCGAATGTTCATGGCCGAGAAAAGCAGCGTGGTCGTCGCAATGATACAACCGCCCGCAGGAATGGCCAAGCCCATAAAAAATCCGTGGACGACGCCGGTGTTGACATTGAATCTGGCCAGACGCCACATCCCGCACAGAGCAAAAATTATCGCGGCAGCCTTGCCCAAAAGTCCGAACTCGTGCATGCAGAAAGCGTAAGCCAGGAAAGCAGGTGCAATCCCGAACGAGCCCAGGTCACAGAGCGAATCCATTTCCTTGCCAAGCTCGGAGGCGGCGTTCAATGCGCGGGCGACCCGTCCGTCCAGACCGTCGGCGATGAGTGCCAGCAAGATAAACACCGACGCATAAAAAAAATTTCCCTCGTACGTCGACAAAATCGAGAGCATTCCGAAAAATAAATTCGCCGCCGTGCACATATTCGGCAAAATCCACTTCATGTTGGCCACCTCACTTTATCCGCCCGATAATCGATTCGCCGCCACGGACTTTGTCGCCTTTTTTGACTAAAATTTCGACGTCGCGGGGCACGACCAGCTCCGTGCACGAGCCAAAACGAATCAGCCCGTAGAGTTCGCCTTTTTCCAGCTTGTCGTCCAGGGTAACGTAGCTCACGATTCGCCGCGCCAAAATCCCCGCAACTTGAGTGACCGTGACGCGGAGCCTGTCGTTTTCAATTCCGATTAAATGCCGTTCATTCTCGAAGCCGACCGAATCTTTGTAGGCCGGGCGAAACCTCCCGCAGATATATTTTTGAATTTTAATTTCGCCGGCAATCGGGCTACGGTTGACGTGGACATCAAAGACGGAAAGAAAAATTATAACCTTGCGGCAGGCACCTTTGACAAAATCATCGGCTTCAACGTCGACGACATCTTGCACGGTTCCGTCGGCGGGCGACACGATCAAATTTTCGTCGGCGGGAATTTTTCTGTTCGGATTTCGGAAAAAATAAATGCAGTAGCAGGCGATGACTGCGGGCAAAATCGCGGCGTAAGGATGAACCAGCACGCCGAGAAAAATCGCGATGAGGAGCGCGACGCCCGCGAAATAAAATCCTTCTTTGATGATGCTCAAAATTTTCACGCTCCAAAAAAATTTTTAACCGTTGACTTTTTGCTTGTGAACTTTCCAGACGAATTTTGGCAGGGCGAGCAATCTTCCTGCGCGCGACGGCTGCAACATCGCACGGAAGAGCCACTCCAATTTTGCTTTTTGCATCCACAGCGGCGCACGACGCACAACGCCCGCCATGACGTCGAAGGTTCCGCCCACGCCGATTGACACGGGGATTTTCAGTTCGTCTTTGTGTTTGAACAGCCACTTTTCCTGCTTCGGGACGCCCAGAGCCGCCAGCAACACGTCGGGCTGAGAACTTTTTATCTGCGAAATAATTTCGGGTTCGTCTTCGGGTTTGAAGTAGCCGTTGCGCGTGCCGACGATTTTTATTCCGGGATAAAGTTCTTCGGCTTTGAGTTTGGCTTTGTCGGCGATTGAAGGTGCCGCTCCGAACAGAAAAAATTTTATCTCCCGCGCAGGCGAAATTTTCATCAGCTCTTGAACCAAATCGAAGCCCGCGACGCGTTCGGGCATTTCAAAGCCCAAATGATGAGCCGCCCAAACAGTTCCCGCGCCGTCGGGGACGACCAGATCCGCCGCGTTCAAAATTTTTTTCAATTCGGCGTCGTGGGTTGCGTTCAAAAGCATTTCGGCGTTGGCGGTTGCCACCAGCGACGATTTTTTTTGAACGATTAAATTTTCCACGCGCTCCACGGCTTGAGCCATCGTCACCGCGTCCACTTCAATTCCCAAAATTTTTACGCGAGCCATTTATTCCACCGTCACGGATTTTGCCAAATTTCTCGGCTTGTCCACGTCGCAGCCGCGGGTTATCGCCGCGTAATAAGCAAGAAGTTGCAACGGCACCACCGTCAGCAGCGGGATCAAAAGTTCGTCGGTTTCGGGCACAAAGATCACGTGGTCGAGATATTTTTCCAGCTCAACGTCGCCGGCCGCCGCGATTCCGATGACGATTGCGTCGCGAGCTTTGACTTCCTTGATGTTCGACAAAGATTTTTCGTAGACGGATTTTTGCGTGGCCAGAGCGATGACCGGAACGCCCTCGACAATCAAAGCCAACGTGCCGTGCTTGAGTTCGCCGGACGCATAAGCCTCCGCGTGAATGTAAGAAATTTCTTTGAGCTTGAGCGCGCCCTCCAACGCGACAAAATAATCCAGTGCGCGCCCGATATAAAACACGTCCTCGTTGAAGCCGTATTGCCTTGCGAAAGTTTTTATCGGCTCCACGTCGGAAAGGGTTTCGGAAATTTGCGCGGGAATTTTTTTCAGCTTGCAGATGAGCTCGCGGATTCTTTTTTCGGGAAGCGTGCCGCAAATCTGAGCCATGTAAAGCGCAAGCATGAACATGAGGATGAGCTGAGTCGTGTAAGCTTTGGTGGAGGCGACGGCGATTTCGGGGCCCGCCCACGTGTGAATGACTTGATGAGCCTCGCGGGCAATGGACGAGCCGACGACGTTGGTTATCGCCAAAGTTTTCGCGCCGAGCCGTTTGGATTCTTTCAGCGCGGCAAGAGTGTCGGAAGTTTCGCCCGACTGGCTGACGACGATGACCAAAGTTTTTTCGTCGACAATCGGGTCGCGGTAACGGTACTCACTCGCCAAATCAACTTCAACCAATTTGCGCGCGAGCTTCTCAATGTAAAACTTTCCGACGAGTCCCGCGTGATAAGCCGTGCCGCACGCCACGATATAAATTTTGTCGACGCCGTCCAAAAAATTTTTGTCCCAGTTGAGCTCGTCGAGTTGAATCGCGCTGCCGTCTTTGGAAATGCGTTTGCTCATGGTGTCGCGCACGGCCTTGGGCTGCTCGTTGATTTCTTTTAGCATGAAGTGTTCGTAACCGCCCTTTTCGGCCGCCTCGGCGTTCCAGGTCACGTGAAAAATTTTTTTGTCGACGCGCACGCCTTGACGATTGAAAATCTCGACGGAATTTTTTTTGACAATCGCGAGTTCGCCGTCGTTTAAAATATAAGTTTGCCGCGTGTGATTGATGATTGCGGGGATATCGGAGGCGATGAAATTTTCACCTTTGCCCAGCCCGATGATGAGCGGGTTATCCTGTTTGGCGCAAATCAAAACGTCGGGGTGAGCTTTGGCCATGAACGCCAGAGAATACGAGCCTTCAATCTTGCTCAAGACTTCTCGAACGGCCGCCACAAAATCTCCGCGATAAACTTCTTCGAGCAGATGAGCGACAACTTCCGTGTCCGTCTCCGAGGAAAATTTGTGGCCGCGCGCAATCAACTTTTCTTTGAGCGGCAAATAATTTTCGATGATGCCGTTGTGGACGACGACAAAATCTCCGCGGCAATCGGTGTGCGGGTGCGCGTTCAAATCTGACGGCCGACCGTGCGTCGCCCAGCGCGTGTGACCGATCCCGACCGTGCCTTGGGGCAAATTATTTTTGAGTTTGTCTTTTAGCGCGTCGAGCCGCCCGACAGATTTTTCTATGAAAATATTTTCGCCGCTCATCACCGCAATTCCCGCCGAATCGTAGCCGCGATATTCCAATTTTGTCAGCCCGTCCAAAAGAATTGGCGCAACTTTTTTCTCGCCGATGTAACCGACTATTCCGCACATATCTTTTATCCTCCGTTGATGAATTTTCTATGAATTGTCTGCGGCGATTATATCTTACTTCATTTGCCCCGTCAAACGGCTCAAAAATTTTTTACAAAAACACGCGGCAAAGAATTGACATTACAGTAACGCAATCGCCTCTCCAAAAATAATTAACGGGCAGCGCGAAAATTTTTGGCGAAGACGGCGACGATCTCATAGTGAACGGCGACACTCTGACAGGTTTTTGCGTTTTGGACGGCGGCAAAGGCTCCGACACGACTATGAACGATGGTAGCGGTACGGAAATTTATGGCGGCGGCGGAAATGACATTATCAGCTTGAACGGCGGAAGCGCGACAATTTTTTACAACGAGGGCGACGGTGACGGCACATATTCCACTGCCGCAAACGAAGACGACGACGGTATTATTTCGACTGGCGACGCTAAGATAACTTTGGTCGGCGCGGTCGACGATTTAATTAGATTGAAATATCTCTCGTTGAATAATGTCATTATTTATAACAGCGGCGACGCGCTCACGCTCAATATTTCCGGCGGCGGCTCCGTCATTTTTGAAGACTTCTCCGCGGCAAATTGGGCTTCAAATTGAGTTTGCGAGGTCTTGGATAGCAAAAAACGCTTGAAAAAATTTTTCCCCGACATGCGCGGGGATTTTTTTTGCAACTTGTGATATAATCGCTAAAAAATTTTTCATGGAGGAAAAAATGTTCAAAGGAGTTATTTTTGACATCGACGGCA
Organism: uncultured Selenomonadales bacterium; assembly: GCA_946536925.1. Lineage (GTDB taxonomy): Bacteria > Bacillota > Negativicutes > Selenomonadales > Selenomonadaceae > Quinella. The sequence continues at coordinate 15,868 of CAMNFC010000011.1, read as the reverse complement.
CGCTTTACGATTACAAATCGGCCGATTTTATCGCGATGAAGAATTTTTGCGCGTTCGTCGAAAAAAATTTGGGCGTCGAGGAAAAAATTTTCCGCGAAACGTACACTGCGGCTCGAAATATCATTCACGCGCGGCTGAAAGACACGGCAGCCTCTCACAGTCGCGTTTTGATGATTCAAACGGCTTTGGAACTACTTGGGAGAAATCCTTTCGCGCATGTTTTGGAACTTTACGACGTTTATTGGAATTTTTTTCTGGAAAACATGAAACCTTTCGACGGTGCGGAAGATTTTTTGCGTGAACTGAAAAATTTTGGCGTAAAAACTTCTGTTTGCACGGATATGACGGCGCATATCCAATATCGCAAGCTTCGGCGGCTCGGACTGGACAAATTTATCGATTTTATGGTTACGAGCGAGGAAACCGGCTGCGAAAAGCCCGCGCCCGTCATGTTTACCCTCGCGCTGGAAAAAATGCAGGTTCGCGCGGACGAGGCGGCTTTTTTCGGCGACACGCTCGACCGAGACATCGAAGGTGCGGCGGCCGTCGGGATTGAGCCGTTTTGGTTCGTCGCGGACAAAAAAATTGCGTGCGGCGAGTTCAAAAAGATTTATTCTTACCGCGACGCTTACAAAATTTTTTTTGGAGGGATTTAAATGTTCAGATTCGCGCACAACAATTTAAACGTGCTGAATTTGGAACGCAGCCTGAAATTTTATGCTGACGCGCTCGATTTGCATGAAATTGGCGGGATTGACGGCGGAAACGAATTTAAAATCGTTTATCTCGGCGATAAATTCGGAAGTCACCACAAATTGGAGCTGAAATGGGTTCCGAACAGAAAAATTCCGTATAATTTGGGCGAAAATTCGGTTCATGTGGCGTTCACGACGAAAAATTTCGACGAAGCGCACGCTCGACACGAAAAAATGGGTTGCATTTGCTGCGAGAACAAAGCCATGGGAATTTATTTTATCGAAGACCCCGACGGCTATTTGCTCGAAATTTTGCCGGAGGATTAAATTATGAAAAAATTTTTGGCAGCGGCGGTTCTCGTCGTGAATTTATTTTTCTTTTCAACGGCTGACGCGCAAATTAAAACTTTTTCGGCGACGGCGGAAGAAATTTTCAGCGAATTCGAGACGGAAGAGGTTATTAAGCTCCGCACGCGCGACAAGGCGATAAAAATTGCGGCGGCGGCGGCGAAAGACGATTTCAAAAAAATTTTCGGCAATGTGCTCATCGACGACGAAATTTCCGCGATAATTTTCAATGCGTACGTGCTTGACGAAGTTCAATACAATTTGAACGGAAAATCTTGCTCGGCGACGATTAATTTTAAAATTGACGACGCCGAAGCAAAAAATTTTCTCCGCCGCACCGATCGCGAAAAATTCACGCTGATCAATCAAACTTTGGAGCAAGAAAAAATTTTCGCGGCAAATGATGAGCGAGCCGTCAAACTTCGTGAACGCGCCGCAAATGTCAAGAAGCGTGAGGAGAAAAAATTTTTCAAGGCGGAATTCGAGTACGTCAACAACGAATTTTTGTCGAATCATAAAATTGCGGCGGGCAACAAATTTTTTTACGCCGGCAGAATCGACGACGCGATTAATCTTTACACCGAGGCCGTCACGCTAAACGAGTACAGCTCGGCCGCCTTCAATCGTCGCGGAGATCTTTACAACGTCAAAGCCGCCCGCGAAAAAAATATTCCCGTGGCGGAGTCGAATCGTCGGCAAGCGATAAACGATTTGGACAAGGCGTCGCGGCTGGACAACAACGGCGCGGAAATTTTCAACAATCGCGGCTACGTTTATCTCGGCGGAAAATTTTTCGGGCAGGCCGTGAAAGATTTCAATCGCGCGATTCAACTTGCGCCGAACGAGCCGTGGAATTATATTTATCGGGCGCAATGTCTTTTGTCGACGGAAAAAACTTTGGCGGCGGCGGATTTCGATAAAGCCGTGGAGCTCGCGCCGAAAACTTCTTACGTTTATTCTGCTCGCGGAAATTTTTTTGAGGACGAGAAAAATTTTTCACGTGCGGCGGAAGATTTTTCGCGGGCGATTGAGTTCAGCCGCACGGACGACGAACGCGCTTTGAATTTCAACGGCCGCGGCGGAGTTTATCAGCAGGAAAAAAATTTTGGCCGGGCGATCGAGGATTATTCGCGGGCGATTGAACTTTTTGAGCGCGAAGAACAAAAAAATCCGCTCTTGCCGTGGATTTATCGCAAGCGCGGCGAATGTTATCAACTTCTCGGCGACGGAGCAAAATCTCAAGCCGACTTTAAAAAATTCGGGGAACTTCAACGCAGATAAAAAAAATGGAGTCGCTCAAAAAATCCGAGCGGCTCCAAAATTTTTTTCGGGGAAAATTTATTCGACTTCGATCAGTTCGTATTGCGGATTGCCCATTTTTTGTTCGGCCATGGCGGAAAGTTGGCGCAAACCGTGTCGCGAGTCAATTCTTTCCTTCATATCGCGGCTGTCGGCGGCAGCGAAAATCATATCCGTGCAAGCCTGGTCGACGGCGAGAATATCGGTCGAAACGGCGATTCCGATGTCCTTCATGGTCGGTTCGGCGGCAGCAACGCCCTCGCAGTCGCAAGAAACGCTGATTCGGCGCATAACGTTGATAAAAACGATGTGCTTGCCGAAATAATCGCAGGTGGCCTTCGCGCTGTCACACATGAGCTCCATGAAATATTCTTTGGTCGGCCACTGCATAAAATCTTCGGGAACGTTGTCGGGGTCGAGGCCGTGAACTTGAGCCTTGCCGATTTTTCCGCTGGCGTTGCCGATACCGATATTTTTCATCGAGCCGCCGAAGCCGCCCATGTAATGACCTTTGAAGTGCGTCAAAACGATCAGCGAGTCGTAATCGGTCAGGTGCGCGCCCATTGCCACTTCTTTGAGATGAAAACCGTTGCGCACGGGCAGATTTACAATTTTGTCGTCCTCGTCCATGATGTCGACGGGGCAAAAAGTCCAGCCGTTAACTTTTAAAGTTTCGCGGTGACCTTCGGTGGTGTAGCGGTCGCCTTCGTAAAGCGTGTTGCATTCGACGATTGCCGAGTTTGGAATTTGAGCTTGGAACGCTTTGACCCATTCGCGCGGCAAAATGTTGGGGCCGTGTTTTTCGCCGGTGTGAAGTTTGATTGCGACTTTGCCGAAAATATTTTCGTCGATGAGTTTGTAAAGTTTGATGAGATGAGCGGCGTCGAGTTTCCTCGTGAAGTAGACCTTCGCCGCCGAGCCCTGATACTTCTCGCCGGTCACGTTCTTGCTGCCGACGACGGGTGCTTGCTTTGCCATAAAATTTTTCCTCCTCCTTAACCCCGCGCAGGGGATTTTTTTTATAATAGCCGTTCGAGTTTACTCAAGTCAAGCTTTGAGGAGGCTGATTCGTTGCTGAACGTGTTCGCCGCCAGAAATTTCGTCGACAATCGCCAGCGCGAAGTCCGCGTAACTGATGACGCTCTCGCCCGCCGCGTTCAACGTAAATTCCTCGCCCGCGAGAATGTATTTGCCCGTGCGCGCGCCGTCAGCTTGAAAGTCAGCCGCGGGACTCACGAACGTCCACTTCACGTCGTCACGCTTGCGGAGTGCGTCGAGTTCGTTCGCCTGAGCCTGCGCGGTCGGAAAATAATCTGCGGGGAAATCGGGCGTCTTGAAAACTTGAATCGTGTGTTCCTTGTCGACGTAAAGGCTGCCCGCGCCGCCGACGATTAACAACCGAGTGTTCGAGCCGCTCAGCAGGTCGCAAAGGTGTTGGCTGGTCGTGGTGTGGAGCGGAAGAGTTTCGGGCGTCCATGCGCCGAACGCGTCGACAACCGCGTCGAAATTTTCCAGGTCGCTCTTCTCCAGCGCGAGGATATCTTTGACGATGACTTTTGCCGCGCCGTCAATCTGCGCCGCCCGCCGAACGAAAGCCGTGACCTCGAAGCCGCGCGCCGCCGCCTCCGCGACGATTTTCCTGCCGGCCTTACCTGCTGCTGCAACCACTGCAATTTTCATTTTGATTTTACCTCCGAAAAATTTTTGTCATCATTGTAAATTTTTTTGTCTAAAAAACAAGAAGGCACCTTTTTATAACCGTTTGAGTTTTTGGGCACGGTGAATTAAAATTTTATCGGAGGAGAGAAAATGATAAGCAAAAAAGATTTACCGGATTGTCCCGTAACAACGACCTTAAGCTTGATAAACAGCAAGTGGAAAGTTTTTATTTTGCAAAGGCTGCAAGAGCGTTCATGGCGATATAACGAGTTGAAAAAATCTATCGAGGGAATAAGCCAAAAAGTTTTGACGGACAGCTTGCGCTCATTGGAATATGACGGGTTAGTTCAGCGAAAAATTTTTAACGAAAAGCTTCCTCACGTTGAGTATTCGCTGACAACATTGGGCGAAGAAATCCAATCGGTACTCGACGCACTTTACAATTTCGGCTTATATTACAAGAGACATGTTACCGCTTCATGACTTTTGCGCCGCGCTTGTCGACGTTGAGAATCAAAGATTTTGCGTTGACGCCGTGAAGTTTGAAAGTCTCGACCATTGCCGAGGAAATTTTTTCTTCGAGCTTGGTTTTCGTCGTGGTGAAGGCAATCAAACATGAGCCCGCGCCCGAAATCGCCGCGCCGAGTGCTCCGGCGTTTTTGGCGGCCTCGAAAACTTCGGTCATGCCCGGCACCAATTTTTTTCTGTACGGCTGATGAAGTGCGTCGTCGAAAGCCGGCGGCAAAAGATCTTCGCGACCTTCGACCAGAGCCGCCACCAACATTGACGCGCGGGAGATGTTGAAGATTGCGTCACGTCGAGAAATATTTTTCGGCAAAACTTTTCTGGCCAGGCGCGTCGACAATTCAAAATCGGGCACGGCCACGATTAATTTCAATTTGATTCGCGGCAGGAAGGAAAAAGTTTGAACATCGCCGCCGTCCATGACGCTGACCGTGAATCCGCCGAAAAGTGCGGGCGCAACGTTGTCGGGGTGGCCTTCAAGCTCCGTGGCAAGTTTCAAAAGTTGTTGACGATTGAGCGGTGCGCCGAGGATTTCGTTTGCCGCGACGAGACCGCCGACAATCGCCGTGGAAGATGAACCGAGCCCGCGAGCAAGTGGCACTTGGTTTTTCGTGCGGATGAACGCGCCTTTGAATTCGTTTTCGCGACCGACTTCCAAGAGCAGACGACGCACAGCTTGCCACGCTAAATTTTTTTTGCCGCGAGGAATATTTTCCGATCCTTCGCCCGACGATTCGACCAAAACTTTCGCGCTCCTCAAAAGCGTCACGTCAAGTTGATTGTAAATCGTCGCAGCCAAACCCAAGCAGTCGAAGCCGGGGCCGCAATTGGCAGAAGTTCCCGGCACGCGAACGACGGCGCGATTTTTTTTGATGTCCATGAGGCTCACTCCACGCGAATCACGTTGAAAATTTCATCGACGACGGAAAGAGCCTTCAAAGCCGCTTGCGCCTCCAAAATATTTTTGTGCTTGACTTTGTGGGTGATGACGACGATTTCGACGTGATTGGTCTCGTCGGTTTTCGTTTGGACGACGGATTTCAAGCTGACGTCGACGTTGCCGAAAGTCGTTGCGATTTTCCCAAGCACGCCGGGTTTGTCCTCGACGAGCAGACGAATGTAATAACTCGAAACGGTTTCAGCGACGGGACAAATTTTTCTTTGATGATAGCAGGTGCAACCGAAACGAGAGCCCGCCTCACGCTCAAGCCCGCGAACGATTTCGATGATGTCGCTGACAACGGCGGAGGCTGTAGGTTTGCCCGCGCCGGGTCCGAAAAACATTGCCTCTTCAATCGGCCAACCGCGAACGAAAACCGCATTCATGACGCCGCTGACGGCCGAGAGCGGATGATCTTTGGGCAAGAGAACGGGATTAACTCGAACGTCGACGCCGAGATCAGTTTCGCGCCCGACAGCCAAAAGTTTCACGACGTAACCCAAATTCGCGGCGTAGGAGATATCTTCGGGCGTGATGTGCGTGATGCCTTCGACGGAGACGTCCTCGAACTTCACGCGGGAATTGAACGCAATCGAGGCAAGAATTGCAATTTTTCTGGCGGCGTCTTTGCCCTCGACGTCGGCGGCGGGGTTTGCTTCCGCGTAGCCGTGAGATTGCGCTTCCTTCAAAACCGTGTCGTAATCCGCGCCGCTGTCAGTCATTTTGGTGAGCATGTAATTTGTCGTGCCGTTGACGATGCCCAGGACTTCAGAAATTTTGTTTGCGGTCAAGGAACGTTTGAGCGGCATGATGATTGGGATTGCTCCGCCGACGGCCGCCTCGAACAGAAAATCAATTTTGTTGGCGTCCGCCGCGTCGAAAAGTTCGTGGCCGAATTGCGCGACGACATCTTTGTTTGCGGTCACGACGTGTTTGCCGTGCGCCATTGCCTTTAGGATAAAATCTTTGGCGGGATTGACGCCGCCCATGAGCTCGACGACGATTTTAATTTCCGGGTCGTTCAAAATTTCGTCGTAATCGTTCGTGGCGGGCAGTCCTCGTTCTTGGAGCGCGGGAATTTCCCTGGGCAAGACGAGAATTTTTTTAATTTCAATCGCGGTGTTTGCTCGTTCGGAAATGACGTCACGATTTTTTTGCAAAACTTCGATGACGGAGCCGCCGATTGTGCCCGCCCCCAGCAGCCCGATTTTTACGCTGTTCATGAAAATTTTCATCCCTTCCGAATTTGATTATCGCGGCAAGTATAGCACGCCGAAAAATTTTTGTCACTTTAAATAAAAAAAGCCTCCGCGCGATTTTTTATAAGCGGCGTTCAACGTCGGGCAGGATTTAGGAAAACTTTGGCGAAAGTGGTTGCCAATACCGCATTGATATTGCGCAGGCTGTGTTAAAATTTTTTTGGAGCCATTATTTTTTGCGTATTATCCACCAAAGTTGAGGAGGGGCGGAAATTGGAAAAAAGGGAGAGTTTGTGGGAAGCATATCTCAGACGCGGCTTTTCTCGTCGGAGCTTTTTGAAAGGTTGCGTCGCGTTGACTTCGCTCATGGGCTTGAGCACGGATATGTTCTCGAAAGTTGTGGAGGCGGCCGAAACCAAACCGTTGCCGGTCGTCATCTGGATTCACGGTCACGAATGCACGGGTTGCGACGAATCGTTCATTCGTTCGGGGGCACCGCTTGCCTCGGACGTTGTGCTTTCGTCGATTGCGCTGGAGTATGATCATCTTTTGAGCGCGGCTTGCGGCGCACCGTTCGAAGCGCACCTGGACGAGACCATCGCCAAATACAACGGGCAATACATTTTGGCGGTCGAAGGAGCGGTTGCCACAAAAGCAAGCGGCGTCTATTGCATGTCGGGCGGACACACGTTCACGCATCTTTTGGAAAAAGCGGCCAAGGGCGCGGCGGCCATTATCGCTTACGGCTCTTGCTCGGCTTACGGCGGAATTCAGGCGGCCAAACCCAATCCGACAGGCTCGGCCGGCATTGAACGTTTCGTCGGCGGAAAACCCGTCGTCAAAGTTCCCGGTTGCCCGCCGATTCCCGAAGTCATGACGGGCGTCGTCATGCACGTTGCGCTTTTCGGAAGTTTGCCGCCCGTTGACAGCGACGGTCGCCCGAAACAATTTTACGGCAACAGAATTCACGACACTTGCTATCGTCGGCCGTTCTTCGACGCGGGAATGTTTGCCGAAACTTTCGACGACGCGGGCGCGAAGGCCGGTTGGTGTCTGTACAAACTCGGTTGCCGCGGGCCTGAAACTTACAACTCCTGCGGCAATTTGCGTTGGTGGCAGGGCATGAGTTATCCGATTCAGTCGGGCGCGCCGTGTATCGGTTGCTCGAATGCAAAATTCTGGGACGAAGACCCGTTTACCGCTCGGCTGCCGCAATACGGAAAGCTCGGCGACGTTGACAAAATCGGCGCGGCTTTGGGCGTGCTGACTGCGGCGGGTGTCGCGGGTCATGCCGTGGCCAGTGTCATTCAGCGCAACCAACGCGAAAATCTTATCGACGAAGACCATCACGAATAAACGAGGTGAAACTAAATGCAACACGTTGTAGTAGACCCCATCACCAGGATTGAGGGGCACTTGCGCGTTGAAGTCACGGTGGACGAAACAAACGGCACGGTCACCGACGCAATTTCCAGCGGCACGGCTTGGCGCGGCTTGGAGCTCGTCCTGCGCGACCGCGACCCGCGCGACGCTTGGGCTTACATTCAGAGGATTTGCGGCGTCTGCACGACCGCTCACGCCCTCGCCTCCGTCCGCGCAGTGGAAGACGCGCTCGGCATCGGCATTCCCCTCAACGCAAATTATATCCGCAACATCATGGCGGCGACGCTCACCGTCCAAGACCATTTGATTCATTTCTATCATCTTCACGCGCTCGATTGGGTCAGCCCCGTCGAAGCACTCAACGCCGACCCCGCAAAGACCGCCGAACTTCAAGTCGCCGTCCTCAACGCTTACCGCGTCGATTTGAAAGTTCCCGAAGAAGTCAACACTCAAGCTTACCCGCATGACTTCCCCGCCGCCACTCCTCAATACTTCGCGGGCATTAAGGCAAAGGTTCAGGCAATCGTCGCAAGCGGCCAGCTCGGAATTTTCTCGGCGCACTGGTGGGATCATCCCGACTACAAACTTTTGCCGCCCGAAGTTCATCTCATGGCGGTTGCTCATTATCTTGAAATGCTCGACAAGCAGCGCGAAATTATCACGCCGCACGTCGTCTTCGGCGGCAAGAATCCTCACCCGCATTACGTCGTGGGCGGCATGCCCTGTTCAATCAGCTTGAACGACGGCAACGCTCCGATTAACACTGCGCGCCTTGCAATCGTCGACCGCGCAATCAACATGGCTCGCGACCTCGTGAATAATTATTATCTGCCCGACCTCGTGGCTATCGGCGCGATTTACGCTAAGGCGGGACGCGTCGACGGCGGCGGCCTTGCTCGTGAACGCGTGCTTGCTTTCGGCGATTATCCGTTGACGGGCTACAAGGGCACGTCGAACGGCGGCGGCTACTTTGAAAATCTTTTGGTTCGTTCAAACGGCGTCGTCGAAAATTTTGCAATGGGCGTAAACAAAGCGACCTTCACGCCCATAACCGCCGAAGACTTGAAAGCCCCCGACATCATTTCCGAGGGCGTCGAACATGCTTGGTACGAATATCCCGACAACGCCGCAAAAGATTTGCACCCGTGGAAAGGCGTCACCAAAGACAAATACACCGGCCCGAAGACCGGCACGCCGACCATGTGGGAAACGCTCAACGAGGCGGGCAAATATTCTTGGCTGAAAACTCCTAAGTGGAAAGGCAAACTCTGCGAAGTCGGCCCGCTTGCTCATTACATCATCATTTACACCAAGGCGCAAAAAGGTTTGTTGCCTGAGCCGACGTGGGCGGAAAAAATGATGCTCACGCAGATTGAAACCGTCACGAAAGTTTTGGGCGTCGCGCCGCACGTGTGGATGCCTACCATGCTCGGACGGACTGCTTGCCGTTGCCTGGACGCGCAATTGGCCGCCGAAGTCAACAAATTTTTCTTCGACAAACTCATCGCAAACCTCAAGACGGGCGACACTGCCGTCATGAACAACGAGAAATGGGATCCTTCAACCTGGGCGACCGAATGTATGGGCGTCGGACTTTACGAGGCTCCCCGCGGCGGATTGAGCCATTGGATTTGCATTAAAAACGGGAAGACCGACAACTACCAGTGCATTGTCCCCACGACGTGGAATGCTTGCCCGCGCGACGACCAAGCCGGTCACGGTGCCTACGAACAGGCGATGATGACGACGCACGTTGCCGACCCGACCAAGCCGCTCGAAATTCCAAAAGTCATTCGCTCGTTCGACCCGTGTTTGGCCTGCGCAACTCACATGTATAACGCAAAGGGAGAGAAGATTAATATCATTTCGACCGACCACTACGGGAGGTGAGCGGCCATGGCGATTAAATCTGTCAAAGACGTCAAGCGCAAAGAATATTACATTTTCAGCCCGTTCCTGCGAATTTTTCACTGGATTATGGTTGCAATGATTCTCGTGCTGTTCGTCACGGGTCTTTTGATTACAAAACCGATGAACGTGGGCGGAACGGAGCCGGCCTTTACTAGTTTGTCAATGGATTTGGTGCGCGATATTCATTTTCTGGCGGCGTTTATTCTTTGTGCGTCGTTGATCATGAGAATTTACGGCTTCATAATCAACAAAGGCGACAGACTTTTTCCGCGCGTGTGGGAAGGACATTTTTACAGCGAGACCGTCGAAGTCGCGCTTCATTACATGTTGCTCAAACCTCATCACGCTCCGTTCTTGAGAAATCCTCTGGCACGCGGCTCGTATGCAATGCTTTATGTCCTGCTGGCGATTGAAATTTTGACGGGCTTCGCGATGTACTTAATGGCCAATCCCGCGTCGTCGTTTGGAAAAATTTTCGGCTGGGTCAACACGCTCGTGGGCACGGAGATGATGAGCCATTACATTCACCACTACGTCGCCTGGTTCATAATCCTCTTCGCAATCGGCCACTTTTATATGGTTGTCCGCGCAGAGTTCATGGAAGGCGAAAGCGAAGTCTCCAGCATGTTCTCGGGGAAAAAAGTTTTGGCGCACACGCCCAAAGACGCCAACGAACTCGATTAAAAAATTTGTCCGAAAAAAAAATTGACCGCTCGGGAATCGGGCGGATTTTTTTTGCGCGAAACTCTTCAATCAGTTATCGGGTTCAAATTTTTTTATCAGCAGTTCTTCGACGAGTGCCAAAATATTTTCGTGAATGTCGGTCGAGCTCCGCGCAAAACTTCCCTCGGCGCAGTTGACGACCTTCCAGCCGAAACGTTGCGCAATTTCCTTGTAGGTCTCGTAGGTTTTGTTTTGGAAGGCGGCGTCGGCCTCGTGGATGTCTTCGCGGCCTCGTTCTCGGCGAAGGATGGCACAAATTTTGGGCGGCATATCCAAAAAAATTGTCATGTCGGGTCGCGGCAGGCCAAATCGCGCGTATTCCAAATCTTCCAGCCACGTGTAAAATTTTGTGCGCTCGGTTTTCTTTTTCAACTTCGCGGCTTGATAGGCCATGTTCGAGCCGACGTAACGATCGGATAAAATTATTCCGCCGCGCTCATAAAAATCTTTCCAGTCCATGAAGCCCGCAAATCTGTCGACGGCATAGAACGCTGCCGCCGCGTAGGGGTTGACGGCTTCGGGGTCTCCGCCGAAATCCCCGCGCAGATACATGTTTATAAGCGCGGAAGATTCGGATTGATAATTTGGAAAGGAGACGCGCCTCACGTTGCCTTCCAAATCGCGCAGCCGCTCGAAAAGTTTTTTTGTCTGCGTGGCCTTGCCCGAACCGTCCGAACCTTCGATGACGACCAACTTGCCCATAAATCATGCACCTCCCGTGAAAATTTTTAAACGTGATTGGATAAATTTGACAAGGCGGCGATTTTTCCTGCCAAAAAAAGAATCGCCCGAATTTCTTCGAGCAACTCTTTTCGGTCAAAATATTTTTTCACAGCGGTTTTTTGCAAAAGTCGATGAAGGCCTGCGCGGCTTTGGAGACGTATTTTTCTTTCTTCCACGCCAGGCCGATGTCAACGAAAATCGGTTCGCAAAAAGGAATGGCTTTGATGTTCGGCTCGTGTGCGCAGATAAAATCCAGCAGGAACGCAATCCCGACTTCGTGCTCGACCAGGCCTTTTATCGTGACGATTTGGCTTGATTCGAGAACAGTGCGCGGCGAAATTTTCAGAGCGCAAAGTTTTGCTTGGACAACCTCGCGCAGGTACGCTCCTTCCTTCATCATGATTAAATCGGAGGCGGCGATGTCGGCGGCGGATATCTCGGATTTTTTTGCCAGCGGACTTGTATGCGCCACGCAAACCATAAGTTGATTGCGGCTCATCTTCAGGACGTTGAGGTTGGGCGCGTTTTCCGGTACGATGATTATTCCAAAGTCGAGTTCGTCGCTTTCCAATTTTTCGCGGATTGTCAGTGAGCCTTCCTCGAAAAGCAAAACGTCCAAGTTCGGGTGCAGGCGGCGGAAAACTGAAAAAACTTTTGGGAAAAGATACGCGCCCATCATCGGCGGGATTCCGATTTTGATCGTGCCCTTTTGCAACTGTTTGTAATCGTTGACTTCCAAAATCGCGTCGTCGATATTTCTCAGCGCAAGTTCGATTCGCTTGAGGAAAACTCTTCCTTCGGGCGTCAAGGTGAGTTGCTTTTGACTTCTGTCGAAGAGCTGAACGCCAAGCTCGGCCTCAAGTTTTTTTATCGCGACGGTGATGTTCGGTTGCGAAACGCGAAGTCTTTGCGCGGCGCGAGTGATGTTTTTCAAGCGGCTTGCCATTTGAAAATATTCCAGTTGCCTCAGCTCCATTTGCTATCACTTCCTTTTGGCTTTATAATAATTGCGATTTATATTGTACACCGCGGGGATTAAGCTTGCAACGAAAATTTTTTGAAAGGCGGCGGCAAATGTGATTGAGGTTTTAGGATCTACTTTTCGCAGGGGCGTTGCGTTTTGGCGGTTTCAACGTGACGGTTACGGTCAGCGTTGTGTGCCCGCAAAAGTTGCGGCCTTTCGTGACGTCATAAACGGAGGAAATTATGATTGAACTTTTTGGCGTGAAAAAATTTTTCGGCGCGGTCAAAGCTGTCGACGGCTTGAGCTTTACGATTGAGCGCGGCCAAGTTTTCGGGTTGCTCGGCAAAAACGGCGCGGGTAAAACCACCACGATTAAAATGCTCACACTGCAACTTAAACCTACCGACGGGGCAATTTTTTTCGACGGGCGACCAATCAGCGGCAACGAAATCTTTATCAAAAATTTAATCGGGCTCGTGCCGCAACACATAAATTTCGACCAGGATTTGACCGTGGAAGAAAATTTACAACTGCACGCGCGGCTTCATCATCTGAAAAATCGACGTGAAAGAATTGACGAGCTGTTAAATTTCGTGGAGCTGGAAAAAGTTCGCAACTCGTTCATCAGGGAATTGTCGGGCGGCATGAAACGTCGACTTTTAATCGTGCGCGCGCTTCTTCATCGCCCGAAAATTTTGTTCCTCGACGAGCCCACCGTCGCACTCGACCCGCAAGTCCGCCGTAAAATTTGGTCTCTGATAAAAAATTTAAAGGCGCAATCAATCACAATCGTTTTGACCACGCACTACATCGAAGAGGCCGAAATTTTGTGCGACCGCGCAGCCATTTTGAATCGCGGAAAATTGGTCGCACTCGACACGACGGAAAATCTTTGCGCACATAAATCTTTGGAAGAAAAATTTTTGGAGCTGGCCTGAACGGCCGATTTTTTTTGGCCATTGTTTATCGGGGACGTGTCCGGTAAAATTTTTTGCAAAGGAGATGATTGAATGGACAGATTGACACCCGCGCAACGGCGAAAAAATATGCAACGCGTCCGCAACAAGGATTCGCAGATTGAATTGAAATTGCGGCGGGCTCTGTGGCGGGCGGGTTTGCGTTACAGAAAAAATGTCCGCGAAATTTTCGGTTGCCCCGACATCGTTTTTTTAAGATTGAAAATCGCCGTCTTCTGCGATTCGGAATTTTGGCACGGCTACGACTGGGAAAACCGCAAGCACGATTTCAAGAGCCGCCAAGATTTTTGGATTCCCAAGATTGAACGGAATATGGCGCGTGACCGCCAAGTCAACGAACATTTGACGGCTCAGGGCTGGACGGTTTTAAGATTTTTCGGCAAGCAAATAAAAAGCAACGTCGACGAGTGCGTCCGACAAGTGGCACAAACCGTCGCGCAAAAAAAATCGGAGATGAGACTTTGTACAAGATGATTGATTTGTTCGCTGGTATCGGCGGGATTCGCCTGGGATTTGAGAGCGCACTAGAGGCCAAGACCGTTTTTGTCAGCGAGATTGATAACTTCGCACGCAAAACTTACGCCCAAAATTTCCCCGACGCGACGATTGACGGCGACATAACGCAAATTCCCGCTGAAAATATTCCGCCGTTCGATATTTGTCTGGCGGGCTTTCCCTGTCAAGCTTTTTCGATTGCCGGCCACAGACAAGGTTTCGACGACGATTATCACGGGATTTGTCGCGGAACTCTTTTTCTCCACGTCGTCAGAATTTGCGATTTCCACAAGCCCAAAATTATTTTTTGCGAGAACGTCAAAGGCCTCTTAAATCACGACCGCGGGCGCACCTTCAAAATCATCTGCAACGCCTTCGAGCAAATCGGCTACAAAATTTTCCACAAAGTTTTAAACTCTCGCGACTTCGGAGTGCCGCAAAATCGCGAGCGAATTTATATCGTCTGCTTCCGAAACGACATCGCGCCCGAAAAATTTTTCTTCCCCGCACCAACCGACGAAATTTTTTCTATCCGCGATATTCTTCAATACCCGCCCGTTCCCGCCAAATATTACCTCAGCGACGTCTACCTGCAAACTTTGCGCCGTCATAAAGAGCGTCACCAATCCAAAGGTCACGGCTTCGGCTTCGAGATTAAAAATTTGGACGGCGTGGCAAATGCTCTCGTTTGCGGCGGCATGGGTCGCGAAAGAAATTTAATCGTTGACGAACGCCCTCATTCCACCAAACCAACCACCAATATCCGCGGCCATATCAATTCCGAAAATGTCCGCAAGCTAACCCCACGTGAATGCGCCCGACTTCAAGGTTTCCCCGACGATTTTAAATTGATTCTGCCCGACACTCACCTTTACAAACAATTCGGCAACACCGTTTCCATTGATGTCGTCGCCGCCATTGCAAGAGAGATAAGGAGCGTGCTCGAACCTATGAATTTCAACAAGGGCGAATGGAGCGAACTTTACGCCCTGCTCAAAATTTTGGCCGACGGAAAAGTCGTCGCCCAAAATCAGACGTTGCCCGTGCTCAAAATCTGCCGCCGGGACGTCAACGGTTTCATGCTCGATTTTCGCCGTGATAAAAATTTCGTCCACATCTTCCAAAACGGCGACTTCATAAAAAAAATTCCCACAGAAAATTTCGCGGGCATGGCCGATAAAATTTTGTGCGGGATTCGCCTCGGCAAGGGCTCCTTTGAAATCGACGGCGCCGATAAAATTTTGCTTGACCTCGGCCTGACAAAAATTAAATCGCCCGCCGACAAAAAATCCGACATCGAACTTGAAATTCACGACACCTTCACAACCACAGTGCGCGGCTACTCGATTAAATCCGACCTGGGCAAGCCGCCGACTTTGTTGAACGCTTCCCGTGCGACAAATTTTCGTTTCAAAGTTTTTGGTGCGGATACATCACTCAACGAGATCGAAAATCTGGGCGAACGTTTGAAAAAAATTCCGCGCCTCGAATTCGATTCCGTCGTCAATAAAATTTTCGCCGACAACTTGAGCCTCGTCGATTCGCGCATGGATAAAATTTTGGCCGAGATGCTCCTCCTCTTTTACGTCGAAAAAATTTCTGCCTGCTCGGAACTGGCCACGATTTTGGAAGAAAAAAATTCGCTCGACGCCGCCGATAATTTTTACCGCCACAAGATTAAAAAATTTTTGATCGCAGTCGCGCTCGGTCTCATGCCCGCCAAAAAATGGAGCGGCACCGACCAAGCCCAAGGCGGCTATCTCATCGTCAAAAGGAGCGGCGAACTTGAACTCTTCCCGCTCACCGGCCGCGACGATTTTGAAACTTATCTGCTAAACAACACGCGCCTTGAATGTCCGAGTCAAAATCGTCACAATTTCGGAATAATTCACGCGGGGGGGGGGGTTACATCGACCTCAACTTGCAAATTCGTTTCAAATAAAAATCAATCCCCGATCAAGCGTCGGGGATTTTTTATTAGGGTGTGTTGGTAAATTAAAGATGGCGAATAAAAGCGGCAAGAAAAA
>CAMNFC010000010.1 GCA_946536925.1 uncultured Selenomonadales bacterium | reverse complement strand
CGAACGATGAAAATGCTCTGGAAGTCACGACGGGTTCGATAACGGCTTCGGCGACCGATGGAAAATTCCAAACGCTGACGAATCTCGACGCGGGCGACCAATTTACTTTCGACGGCAAAACTTACAGGCAGAGCGCGGTCGGTTTGATTCACGGCTCGACAATCAGCGAGGAACTGGCCGGCGAAACTCTCGACCTGAGCAAACTCGACAGCGTGAGTATAAAGTGGCAAAGTTTCGTCGCACCGAGCGGCGGCGTCCTCAACTTGACGAATCCCGCCAACGCAATCGTCCTCGACAACACGACGACCCCCACGACAAAACTGGCCGATTTGACTGTCAACGGAAACAGAATTAATCTTAAAGGCACGGAGAACGCGGAGGCTGTCGAGGCTGTCACGCTCGCTGAAAATTCTGTTCTGAACGTCGACTTCGCCACGCAGGTTTACGCGCCGAGCGGTTCAGTCACGGTCAATTCCACAGCCTACGCCGCGGCTTCCGAAGTCATCATCGATTCGGACGGCACGACTTCCACGCTCTACACCGGCACGGTCACGCTCAGCTCGAAAAATCCTTCGGTCACGGCGACGAATGATTCTTCCACGTTGAGCGTCGAGAATGGATCGATCACGGCTTCTGCTTTCGACGGAGAACTTACCGAGCTTGGCGGTGTGGCTCCCGCGGAAAGTTTCAAGCTCAACGGCGAAACTTATACGCAGTCGGCTGTCGGATTGATGAACGAAGGATTGATCAGCGAAAACCTGGCGGGCGAGACGATTAACATTTCCGATTTGAAATCCGCAGCCGATTGGACGGGTCTTATCGTTCCCGACGACGGCACGCTCGATTTGCGCTCCGTCACGGAAAGTGCTCTCGTCTGTGACAACGCGACCAATCCCACGAAAAAAATCGCAAGCCTCACCGTCACGCTCCCCGAAGAAGACGCCGACCTTGCCGAAGACGACTTCACAAAATTTGTTCTCAAGGACAACGACGCGGGCGACGCTGCAGATTCGATTGAAAATGTAAACATCGCCGCGGCCTCAAATTTGTCCGTCAACTTCGTCACGAAAATTAATTCGCCGATCGGTTTCGTCATCGCCAACGGAAAATCCTACACGGGCACGACCGCGCTTGTCCTTTCTTCGGACGGCACAACTTCCACGCTCACGAGCGGCACGGTCACTTTGGCGGCGGAAGATTCTGTCACGACGACGACGGGGAATAAAATCACGCTCAACGACGGCGACGGCATGACGGTCACCGCGAACGGCGAAACTGTCACGGTCGACGGGCTGAATACGGGCGACAGCTTCACGGTCGACGGAAATAACTATAAAATTGCACAGGCCGGCCTCATCAACACGAGCGGAAAACTTTGGACGGGCAAAGCAAGTTACACGGGCGGGCTCACGGTCGACGCGCTCAATCTTGCCTCGAACTGGACGGGTCTCGTCGTTGCAAAGGACGGCGCGCTTGACGTGGACGACACAACTCTTTCCAACGGAGAAAATTCTATCATCACGGACAACCTAGACAACCCGACGAAAACTTTCGGGACGCTCACCCGCGACGACGACGACACTTACTCTTTGGCCGGGGACGACGAAAATATTTTGAGCTCAATCGAAATCGACGGCGTGAAAATTTCTGTCGACAACGGGCTGGCCGACGTTCCGATAACGATTGACAATGCGGACGGCACAAAGACGATTCTGACCGTCACGCCTTCCCCGAAGACTTCAGCTTTCACGGTCGACGGCACGGGCGACAACCCCACGGTCGACGACGTGAAATCAATCGAAATTTCTTCCGGCAAAATCGAATTGCTCGACGGACAAAAAGTTACGCTCGGCGGAGACCCCGAATCTGTTGAAGTTTTCGCGGGCAACGGAACTTTCCAAGTCGACGGCAAAACTTTCACGGTTGAAAATCTCGCGGACGACAGCACGGTAAAATTTGTTTTTGACACGGACGGCGACGTTGAAACTGTCGGCGGCTTCTCCAAAGATTCGACGGTCACAATCGACGGCACGACCTACACCGCGCCCGAAGACAACGCCATCCTCCACTACAACGACGTGGACAGCTGGTATTTCGACGGCGAACCTTACGACGCTTATCACGTCACGGTTGATTCCGACGGCAATGTCAAAGTTGATCCCGGCATGCGATTCAGTTTGGTTATCGCGAGCGGAAAAACTTTGGCCGAAGACGGCACGATTAAATTCGCGGCGAACATCAACTCCACGCCCGTCACCGTCACCAACGAAAACAGAACCGCGCTTACGATTAACGATTCGAGCGGCGAAACTTTGGCGGAAAACTTCGGCAAGAACAACGTCGCAACTTTCTCCGGCAGCGGCGTCGAGGCTGAAAGTTTGACGGACATCGCGGGCACGGCTTTCAACTTGCAAAACACTCAAAGCATCACGGCGGGCGACACAAAAATCACCGCCAACAACAGCGATTGCCAAGTCGGAATCGGTTCGTCCGCAACTTCTCTCAGCCTCGGCAAATCCGCCACGATTGTTGCTCCCGAAGATGTTTCTTTGACGCTCAACGACGGCGACTACAACGTAAACGGCGTGAAATTCACGGGCGGCGACACGACCTCGGCGACAATAACTTCCGACGGCGTTATCATCGATCTTGCGGCCGGCGACCCGATAACTTACAGCGGAATGACTTTGAGCACGGCCGGCTCCGCCACGATTGACAATTCAAACGGCGTGACACTCACGGGCGGCGCAGTCGTCACGGACACTCTCTATCACGCTTTGACGATTGACGGCACGGTTTACGTCGACGAAAAAACAATCAACTCCGACGAGGCAACCACAATCACCCCGACACCCACGGGCTTCAGAATCGGCGACAGGCGCGTGACGGTCAACGGCGACGAGGACGGCTACATCATCAATATTTCTTCGGGCGACGTCAGCGGCCTGGAAAATATCGGCGGCTCTTCCGGCGTCACGATCGACGGCTTGGGCACGGCCTCCGTCAAGACCGACAAGACCGGCTCCTTCACCACCGACGACAGAACTTTTATCCCCGACAGCTCCACCGTAATTTATTCTTTCAGCGACGGAACGATTTCTTCAATCAAAGGCGCGGAATTCATCATCGGCGACTTCACCTCTTACGTCAACGTCAACGGCGACGATATCCGCGTGGTCGGCGAATCCGATTCGGCCGTTTCCGTCAGCGGAAATTCCAACGGCGTCTCGAAGGTTGAAGTCGACGAGGCGGGCAGATACTCTGTCAGCGGCAAGACCTACGATATCGACGGCGACGATTCCTTTGCCTTCTCCATGAGCAACTCTTCAGTCACGGGCGTCGTCAGCTTGGAGAGCGGCGAACTTATTTTCCGCCAGAACGAACGCAACGGCTTCACCGTCAACGACCAGTCGATAACTTTGAGCGGAAATACTTCGCCCGTCACGCTGGGCATCGTCGACAGCTCTATCGCCTCGGTCAACGGTCTCAACGGCACGCTAAACGGTCTGGGCAACGCTACGGTTTACGGCTTCACTTCCGCCACCATAAACGAAAAACTCATCGACGTTTCAAACAGCGATTCCCTCGACGCGGTTGTTGAAAAAGGTGTGGCGACAAAACTTTTCGGGCTCACGGCCGATTCTACAGTCAACAGCGCGCCCGAAATGAGAATCACGACCTCCGACAGCGGCAACTTCACTTTCGTCACGGACAAGTATACGCTGGAAGACACGCTCGACGGAATCTTCGACTTCTTGACGGACTCTGACAGCCGCGTTTCGGGCGTGGACAATTTCGCCGGCTCAATCAGCGGTTCAATCGCCGAGGGCTGGAAAATCAACGGCGACAAAGTTACAATCGTCGGAGAAAACATCGTCATCGAAACTGACGGCGAAAAAATCACGAACATCAGCGGCCTGGAAGACGGCGGACAAATCAGCGGCGATTTCGGCAACGCAACTTTGAGAATCCCCGAAGGCACCACGACAATCAACGGCGCGAGCTACACTTTGACGGGCGACGAGGACGGCGCGAGCTTGAGCGGCAACGGCTCCATCATCAGCGGGCTGGACAAAGACGCAACGCTCACTTTCGGCAAGAGCGGCACCTACGAAGTCGACGGCGAAACTTTCCAAATCGTGGCGGGCGACAGCGTGACGGCCAACCGCGACGGCGCGTACAAAGTCAATCCGCTCAGCCCGCCGATAACCGAGAAGACGGAAGCCGAAGAAATTATAAATCGCAGTGAAAATTCCGTTTACATCGACCCGACGGTCAGCGGCTCGGTTGACGTCGATTTGACGGGCGAAAATGATTTGGCGATTATCGACAGCCCCTCCGTCACGGCGAACGTTCAGACGGGCGAAGGAAATGACAGCGTAGTCGTGCGCCACGGTGCCCAAGCTCAAGTCGATTTGAACGAGAACGGCTCCACGCTCATCATCCCGACGGCCGGCCGTGTCACGCTGGAAAATTATAACGGCGATAACGCGGCGGTTCAAACCTTCGAGTACAGCGACTTGCCCGGCGCGATTAAATCCAACGAAATCATGTTCGGCGACGGCACGATGACTTTGGGCGACGCTGTGATAACTTACGACGCGGCGGCCGATTCTTCCGGTTCGACGAGCGGCGATCTTTATAACGCGCAGGGAGATCGTCAGCCGATTGCTTTCACGCACAAAGCCGGCGGAACGATTGACGTGAGCGACTCCAACGACGCCTACGTCCTCAAAGGCAACTACGCTGAAAATTCTTCCGACACGCAAAAGAGCGGAGCCTCCTCAATCACGGGCGGCACGGGCAACGACACGATTCTTGCCGGCGGCGGTGATTACGTTGACGCGGGCGAAGGCTACAACCAAATTTATTTGACGGACGCAAGCCTGCGCAAGACTTTGCCCGAAGGCGCGACTGTCGTCATGAACGAGGGCAGCAGCGACACCGTCCACAATTTCGCGGGCGGCTTCGGCAACACAAACGATAAAGTTTTGATCAAAGATTTGACGGAGTTGGGCTTCGGCTACGGCACGGGCGATATCGTCATGAGCTCGGAGAAAGGTCAAATCACTTTTGAAAATCTTCCCGAAGACTCCGCGGCCTACGAACTCAAGCTCACCGACGGCACGAACGATTACAACGCGGCGGTCGCCAAAGAAAATCAAGTGCTCGACGTGGACGACACCAGCGAGGCGGACGTTTTCTTCGGCAACGACCAAGGCATCAGCTTCAGCGAATACACAGGCTCGGTCGAAATAAATTTGAACGAAGACAGCGGCAACCTCAGCGGTCGTGACGTTCAAATTTTCGGCGTGAACAAAGCGACGGGCGGCTCAGGAAATTCATCACTCATCGGCGCGGCCAACACGCAAAACACTTTAATCGGCGGCACGGGCAACACAAGTATCTGGAGCAATTCCGGCCGAGATTTGATGATTGGCAACAGCGACGACGACAAGAGCGGCTCGACGACTTTCTATTACATGCCCGGCGACGGACGCGACACGATTCAAAACTTCGACTTCTTCACCGGCACGACGGATATCACCGCCGATTACATCAAGCTCGACGACTTAAGCGGCGTCACACAAGTTTTCCTGCGCGGCGACGACGTTGTAATTGGAATAGACAACAGCTCGAATGATTATTTGACGCTGGCCGACGCCAAAGGAAAATCTTTCCGCTTCAACGACGATTTGATTGCCAAGGTCGACGACAACGTTGAATTCGACGGCTTCAGCAATTGCTACGTCGGAACTTCCACGCCGTCCACGCTCACCGTTGCCGAAGGTTTGAGTGACGTTGAAATTTGGCTCAGCGACGATTCTTTGGATTATCACGGCGTCCGCTACGACGGAAACTTCGGAATGGTCGACGCCTCCAACGCCACGGGCAACGCGATTTTGGCGGGCAACGACCAAAATAATTTGATCATCGGCGGCGCGGGAATCAACAGCATTTGGGGCGGCTATGCTTCCTCGGACGATACGCTCGTCGGCGGCGCGGGTCAAAACACTTTCTTCTTCGCGCTCGAAAACGGCCACGACGTCATCCAAAATGCTCACGACGGCGACCTCGTCAGCCTGGAAGACATTTTCTACGACAACATCGTCCGCGCGGATATCACCGACGGCGGCGCACTCATCGAACTCGACGACGGTTCCACGCTGGAAATTCAATCCACCGCAAATCTAAATTATCGACTGCAGGACGGCTCGACTTACACCGCCGACCGCACGAGTCGCGAGTGGGTTCAAAAATAATTCGACGATAAAAAATTAATTCGGGGACGTGGGATGAAAAATTTGTCCCGCGTCCCTTTTCTTTGCGAAGGAGGAAAAATTATGTATGAAATCGAAGTTCGCCAAGCCTTCGAGGCGGCTCACATCATCAACGGCTACGACGGAAAATGCGCACGCCTGCACGGCCACAACTGGGAAGTCGTCGCCATCGTCCGCGGAGAAAAACTCGACGCTCTCGGAATGCTCATCGATTTTAAAATTGTCAAGGCTCAGCTGAAAAAAATTTTGGACGAATTCGATCACAGATTTTTGAACGACCTGGAACCTTTCGCGGAGGAAAATCCCACGGCAGAAAATCTCGCGCGGAAAATTTTTGAGCGGCTTTCCTCGTCGGAAATTTTCAATGGCTCGGCAAAATTGTACGCCGTCAAAGTTTGCGAGTCGCCCAATTCGAGCGTGACGTATCGTGAGTAGTACCAACGTCCTGGAAATTTTTTCGTCGGTGCAGGGCGAAGGAAAATATCTGGGCTGCCGACAAATTTTCGTGCGGCTGGCTGATTGCAACTTGAGCTGTGCGTACTGCGACACGGATTTTCGCCGCGCAGATTTTTGCAGGATTGAAACTTTTGCCGGCTCGATGATTTTCCGCGACGAAAAAAATCCTCTCGACGCCGCGCAGGTCGTCGACGTCATAAAAAATTTCAGCGGCACCGTCCCGACGCAAGCTGTGAGCTTCACGGGCGGCGAGCCGCTTTTGCATTGGCAATTCGTGCGCGACGTGGCCGAGACCGTGAAAAATTTCGGCGTGAAAATTTTTTTGGAAACGAACGGCACGCTCCCCGACGCCCTGGAAAAAATTTTGCCGACGGTCGACATCATCAGCGCGGATATAAAACTTCCGAGCGCGGGGAAAAATCTTTTCAACCTGCACGAAAAATTTTTGCGCCTCGCTCACGGAAAAGATTTGTGTGTTAAAATTGTCGTGGCGAACGAGACGACGGCGGAAGAATTTTTGGCGGCGGTCGATCTCGTCGCGCGCGTCGACAAAAAAATTTTTTTAATCCTGCAGCCCGTGACACCGACAAAAAATTCCTGCGCGGCTTCGGCGGAAAAAATTTTGTCGTTCCAGGCCGCCGCGTTGCAAAAAATAAAAAACGTCCGCGTCATCCCGCAAACGCACAAATTCATCAAGCTGCTTTAGGAGGCCGCCAATGAGACTGCATTTTTTCACCGCCAACGACATCGAAGACTATCGCAAGCATTATCCGCACCACCCGCTGGCGAAAGAAATCGTCGAAAAATTTCACCCGCGGACGACGGAAGATTTGGATCAAGAATTTTTTTTAAAAGTGGCGAGAGATTCGCCCGATGTCCCCGAAAAAATTTTTGAGACGAAAATTTTTGGCGAGACGGGAATCGACGGTTTGCGGCTGGATTTTAATTTCGGTTTGCGGCTGGACGTGCCCGAAGGAAATTTTCGCGTGAAGATCAGCGACTTCGACACGGGCGATATTTTTTTCGATAAAAATATTTCCGGCGTCAGATTAATTTCCGTGGAGAAATATTTTATCCGCTGGCACGTCGAAGTTTTTTTGGACGATGAAAAAATTTTTTCACACACGCTCGACATGGAAGGTCAGCCCGTCGCCATCATCTGCCGCTTCGACGCTTTGGGCGACACGCTGGCTTTCGTGCCGTATTTCAGCGAGTTTCAAAAAATTCATCGTTGCAAGCTGTCGGTTTTTGTGATCGAATATTTGCGCGAACTCGTCGCCCGCCTGTGCCCCGACGTCACGATTGTCGACAGGATAAATCTTAACGAAAATTATGCGATGTATTATCCCGCGATGATGATATCTCCGTTGCCAAACGCGCTCGTCGACACGCGAATCATGTCGTTGACGCGAATCGGCGGCGTGATCCTGGGGATAAATTATCTTCCGCCGAAAAATATTTTTGAACCGACCGCTCCGCCCGTCACGAATGAGCCGTACGTTTGCATTGCCGTGCAGGCGGGAAGTGCCAAAAAAAGTTGGCTCCGACCCGGCGGCTGGGATATCGTCGTCGATTATTTGAAAAGTCTCGGCTATCGCGTCTTTTGCATAGACAAGAATGCCGAGGAGGATAACGACGGCTTCAAAATTTCTATGCCTGAAGGTGCCGAAGATTTCACGGGAAATTTGCCGTTGATTGAGAGAGCGAACATGCTCGCGCACGCTGAATTTTTTATCGGGCTGTCGAGCGGGCTTGCGTGGCTGGCCGACGCCGTGAATTGTCCCGTCGTGATGATTGCGGGTTTCACTCAAGATTGGAACGAATTTTACACGCCGTATCGCGTCGCCAATCGAAAAGTTTGCAATGGTTGCTGCAACGACATCCGAACCGTTTTTTTCGACAAGTGCATTTGCCCCTATCACGAGAAGACGCCGCGCGAGCTTGAGTGCCAGAAAAAAATTTCGCCGCGCATGGTCATCGACGCCATCGAACATTTAATCGTCAACGAAAAATTGACGCCGCCCGCGCTGAGGAGGAGATTGACTTGAAGTTACATTTTTTCACCGTCAACGACATCGAAGACTATCGGAAAAATTTTCCAAAAGGCGGAGTCTGGGCCATCACCCCGGACGCGACGCCCGACGAAAAAGATTTCGATCAAGTTTATCTGTTGGCTTTTTTGAAAAAATTTTTTGGATCTCAATTTGAGATGTTTGAGACAGAAATTTATGGCGAAACGAGCATCGATGGCTTGCGGCTGGATTTTAATTTCGGTTTGCGGCTGGACGTTCCCGAAGGAAATTTTCGCGTGAAGATCAGCGACTTTGACACGGGACAAATTTTTTTCGACCATTACGCTTCGGGCGGCAGATTAATTTCCGTGGAGAAATATTTTATCCGCTGGCACGTCGAAGTTTTTTTGGACGAGAAAAAAATTTTTACGCACACGTTTGACCCGAAAGATCAGCCCGTCGCAGTCATCGGGAAGGCCGGCGCGATAGGAGATTTGCTCGCTCTTTTGCCCTACATCGCCGAGTTCAAAAAAATTTTCGTCTGCAAGTTGTCGCTTTGTCTTCCCGATTATTTGCGCGAAGTTGCCGCCCGACTTTATCCCGAAATCTCGCTGGTCGACGAAATAAATTTTGAAACTTACGCAAGATATTATCCGTTCATGTTGCATTCGTCTTTGCCGCTCACCCCGGCAGAGTATCGTAGGGTTTCCATGACGCGCACGGGCGGATTGCTTTTCGGAATAAATTATCTTCCGCCGAAAAATTTTTTCAAACCGACTGCTCCGCCCGTCACGAATGAGCCGTACGTTTGCATCAGTGTGCAAGCGAGCATGACGCGGAAAAGTTGGTTGTGGCCGGGCGGCTGGGATATCGTCGTCGATTATCTTAAAAGTTTGGGCTATCGAGTCTTTTGCATCGACAAGAACGCCACGGAAGAAAACGACGGCTTCAAAATTTCCATGCCCGCGGGAGCGGAAGATTTCACGGGCAATCATCCTCTGCTTGAGCGGGCGAACATGATCCATCACGCTGAATTTTTTATCGGGCTTTCGAGCGGGCTTTCGTGGCTGGCCGACGCCGTAAATTGTCCCGTCGTGATGATTTGCGGCTTCTCTCAAGACTGGTGCGAATTTTATACGCCGTATCGAGTTTCAAATCGCCGCGTGTGCAACGGTTGCTTCAACGACCCGCGTGTCTCTTACATAATCGACAAATGCCCGTACCATGTCGGCACGCCACGCGAATTTGAATGTCAGAAAAAAATTTCGCCGCGCATGGTCATCGACACCATCGAACGTTTGATCGTCGACAAAAATTTGACGCCGCCCGCGCTGAGGAGGAATTTGCCTTGAGACTGCATTTTTTCACAATACACGACATTGAAGATTTTCGGAAAAAGTATCGCTTCGCTGGAGAGATGAAAGATTTTGAAAAAATTTCGACGGCGCGCACGCCCGAAGAATTCGATCAGGAATTTTTTGGCTATCTCATAAAGAGACTTTACCACGTCCCGCAAGAAATTTTTGAGACGAAAATTTACGGCGAGACGGGCATCGACGGCCTGCGATTGGATTTTAATTTCGGTTTGCGGCTGGATATCCCTGAAGGAAATTTTCGCGTGAAGATCAGCGATTTCGACAGCGAAGAAATTTTTTTCGACAAATATATTTCCGGCGGCAGATTAATTTCCGTGGAGAATTATTTCATTCGTTGGCACGTGGAAGTTTTTTTGGACGAGGAAAAAGTTTTTTCGCACACGCTCGATCTCGAAGGTCAACCCGTCGCCGTCAAGCTCAATTCTACGGCGTTGGGAGATCAAATTTCCATGTTGCCGTATCTGAGGGAATTAAAAAAATTTCATCGCTGCAATTTGTTTTTTTGCCCCAACAAAATTTTGCGCGAGCTCGTCGCTCAACTTTATCCCGACATTCAGTTGGTCGACGAAATAAATTTTGAAACTTACGCGACGTATTATCCCGATATGGTGCTGTCAGTTTTTCCGCTCACCTCGGCGGATTATCGCAAGGTTTCTATGACGCGCGTGGCCGGCGTGCTCCTGGGGATAGATTATCTTCCGCCGAAAAATTTTTTCAAACCGACCGCTCCGCCCGTCACGAACGAGCCGTACGTTTGCATCGCCGTGCAGGCGGGAAGTGCCAAAAAAAGTTGGTTGTGGCCCGGCGGCTGGGATATCGTCGTCGATTATCTCAAAAGCCTGGGCTATCGAGTCTTTTGCATCGACAAGAACGCCACGGAAGAAAACGACGGCTTCAAAATTTCCATGCCCGCGGGAGCGGAAGATTTCACGGGGAATTTTCCGTTGATGGAACGGGCGAACATGATTCATCACGCTAAATTTTTTATCGGATTGGGCAGCGGGCTTGCGTGGCTGGCCGACGCCGTGAATTGTCCCGTTGTTTTGATTTGCGGCTTCTCTCAAGATTGGTCTGAATTTTATACGCCGTATCGAGTGGCCAATCGCAAAGTTTGCAACGGCTGCTTCAACGACCCGCGCACCTCTTTCCTGCAGATAAGATGCACGTATCACAAAGACACGCCGCGCGAGCTTGAATGCCAGAAAAAAATTTCGCCGCGCATGGTCATCAACGCCATCGAACGGCTCATCGTCGACAAAAATTTAATTCCGCCCGCGCTGAAAAATTTTTGACGCGAGGCTGAAGATAACTTCAGGCAGGAAAAAATTTTTTCCTGTCTAATTTTTTTTTCGTATGTGGAAAGGAGAGTGAACGAAATGATTTATCGCGAGCTGGGCAAGACGGGCTTGAAAGTCAGCGAAATCGGCATGGGCTGCGAAGGTTTCGCTGAAGAAAATTGCGCGATGACCAAAAAACTTTTCGACGCGGCGGAAGCGGCCGGCGTGAATTATTTCGACCTGTACACTTCGAACCCAAAAGTTCGCAAAGCTGTCGGCGAGGCTCTGCGCGGGCGACGAGAAAAATTTTTCGCGCAATCGCACATCTGTTCCGTGTGGAAGGACGGGCAATACAAACGGACGCGCAACCTTAAAGAAGTCGTGGCGGGCTTTGAGGAATCTTTGGAGCAGTTGCAGACGGATTACATCGACGTGGGCACGATTCACTATTGCGACGCGCTCGACGATTGGAAAAAAATTTTTTCGGGCGGAATTCTGGATTACGTTCGCGAATTGAAATCGGCCGGAAAGATTCGTCACATCGGCCTGAGCAGCCACAATCCTCAAGCGGCGTTGGCGGCGGTTTTGAGCGGCGCGATTGAAGTCCTGATGTTCAGCGTCAATCCCTGCTACGATTTGTTGCCGGCCTCCGAAGACGTCGAGGAACTTTGGAACGAAAAAAATTACGCGGGGAATTTGACTAACATGGATCCCGACCGACAAAAACTTTACGAAACGTGCCAGCGTTTGGGCGTGGGCGTGACTGTCATGAAGTGCTTCGGCGGCGGCGATCTTTTGAACGCAAAACTTTCTCCGGCGGGCGCGGCGTTGACTCCGAACCAATGCATTCACTACGCGCTGAGCCGACCCGCAGTCGCCACGGTTTTGGCCGGCGCACATTCCGTCGAGCAACTGGAGCAGAGCATCGCTTACGAGGACGCGACGGACGAGGAAAAAGATTTCGCGTTGACTTTTGCTTCCTTCCCGAAAATTTCTTGGCAAGGTCATTGCGTCTACTGCAGCCACTGTGCTCCGTGCGTCAAAAAAATCGACATCGCCTCCGTCACGAAATTTTTGCACCTGGCCGAGACTCAATCGACCATTCCCGAAACCGTCCGCGAACACTACGCGCTTCTGGCTCATCACGCGGGCGAATGCATTCAATGCGGCGTGTGCGAGACCCGCTGCCCGTTCGGCGTTCAGATTCGCGAGAACATGAAAAAAGCCGCAAAACTTTTCGGTTATTGAGGAGATGATAAAAATGTTTGAAGACGGCGCGAAGATCGACGACATCCTCAACGTTTGGAAGAAGCCGACTTTGGACAACGACGACAAAAAATTTCAGCGCGTTTCCGACACGGCGATTCGTTACGAGTCGCAAAAAACTGTCGGCGAAGAAAACCTCAGATTCGACTTTGTAAAAAATTTTGGAGGATTATTATGAACAAAAAATTGGTTGCGTTCTTTTCGGCGAGCGGCACCACCCGCAAGCTTGCAAAAAATTTGGCGGAAATTCTCGGCGCGGACACCTACGAGATCAAACCAGAAGTTCCTTACAGCGGAAAAGATTTAAATTGGAACGATTCGCAGTCGCGCTCGTCCGTCGAGATGGCCGACAAAAATTCTCGTCCCGCGCCGGCCGACACGGACGCAAAAATTTCTGACTACGATACGATTTTTTTGGGCTTCCCGATTTGGTGGTACGTCGCGCCCCACATCGTCAACACCTTCCTGGAAAGTTACGACTTCGCGGGCAAAACGATTGTCATCTTCGCCACGTCGGGCGGCTCTGGCTTCGGCGAGACTCTCAATCAGCTCAAGCCGAGCTGCGCGGATTCCGTTCGTTGGATTGAAGGAAAAGTTTTCCGCGGGCGCGTCGACAAAAATATTTTGAGCGATTGGATTAAATCTTTGCCGCTCAAATAAATTTTCAACCTTGCAAAAAAAAAAGCAGGCAACTCGTTTTGAGTTGTCTGCTAAATTTTTTTTTATCTGATGAAACCGAGTTTGCGTTCGTCGCGATATTTTTTGTCGACGTTGACATCAAAGTCCTCGACCTTGAAGCGCGTCAGGTCTTCCTTGGTGACGGAGCCGCCCGCGTTCTCGTTGACGATTCGTTGAGCCTGCTTGAGCCAAGCCTGCTCCAAAAGTGTGCGGACGAAGCGACCGTTGCCGAAATTTTTTTTGCGGGCGACGCGACGGAAAATTTTTTTGCAGTGAGCAGCGACCTCGTCGGAAATTTCGTAGCCGCGACGTTTTGCCATGAGCTTAAAAATTTCCGTGAGCTCGTCGGCCGTGTAATCGGGGAAATTCACGTGAAAGGCGATTCGGCTGCGCAAGCCTTCGTTGCGGTCGAGGAAATCTTTCATCTTGTCGGGATAGCCCGCGAAAATCACGATGACGCTGTCGCGATGATTTTCCATCTCCTGAACGATTGTGTTTATCGCCTCGTCGCCGAAAGTCGCGTGTTCGCCGTCACTCAAGCTGTAAGCCTCGTCGATGAACAGGACGCCGCCGCGAGCCTCACGGAATTTTGCGCGAACAGCTTTGGCCGTCCAGCCGACGTACTTTGCAACCAAATCTGCGCGGCCGCATTCGACGAAACGACCGGTCTTGAGGACGCCGTCGCGGGCAAGAATCTGAGCAATCAATCTGGCGACGGTAGTTTTTGCGGTGCCCGGCGATCCCGTGAAGCTCATGTGCAGAGCCGCGCGTTGTTTGTCCAAGTTCATGTCCGTGCGCATTTTTTGGACGCGGTGCGCGGCGATAATTTGTTCGATGAGAATTTTTTGTTCGGTCAGGCCGATCATCTCGTTGAAGTCGGAGTAAGCGTCGTTGACAAAATTTTCACTCTCGACGTGCAGGCGGTCGACTTCGCGGTAGGCCGGATAAGTTTTATTTTTCAATGAGCTGTTAAAAAGTTTTTCGCGGATGTTGAAGATGTCGGACGCGCTGAAGGTGAGCTTGTCGCCCATGGCCTCCAAAAGTTCTTCGTCGCTGTAAAGATTGTTCGTGTCGCCGAAATCTCCCATCAAATCTTTCAGGTAGCTCAAAGCCGTCTCGCGATTGCCCGCGCCCTCGTGCAGCTCGATTATGTGCAAGTCGTCTTGAAGTTTTGCGATGAGTTGCGGGGCGAAACCGGGTCTGTCGGCCAGCTCGACGAAAATGCAAAGTGTGTTGCGCTGAAAACGTCTGATGCATTCGGCGATGAATTCAACGACTTGTTCGTAAGCGTGAGCGAATTGGCCGGTATGAACTCTCTCGCCGCTGAGTTCGATGATGACCGCGCCGCCCGCAGCGTTTTGCAAAATTCTTTCAAAGTCGCTCTCGTCGTAGCAGTTGTCGCTGACGTTGGTGATGATGCTGATTCGGCGGCTGACGAGGCGTTTGTTCGTGTACAGCGCGGCGACGAGAAGATTTGACAGGCTCAACGCGGCGTTCGTGTTGCCCGCCAAAATTTTGTAGTGGACGGGCTGGCCGAAAAATTTATGGACGTTTTCCTTGGAGTAAATCCTCTCGAACTCCTCGCGGAAAGTTTCGTCCGCCAAAAGATTTTGCGCGTCCTTCTTGGCCGTCTCGAAAGGCAAACGCTTCACGGGGCAAATAATTTCGTTGAGCTTGAACGTCCGATTGTCCAGCGCGTCCAATCCCAGGTCTTGATTGATTTGATAATAGTCGAGGTTGAAATTTTCGGCGCGGCTCGCCTGTTCGAGGATTCGGCTGAACTTCGTGGCGGTTATCTCTTGCAAGCCGTTGATCTTGAAATTTTTGACGCCGAAATCTTCGCGGTCGGAAAAAAATTTTTCAAACAGACGCGACAACTTCACGGCGGTCAACTCTTTGAAGCCGTCGACGGCCACGAGCATTTGGAACAAATTTTGTCTCGCGCGGTGAATCAAAACTTTGACTCTGTCGCCGTCGATTCCTTCGGCCAGAGCCGCGCTCAAATCGCTCAGCTGAATTTTGAACGCACGCTTCGGCTCGTCAACGCCTTTGTCGATTTTCAGTTCGCAGGTCATCTGAAATTTGTAGAAAAGCATAAATTGTCCTCCGTGTCAGCAGGTATTCACTTTTCAAAGATAACGGTGACTGAATTGCCACGCGCTCGACCAAAAAATTTCCTCCTTCCAATTTTTTCAGTCGACAGAAATTTTATCGTAAAAAAAAACTTTTGCTTAAGCGTAGGAATTTATTTTAACACAGAAGCCGAAAAAGAAAACACCCGACGGAAAATTTTTTCGCGCCCGAAAATTTTTTAAGCGGCGTTTCTTGCTTGATAAAAAATTTTTTTGTATAATGCGGGAAATTTTTTTGAAAGGTTGTCGGGAATGAAAAGGGAACTGATACACTTGGAAAACGTCGCCAAGTCTTTTGGAAATTTGCTCGTGCTCGACGAAATCGATCTGACGATATACGAGAGCGAATTTATCACGTTGCTGGGGCCTTCGGGCTGCGGCAAAACGACAATGCTGCGAATCATCGGCGGCTTTGAGATGCCCGACACCGGCCGCGTAATTTTCGACGGAAAAGATATTACAAAACTCCCGCCGAACAGACGACCCGTCAACACCGTTTTCCAAAAGTATTCTCTCTTTTCTCACATGAACGTTGAGGAAAATATTTCTTTCGGCCCGAAAATCGCCGGCAAGTCGTCCGATTACATCCACGACAAAGTGAAGTACGCGCTTAAGCTCGTCAACCTCGACGGCTACGAAAAACACGACGTCACCAAACTCAGCGGCGGCCAACAACAAAGAATCGCAATCGCCCGCGCAGTCGTCAACGAACCGAAAGTTCTTTTGCTCGACGAACCGCTCAGCGCGCTCGATTTGAAACTTCGGCGGAATATGCGCCGCGAACTCGTCCGAATCAACAAAGAAACGGGCATAACTTTTATTTTCGTCACGCACGACCAGGAAGAAGCTCTTTCGATGAGCGATCGCGTCGTCGTCATGAATCAGGGTTACATTCAACAGGTCGGCACGCCCGAAAATGTTTACAACGAGCCGGAAAATGCATTCGTCGCGGATTTTATCGGCGACAGCAACATAATCGACGGCGTGATGGTTCGCGATAAAGTCGTTCGGATTTTCGGCCGAGAATATCCTTGCGTCGACAGCGGCTTCCCCGAAGAGTGCCCCGTCGATGTTCAGATTCGCCCGGAAGACATCAAACTTGCCGCACCGAAAGAAGGTGCTTTCAACGGCGTCGTCACTCGCGTGGTTTTTTGGGGAATGTCATACGATATCAACGTCGAGGCGGACGGCTTCGAGTGGCTCATTCAATCGACGACGGGACGCAAGGTCGGTGAGGAGGTCAGCCTGTCTGTCGCGCCCGAAAATATTCAAATCATGAGCAAGCCTCAATCCGAAGACGAGGAGGTCGCTCAAGATGTTTAGTCGCGGCGTGAGAAATATTTTGTTGACTCCGTTTTTGATTTGGGCGGGGCTTTTTATATTTATCCCGCTGGTTTGCATCGTCTGGTACGGCGTGACCGATTACGACGGAAATTTTTCGCTCGTCAACATGGGATTGATCTTCAAGCACGGATATTTGGACGCGCTGGAACTTTCAATCGCTCTCGCCCTCATCAGCACGATAATTTGTCTTCTGCTGGCCTATCCGCTGTGTTTGATTTTGACGGAGCGACAACGCGACAACACCACGATAATTTCCCTGCTTTTTATCTTGCCGCTGTGGATGAATTCGCTTTTGTCGACGATGGCCTGGCAAACGATTTTGGAAGGCAACGGAATCATCAATCAGCTCATGCGTCTGTTGAATTTGCCCGACCTGCAACTGATAAACACGCCCGGCGCAATCGTCCTGGGCATGGTCTATAATTTTTTGCCGTACATGGTTTTGCCGCTGTATATCTCGCTGACGAAGATTGACAAAAGAATTTTGGAGGCCGCGCGAGATTTGGGCGCGAACTCGTGGCAGACGTTCACGAAAATAATTTTGCCGCTGACGATCCCCGGCGCAATCAGCGGAATCACCATGGTTTTCATTCCGGCGTTGACGACCTTTGTAATCAGCGCGCTCCTCGGCGGCGGAAAACTTCTTCTCATCGGCAACATAATCGAGCAGGAATTTACTTTCCAATACGACTGGCACGTCGGCTGCGCACTCTCCGTCATCTTGATGATTTTCATCGTGCTGAACATGTTGTTGACGGCGGCCTTCGACAAACGCGACGAGGAGGAAGCCAAATGAAATATCTCAAGCAAATTTATCTGGCGATAATTTTTCTCTTCCTCTACGCGCCGATCGGAGTTTTGATCGCGCAATCTTTCAACGCCAGCCGATATCGCGGGCACTGGACGGGCGTCACGCTCAACTGGTACGAAAAACTTTTTAACGACGCGCGAATCGCTGACGCCCTGTCGAACACGCTGTCAATCGGATTGCTCTCGGCGGGTATCGCCACGATTTTGGGATTGATAACGTGCGTGGCAATGAAGGAACTTTCGCGCAAATGGCGGGCGACCTTCCTGAGCATAACGAACGTCCCGATTTTGAACGCGGATATCGTCACGGGAATTTCTTTAATGCTGCTGTTCATGGGCTTGGGTTTGAAGCTCGGCTACGTGTCGATTCTCCTGGCGCACATCGTCTTCAACGTACCGTACGTCATCTTGTGTATCATGCCGCAACTCATGGCCTTGGACAAAAGTTTTTACGAGGCGGCGTTGGATTTGGGAGCCTCGCCGTTCAAAGCGTTCACGGGCGTCGTCCTGCCCGAACTTAGGCCGAGCATCTTCGCGGGATTTTTGTTGGCGTTCACCATGTCCGCGGACGATTTCATAATCACGCATTTCACGAAGGGCGCGGGCGTCGACACGCTCACGACAGAAATTTACGCGGAACTGAAAATCGGAATCCACCCCGAAATGTACGCGCTCTCCACGCTGGTATTTTTCTTCGTGCTGATTTTTGTAATGCTGTTCGCGATTAATCGTCGCAAGTTAAAAAATTTTGAGGAGGTCATCTCATGAACAAGTTTAAAATTCTCGCGCTGCTTCTCGTCGGCTGTTTGACGTTCGCGGTTAGCGGTTGCGGCGGCGGAGAAAAGTCCAAGGGCGAAGTTTACGTTTACAGCTGGGGCGATTACCTCAACCCCGAAGTCCTGCAGCTTTTCGAGAAGGAAACCGGCATTCACGTCATCCTCGACGAATTCGACACGAACGAGAGCATGTACCCGCGCGTGGCCGAAGGTGCCGTCCATTACGACGTGCTTTGTCCGTCCGATTACATGATTCAAAAACTAATCGGCAACGATCTTGTTCAGCCGCTCGATTTTTCCAAGCTCCCCGACGCAAAAAAATATATCGGCGAAGAATTTTTCAAGCAGGCCGAAACTTTCGACCCCGGCAACAAATATTCCGTGCCGTATTGTTGGGGAACCGTCGGAATTATTTACGACAAGACGAAAGTCACCGAGCCCGTCGACAGCTGGAATATCCTTTGGAACGAAAAATATAAAGGACAAATTTTGATGCAGGATTCCGCCCGCGACGCGCTGATGATTCCCTTGAAGCTCATGGGAAAAAGTTTGAACGAGACCGACAAAGAAGTTTTGAGCAAGGCGCAGGAGATGTTGGTCAAGCAAAAGCCCCTCGTCCAAGCTTACGTCGTCGACGAAGTTAAAGATAAGCTCATCAATTCCGAGGCGGCGATGGGTGTCGTCTTCAGCGGCGAAGCTCCGATAATTTTGCAGGAAAATCCGAACATGGCCTTTGCAATTCCCAAAGAGGGCACGAACTTTTGGATTGACGGCTGGGTCATCACAAAGGACGCCAAAAACGTCGACAACGCGCACAAATTTATCGACTTCATGTGCCGACCCGACATCGCCGCGAAAAATTTTGATCACCTCGGATATTCCACGCCCAACACCGGCGCGCGCGACCTCATCGAGGACGAAGAGCTGAAAAATTCCTCGATAGCTTTTCCGTCGCCCGAAGTTTATAAAGGTCAAGAGACTTACAAATATCTGGGCAATCAAATGGACGAATATTACAACAGCCTGTGGATGAAAGTTAAAGTCGACTGAAAAAATTTTTCCCCGCCAAAATTTTACGGCGGGATTTTTTTTTGCTATAATCGGGAAGAATTTTTTTGAGGAGGCGACAATGAAACTTCCCCGCGAATTTTATCTGCGCGACGGCTTGACGGTTGCCCGCGAACTCGTCGGGAAAAAAATCGTGACGAATTTGCCCGAAGGCGTGACGAGCGGAATTATCATCGAGACCGAGGCTTACATGGGCGCGATCGACGCGGCGGCTCACACTTTCCGCGGCAAAACCGAGCGCACAAAAATTTTTTACGGCGCGGGCGGCTTCGTCTACGTCTATCTGATTTACGGAATGCACATTTGCACGAACGTCGTGGCCAACGTCGAAAATGTTCCTGAAGCGGTTTTGATTCGCGCGCTGCGTCCCGTCGACGGCGTGGAGCTGATGAAAATTCGCCGCGGCAAAAAAAATCTTCGCGAACTTTGTTCCGGGCCGGGCAAACTCTCTCAAGCTTTGGGCATCACGAAAAATTTTTACGGCGAGGATTTGTGCGGCGAAAAAATTTTCATCGAGCCGGCCGAAACTTTGCGCGTCGCGGCGACCAAAAGAATCAATATCGATTACGCCGGCGAAGCAGCCGATTATCCGTGGCGGTTCGTCGCGGCAGATTAAAATTTTTTTGAAGCAGAAACGGCGGCGAAAATTTTCGTCGCGTGAGGAGGAAAAAATTTATGAAGTATTATCCGTTGCGCCCGATTCAAAGATGGCTGGTCGACACGCACTTCAACAAGGCCAAATCGACGATGATGAATATCGGCGGGCTGTACAAATTGTCGGCGACGATTAACATGAATCATTTGGCGGAGGCGGTCAACCAAGTTTTGGCGGACTACGACATTTTCCACTGCAGATTTATTTTTCACCCCGAGACCAGCGAATTGTGCCAGATTTTTGACGGCGCGCCCGAAAAAGTTTTTGTCGAACGCATGAGCGAAAAAAATTTCCACGAACGCATGGAAAAGTTGCGCGAGCCCTATTACCTCATCAATCAGCCGCTCTATAGAATTTATCTTATGCAGACGCCGAAGGACAATTATGTTTACGTGGATTTTTATCACGCGATAATGGACGGCGTGGCCAGCGCGTATTTGTTCATCCGTGCGATTGATGCGGCTTATCGCGGGCGCGGAAAAAAGACTGCTCCAAGTTACGCTCAATACGTCGAGGAAGAAGCAAAAATCCCGCGCGAAGAGCTGGCCGAAGGTCACGCCTATTGGAAAAAAATGTTGGCTCCTTTCGACCCGAAAAAACATTTGCCGCCCGTCAACGTCAAAGGTGTCGCGCCGTGGACGCAAGGCAAGTTGGATTACGAGTTCAAAAATTTCACGGAAGAATTTTTCAGAGATACGCGAATCAGCGAGAACAATTTTTTCCTCGGCGCGTGCATGCTGACCTTGGCGAAAATCACCGGCACGAAAGAATCGATCATGAGCTGGATTCACAACGGGCGCACGAACATGCGCGAGCGTCGATTGATGGGGCTGATGTTGGAGCAATATCCTTGCGCGTGGGATTTCCACGAAGACATTTCCATCGAAGAATTTTTGTACAAGCTCGCCGGTCAAATTCAAATCGGCATGAAGTATCGCAAAAGTTTGAACCTCATCTATGACGAAGGCCTGGAAGACGACTGCGTGAGTTTCATTTTCCAAAAATACATGCACGGCGATTTGCTCCTGGCCGACATGCCCGCCCAAGTGATTTATCTGCCGCCCAACGAAATTTCCGCCGTGGAAAACGCCCTCGACGTTGAGGTTGAGTCGCAGCCCACCGGCACGTACAATTTGTATCTCGATTATGACGCCGGCCGCTACTCCGAAGCCGAAATGATTAATTTCGCCGAGACGATGAACAAAATTTTGATTGAGATGCGCGACGTGAAGAAAAAAGTTTCGGATATCCTTGGCTGAAAAAATTTCCCCGAAAAAAATTAACCGCCCCAAAAATCGGAGCGGTTTTTTGTTGCGGAAAAATTTATTTCAGGAACGGAAATTTTTCCTTCAAATCTTCGGGCGTGTCCTTGATGTGCGGGTGCGGCAGTCCGAAATCGAGCTTGTAATATTCCAGCGAATCGATAACGAGCGTTGCGTCTTCGGGCGTAAAAATAATTTTTTGCGAGGTGCGTTTGGGATAAATCCTGGCCGAAAGAACTTCCGCGCCGTCGTTGATGAAAACTTCCAAACTCGAACGGTCGACGAAAATGTGGAGCTTGAGCTTTTCCGTCGGCTCGATTTGAATTTCGCGGACGGAAGCAATGCCGTTGATGACTTCGCCGGCTTGAGTGCGATCAAGTTTGAACAGGCCGTTTGCATTGTAAGTTAAGACGGTTTGTTCGAGTTCCGAGGCGCGCAGGGCGATTGAAAATTTTTTCGACTTGGCGGCGTCAATCGTCAGGACAAGTTCGTAAGCCTCGCCCGAAACGCCCTCGAAGGTCGCAGCCTCGTCAATCACGACGTTGCC
This sequence comes from uncultured Selenomonadales bacterium, assembly GCA_946536925.1. GTDB lineage: Bacteria > Bacillota > Negativicutes > Selenomonadales > Selenomonadaceae > Quinella. The sequence goes on along the minus strand of CAMNFC010000010.1, from coordinate 10,514 downwards.
AAAAGTTATCGGCTTCCACTTGCGCAACTTTTCGAGTTCTTTGGCGGGCGTTGAAAAAATTTTTCCGTTCTTAATGTGGAGCTCGCGCGGCACGGTCATTTGCCCCGCCCAACCGTCTTTGGCCTCGTGCATGTCGACGTTCCACATGTCCAGCCAGGCGATCATGATCGTGCGGCCGTCGGGTGTCTGCATAATTTGCGGCGCGTAAAAATCGAAGCCCTTGTCGAGATATTGGAAGTCGCCGTGCTTAAAAATTCCGGTCTTGTAATTTAATTTGCCGATGAGGACGCCGGCCGCTTTGTCGTGGAAAAATTTTCCGTCGTCGGTTCGCAAGTCCATCGGCGAAAAAACCAGCACGTCTTGCCCGTCGATCTCCGCGAAGTTCGGACATTCCCACATTCCGCCGAGGTCTCCTTCACTGCGCGCGGAAATTGCTTTCAATCGCCAGGACTTGACCAAATCTTTCGAGACGAACAGAAGAATTTGCCCGTGCGCCATATCGGGCGTGCGCGAGCCGACGACCGCATAATATTTTCCGTTGTGCTCCCAAACTTTCGGGTCGCGGATGTCGTGAATGGAAATATCTTTGTCCTCAACGTCGATGTCTTCGATGATCGGGTTTCTTTCGGACTTTTCAAAGTTGATTCCGTCTTCGGAGTGAGCCAGGCATTGAAACTCCATGTGGCTGATACCGGTCGCCATTTCTTCTTCGGGCGTCGCGCTCAAATGCCCCGTGTACATGAGATAAAGTTTGCCGTCCTTTTCGATTGCGCTGCCGGAAAAACAGCCTCCGCCCTGTTCATAAGGCTGTTCGGGCTTGAGAGCGATTGGCAGATGCTTCCAATAGGCCAAATCGTCGCTGACTGCGTGACCCCAATGCATCGGACCCCACTGCGGCGCGTACGGATAATGCTGATAGAAAAAGTGATATTGGCCTTTGTAAAAGCACATGCCGTTGGGGTCGTTGCACCAGCCGAACGGCGCGGCCAGATGATAGCGCGGATACCAGCGGGCGTCGGTTACCTGCGAAAAAGTTTTGAATTCAGAAATTTTTTCTTCCATAAAAGTTCTCCTTCCGTCAAATAAATCCGTGGTGTTTGAGCTGACGATAAACCGAGTACAGCGCGAGCGGGAAGCCCAAAATTATTCCGACGACACGACCTTTTCCGCCGAGAGAAAAAAAATCGTCGACGAGAGAGCCCGCGAAAAGACAAATAAAAATTACGGCGGCGATATAAATCCCAACGCCTGAGAGAATCGCCGCCGCTTTCCAAAAATTATTCATGCCTTAGACAAGCACGCTCGCCAAACGGACAAGTTCGGGGTCGAGCGGCTTTTTATTGTTGACCGAATCGAAAAGATTAATCGAAACGACTTTGCCTTCGTCGAAACCGAAGACGACGTTGCTCACGCCGGAAATTATCGCAAGTGCCGCACGTTCGCCCAGCTGCGAAGCTTTCATGCGGTCTTCAACGGTGGGTGAGCCGCCGCGCTGAATGTGGCCGAGAATCGACACGCGGGTATCGATGCCGGTTTTCTCCTGGACAACATTTTTCAAGCCGACGCCGCTGCAGGCACCTTCCGCCACGACGATGATTGTGTAGCGGCGACCTTTTTTATAAGACTCGACAATTTCCTCGCACATCTCGTCGATGTTGTATTTGACTTCGGGGACGATGATATATTCCGCGCCGGAAGCGATGCCCGATACCATGGCCAGCCAGCCGGACGTGTGCCCCATGACTTCGACGACCATGATTCTTTTGTGAGCCGATGCCGTGTCGCGCAGTTTGTTAATCGCTTCGACGGCGGTGTTGGCTGCCGTGTCGCAACCGATTGTATAGTCCGTGCCCCAAACGTCGTTGTCAATTGTGCCGGGAAGTCCGACGATTGGAATGCCGCCCATCTTCGAGAGCAAAGAGCCGCCCGTCAAAGAGCCGTCGCCGCCGATGATGACCAGGCCTTCAATGCCGTGCTTTTGAAGATTGTCCAAACCTTTGCGGCGTCCTTCTTCCGTCTTGAACTCTTTGCAACGAGCCGTACCGAGAAAAGTTCCGCCGCGCTGAATCAAATCGCTGACGCTTTTACGTTGAAGCTCGATAATTTCGTCATTGAGCATGCCTTTGTAGCCGTTTTGAATTCCGAAAACTTTTACGCCTTCATAAAGCGCAGTACGAACGACCGCACGAGCCGCAGCGTTCATGCCGGGGCTGTCGCCGCCGGAAGTCATTACCGCGATTGCATTTAACACGCCAATCCCCCCACTCAATCTTCCAAGGTTAAAATTCTGCACGGTTATTTTAAAAAATTTTCTAAGAATTGTAAAGCAAAAGTTTTAGCCGCGCGCCGCCAAAATTTCTTCAAACTTTTTCTCCAACAGCCGACAATATTTAATCGGGTCGAGCGCGGACGAATTCAAAAACATTTGCCGCAAATTTTTGTGCAGCTCGTCCAAAAAATTTTTGTCATTGGCCAAGGCAACGGCCGTGTTGATGTAAGCTTCCACGGAGGAGACCGCGAGATCATCGAGCCCGACGCTCGACAAAATGCTTTTTCCAAAACGTGTCGAACGCCGCGAGCCGTAAAGACTGATGACGGGAACGCCCATGTACAGCGCGTCGAGGGTCGTGGTGCCGCCCACGTACGGGTAGCCGTCGAGCATGATGTCGATCTTTTTTATCTCGTCGAAATAATCGGGGACGGCCGGCTGAAAAATTATTCTGTCCATGTCGCAGCCAAAATTTTTCATCGTGTCATAAAGTTCGTCGACGGCTCGGTTGCTGATGAATTCTTGCGCACGCATCAAAAGTTTTGCGTCGGGCACGCGCTTTAAAATTTCCGTCCAAATCGCGAGCATCTCGTCAGAAATTTTTGAGCAGCGGCAAATCGTCCCGAAAGTCACGAAACCGTTTTCAACGCAAGCGGCTCCTTCGGGCGTCGAAAGATTTTCTCGGCGGGCGTAGGAAAATTGCGCGGGCATGTAAAGAAGTTTCTCGCTGAAAAATTTTTCGTCTTCGCCGGGCGGGTCGAGCACTTCGTCCGTGAGAAAATAATCAATCGCCTTCAAGCCGGTCGTGGACATGTAACCGACGCCGCAAATTTGGACGGGCGCGGGACGATATGCCAGCGCGGGCAAACCGTTCAATCCCGTGTGCCCCGCCAAGTCGAAAGCGATATCTATCTCGTCGTCGTGAATTTTTTTCGCGAGCTCGGCGGCCGAAAGTTTTTTCACGTCAACGAAATGTTCAACAGCCTTTTTGTAAAGCTCGGTGTAATCGTCGTCGCGCGGGTTTTTGCTGTAGCAGAAAATTTCAAATTTATTTTTGTCGTGGCAGGAAATAAATCCGAACGTGACGGCAAACGCCGCGTGCTGACGAAAATCCCCCGAAATGTAAGCAACTTTTATCCGCGCGTTACGTTCGTGATAAGTCGTGAAAATTTTTATGCCGTCGAAAAATTTTTGATAGTCGAAGTGGAAGGCGGCCATGTCCTCGTTGGAAATATCCAGGAAGTGCAGACCCAAAAGCAGCGCGTCGTAAACTTCAATGCAACGAGCCTCGTCGTCGATGAGTTCAAAGGCGCGTTTGTCGTTCTCGACGGCTTCGGCGTGGCGGCGGTTGTCGTGCGCGAACTTTGCCATCTTCTTGTGACATTCCGCGACGAACTCAACGGGATAATTTTCTTTTGCGCCGACGGGAGAGTAAATATAATCCATTGCCTCGCGCATCGCCTCGTACGCGCCCAAATTGTCGTTCAAAAGGTGGCGGCGGTCGGCAATCGTCAAAAGAAGTTTTGCGTCGCGTTTGGATTTGCACTGCGCGGCCAGCTCGGCGTAATAAAGCGTGCGTTTGAAATCGAAGCGGCTTTCAAAATTGTTCTCGCCGAATTCGTTTTCCAGCGGCAGATATTCCAAAGCCCGCGCTCGATAACTGTCGGAAATTTTTTCTGTGACGGGTTCGGGCTCTTGCGGGAAGTCGGGAAGATTTTTTCCTTTGAGCCACGCGCCGAAAATTTTTTCGTAAGCGGCCTCAACCTCGCCCATGTAAATCATATCGTTCATCACGGGCGAAAGTTCCATCTTCCTGCGAATCGTCAAATGATATTGGCGAATTCGATTCCAATCGTTTGCAAGGTCGACGGCCTTTTGAACGTATTCATCTTCGCTGAAGGCGCAAAGTTCGCCCAGGCCGATGTTCATCAGCAAGGAGTAGCCGAAGCGCGAGCCGTGACGCTCCCCGACCAAAGTTATGACCGGCACGCCCATGTACAATGCGTCGCAAGTGGTGCCGCCGCCGGGATAGGGGAACGTGTCCAGCGCGATGTCCGTCCGCTCGTATTTGCGAAGATAATCAGGCTCGCTCTTTTCCATGTCCACGCGTTCGAGATCGATGCCCGCCGCACGAATTCGTTCCTTGGAAATTTCGAGACCGTCCGCGCTGTCGAAGACCGTGTTTTTCAGATAGAGGCGACTTTTCGGCACGGCGTCCAAAATTTTTTTCCACAAGCTCAAAATCTCGTCGGTCACCTTCGCGAAATTGTTGAAGCTGACGAACGTGACGTAACCGTTTTTCGTGCACGGCGCGGGCGCAATCGGATGAGGAAGATCGTGCCACTCGTAGCAGAAATGGCTGTGTTGGAGGCGCAGAATTTTTTCCGTGAAAAATTTTTCGTTCAGGCCTTCGGGGTCGGTGAACTTGTCCGCCAAAAAATAATCAATCGTGTCCAGCCCCGTCGAGCCGAAGAAGCCTATACCCGAAAATTGAATCGGCGCGGGCTTGCGTGCCATGACGGGCAGAAGATTATCCGCCGAATGCCCCGCCAAGTCTACCAAAATATCGATCTCGTCTTCCATAATCAGCGCGGCAACTTCGTCGGGCTTTTTAAACGAAATATTTCTGAAGCCGTCGACTTCCTCTTTGAGGCGCGCGGTCACGTGGTCTTCTTTGTTGTTGGCGTAGAGGAAAACTTCAAAGCGCGTCTTGTCGTAGCTGATGAAAAAATGGAAGCTGAAGTACGCCACGACGTGCAGGCGAATGTCGCCGGAAATGTATCCCACGCGAATTTTTTTGTGCGCGGAATGTTTTTTGCGATTGTGTTTGAAGCGCGGAACTTTTTTGAACAGTTCGTTGTAGCCGCGAGTCCACTCAAAAATTTCTTCGCGGCTGAAGTTCAAGTTGTACATGTTGAAAATATAATTGCTGTACTCTTTTTGCTTGACGTCTTCCATCTGTTCCAAGCGCACAGAATTTTTTTCGCCGGACAAATCCATCTTGGCGTTGCGTTCATAATATTTCAGCGCGTCTTTCGGGTAGCCCATTTGACGATACGTTTGCGCAAGATTATTGTAAAGCATCATCGTGGTCAGGGGGTCGTCTTCGTCCAAAGCCAGCGCGTCCTCGACAATTTTTATCGAGTTCAAAAATTTTTTCTCCAGTAAAAAGCAGCGCGCACGGAGCACCATGCGATATTTTGTCGGCGGAAAATTTTCCTCCAGATAATCCGTGACTTCTCTCATTTCCTTCGTGAGCTTGCACATGGAAAGAAGCGAGGCGACTTTTTCAACGGAATAGGCGTCTTCGGGCTTGAGCTCAAAAATTTTTTCTGCCGCCTGCAAAGCCTTTTCCATGTCGTGCGTGACTTCCACGTGATGAATCATTTCTTTCGTCAGCCGAGAAATTTTGTCGCATTTTTCTTCGGGCGCGGGAGGAAATTTTTTCTGCCACTCGTCAATCAAAAGTTGCGCGGCGTTCAATCTTTCCGCGTTGAAATTTGTCGACTCGAACTGCTCGCCGTAATTTTTGAACTTTTCAATCGCCCGCTTCATCTCCGCGACCGCCGCACGATAATTTCCTTTTTGCGCCAAACAATCCGCCAGCTTCGCAGAAAATTCCGGCACAAGAGGATAACGCTCGACCGCCAGCCGCGAAATTTCAAAGCACTCCTCAAAACGCGACGGATCTTTTTCCAGACACTCAATCAAAAGTCGGATCGGACGATTCGACGGATTTTTTCTCGCGTCCACGTCCAGCCGCGCAAATTTTTCAACGGAAGCCCAATCGCCCAGCGCGTAGTAAGCGTCGGCCAGGTAAGCGTAAATTCTTTCGGGCGCGTCGGAATTTTCCAACTCCTCCAGCAAAAGTTTCAAATTTCTTTCGGCTTTCGCGCGGCTCAAAGACGTTGAATAGCCCGTGTGACAAATCGCGAGCAAATCGGCGGGGGCTTGCATGCGTTCCAAAGGTTCATCGCCGAAAAAAATTTCCTCGTGAATTTTCCCGACGTAACGCGTGCCCGCCCGCTCAAAAATTCTCAGCACGTAGCTCGAATTGATGACTTTGCCGCTGTCCGTGTCGAAGTTCACCAACTTGACGGAGAGCCCGCGAAAAATTTTTTTCTGCGCAAGCTTGATGACTTCGCGAAGATTTTTTGCCGTGCCGTTGACGAAAAATTCATCGGCGTCGAGGAAAACGATCCAATCGCCCGAAGCCTCACGAAGAGCAACGTTGCGCGGCGCAGAGAAATCGTCCTGCCACGGCTCGCGAAAAATTTTTGCGCCGAAACTTTTTGCAACCTCAATCGTCTCGTCCGTCGAGCCCGTGTCCACCAAAATAATTTCGTCGACGAACTTTGCCAAACTTTCCAGCGAACGTTTTAAATCTTGGGCGGCGTTCTTGACAATGCAGCACGCGGAAATTTTTATCTTGTTGGAAATTTTTTTCTTGCGTTTCGCCAAAATTCTCCCTCCAAAAATTTTTTCAACATTTTACAACGGGCAAAAAAAAAATTCCACAGCCGCGCAGGCCGTGGAAAAAATTTCGTCGCGTCATTTTCCTTTGGCGATAAAATTTTCTTGATAGTCGAAGCACTCGGCGGCGATGTCCTTATTCAAAATCAACAGGCACAAAAGATTCGGAATGGCCATCAAACCGTTCATCGTGTCGGAAAAATTCCAAACGACGTCGAGGGTTTGCGTCGCGCCGATAAAAGTTATGCAGCTGAAAATAAATCTGTAAGCGTAGATGACTTTGCGGTTGCTCACGAGATATTCCAAAGATTTTTCGCCGTAATATTCCCAGCCGAGAATGGTTGAGTACGCGAAAAGAGCCAGGGCAATCGAGACGATATATTTTGCGCCTTCGCCGTAAACCGTGCTGAACGCAAGAATCGTCAGCGGCGCGCCCGAAATTAATTTTCCTGTCTCAGGGTCGATACTTCCGAGCATGCCCGAACTTGCGATGACCAAACCCGTCAAAAAGCAGATGATCATCGTGTCGAAAAAAGTTCCCGTCATGTTGACGTAGCCTTGACGAGAAGCGTGATCCGTACGAGCAGCAGCCGCCGCAATCGGAGCAGAACCCAAGCCGGCCTCGTTGGAGAAAACGCCGCGAGCCACGCCCCAACGCATAGCCGTCAACATGCTTGCAACAATCGAGCCGCCGACGCCGCCCGTAACCGCTTCCGTCGAAAAAGCCATTTGGAACATAATCGCCAGGCCGCCGGGAACATTTTCAAAGTTGACAATGATGATGATCACCGTGAACAAAATGTAGAAGAAAGCCATGCTCGGCACGATGAAGCTGGAAACTTTTCCGATTGAGTGAACGCCGCGCATCAAAACCGCCAGAGAACACACGACCAAAATCGCGCCGGTAATTTCGCCCGACCAACCGAAACTCGATTGGAACGCGGAGCTGATTGAATTTGCTTGAGTCATGTTGCCGATGCCGAACGACGCGCACACCGCGAACAGCGCAAACAAAGTCGCCATCAATTTCCCGAAGCCGCCGCCGATTCCGTTTTTCATGGCGTACATGGGGCCGCCCGCCATTTCGCCGACGGAATTTGTCTCGCGATATTTGACGGCCAAAATAGATTCGGCGTACTTGGTGGAAAGTCCGAACGCCGCGCTTATCCACATCCAAATTATCGCGCCAGGGCCGCCGAGAACCATTGCCGTGGCCACGCCGACGATATTACCCGTGCCGACAGTGGCCGAAAGAGCCGTCATCAAAGATTGGAACGGAGAAAGGTCGCCCTTGTTGTCCGCCTTGTGCAACATGATCATTTTTATCGCGTACCAAAGATTTATCCACGGCAAAAACTTCAAGCGTACGGTTAAAAAAATGCCCGTGCCGACCAAAAACGCCAGCATTATCGGACCCCAAACAAAATCGTTAACGTCGTTCAAAAGCTGTGACAAGTCCATTAAAAATTATCCCTCCCGAAAAAAGAAAACGATAAAACTTTTCACGCGATAAATTATATTTAATTTGTCATAGCCTGTCAAATTTTATGCCGATGAAGACGGCTTGACTAAGCGCGGACCCTGGAGAAAAAATTTTTTCAAAAAGTATTCTGTATGGCAGATTTTCTGACGTGACTTTATCATACAATAAGTTCATTTAAAAATAGAATGAATCGGAGGAAAAAATGAGCAACGATCGTTTCAAGTGCCCTAATTGCGGCTCCGAAAATATTCAAAATTACGAAGTAATTTATACCGGCGGCAGATCCAGCAATGTTTCAACAACGGAAAGCGTCTATGTCGGAAGTGATTTCGGTGTCGGTCATGCAACTACTTCGGGAAATTCAGTGAGTCATCTGGCGCAAACTTGTGCGCCGCCCGCCAAGCAAGAAAGCTATGGTTGCGGGTGTTTGCTTGTGATAGTTGTTCTGTCTCTTGTATCCGCGCTCTTTCACCCTATTGCCGCGGTTATAATTTTAATTGCGTTATTTATGTTGTATCGTTCCATGAACAAAGACGTTGAAGAATATAACACGAAAGAATATCCCAAATTATACAATCAATGGTTACATTCTTATTACTGTCACAGGTGCGGGCATCGATTCATAATAAAATAAAAAGATTTATGAGAAAAAATTTTACGTCAGCATTTTCGTCGCGGACGTTTTTTTTTGCTCAAAACCAGCGACTCATCATCGCTTGACGAAGTGCGGGCGGCATTTTAAAATTATTTTTGAGTGGGAGGCGATTTTATGAACGAGGACGAAAAAAAAATTTCCGAGCCGCAAGAACACCGCGAGGGCGACGCACGATTTGATGTCAGCTCGCTCTCGGAGGTCAAGGACGAAAACGGCAACGGAATTTTTCACATGACGGCGCGTTTCAAATGGATTCTCGCGCTGTCGATTCTTCTTTTGTTCCTGGTGAGTGTTTTAATTTATTCGGCGTACATGGGCGCGCTCGCGGTCGAAATTTGGCAGGCGGCTCTTTGGGTCGTGTGCGGGCTGCTGGCGATTTACTCCGTCGTGAAAAAATCTTTGGCGGCGGTGATTTTGAATTTCATTTTATTTTTCGGCGTGTCGCTGATTCCCGTGTGGCAATCGGCGCACGAAAATTTTCAAGCGGTCTTCAAACTTTTTTTCGGATAAAAAAATTTCCCCGATCAATCGTCGGGGATTTTTTTATGGCTGGTAAAATTTTTCTGCCTCCGTGACAAGTTGACGGATGATTTCTTTGGCGGGCAAAATTTCTTTGATTCGCGGCATGTACTCGCCCGTGAAAACCAAGCCCGTCTCCAAGTCGCCCTGTTGAGCTCTCGTCAAAGCTCGGACGATGCAAAAGTTGCGCTTGCAAGCTTTGAGGCAATGATCGCAGGTTTTGGGCGGGACGTTGCCTTCCATCACGCGTTTGGAAAAAGGAGTGCGCACGGCTCGACCGGGCAAACCCACGGGGCTGTTGATGACCACGACGTCTTCGGGCTGCGACTTGAGATAATATTCTTTCAAGCTCGGTGCGCCGTTGGATTCGAGACTTGCCGCGAAGCGCGAACCCATTTGCACGCCGTCAGCACCCATTTGCAAAACTTGGGCGATGTCTTGGCCGGTGAGGACGCCGCCCGCCGCGATGACGGGAATTGTCACAGCCGCGCGAATCGGTTCAATCAGCTCTCGGACGGAAATATCTGTGCCCAGGTGACCGCCCGCTTCTTTGCCTTCGACGACGACGGCAGCCGCGCCGAGTTTTTGTGAAATTTTTGCCAGCTTGACAGAGGAAACTATCGGGACTATCGGCGTGCCGGACTCTCTGCCCAGCCCGAAAATATCGCGCGAAAAACCCGCGCCCGCGACAATCAAATCGATGCCCGCGTCCATTGCCGTGTGCACGATACCAAAAAAATCGCTTGCCGCGACCATGATGTTTATCCCGATTATGCCGTCGGTCAGAGAGCGCGCCAATTTTATTTCGTAACGCAACTCGTCGTGAGCCATGCCCGACGCCGCGATTAGACCGACGCCGCCCTCGTTGGCAACGGCCGCAGCCAGCCGCGCCGTCGACAGGCGAATTGCCATGCCGCCCTGCACTATCGGGATTTTTGCTGTCTTGTTTCCTATTTTAAGTTCCGGTAGTCTCACGGATAATCCTCTCCAAAAAAGCGATTAGTGATTAGTGATTAATGATTAGTTTTTCTAACCACTAACCACTAACCACTAGCCACTGAATCAAGCGTTGGTTTCTCCGTCTATGTACTTAACGACATCTTCCACAGTCTTGA
>CAMNFC010000009.1 GCA_946536925.1 uncultured Selenomonadales bacterium | reverse complement strand
AGAACCGGCGAATCTTTTTTAGATTTTGCTTGACTCTTTATAGTCAGTCTCCAAACTTTTTTCTGCCCCTTATACGACGCGCGGAGAATTTTGTTACACGTTGCGAAAAAATTTTAACCGATAACCGAATCGTCCTTGTTTTTGTGTACAAAATTTTTCGGGCGGCGTCGCGGCAAGTTTTTTCGCGGACGATTCAAACCTTCTCGTCAAGGAATTTTTTCGCGGCTCTGATATAATTCGCAGCGTCCGAAGGGATAAAAAAATTTTCAAAGGAGCGAACAATCATGAAGAACGAAAAAATTTTTGACGGCGATAAAATTTACGCGATGGCAGTGACTATTTTTGCGGGCGTGTGCTCGATCGGAATCATCGTTTCCGTTGCAATTCAAAACTTTTTCTGAAGAGTGGGAGCGTGATTATCATGAAGAATTTTTTCAGAGACATTGATTGGAAAATTTTTTTCGGCTCAACCGGACTTTTCGTCGGAGCTTGCTCGATCGGCTTCATGATTTCGGCAGCTTCGATTCAAAATTTTTTCTGAACAAGTAACTTCTTCACATTGAATAAAAATTTTTCCCCGCAAAAAAAATTCTGCGGGGATTTTTTTATACGTCTGAGGGCACGGAGCCGATTGATTGCTCGCGCCATTTTTTCCGATAGAGCAGCGGCGGCATCCCGATAATTTTTTTAAACTGCTTGCCAAAATAATTCGGGTCGTCGTAGCCCACGCGCCCCGCAATTTCCGTCAGCGAAAGCGACGTGTAAATCATCAGGCATTGGGCTTTTCCGATCCTTCGGCGCAAGATGTAACCTTTCGGCGAATAGCCCGTTGCATTTTTGAAAAGTTTGGCGAAATAATGATCGTCGTAGTTCACAAATTTTTTGAGCTCGGTCAAGCAAAAATCTTCGGCGTAATTTTCTTCGATGAAATTTTTCACGCGCTCGACGAGAAAATTTTTTTCACGGCCAGCGACAAGAACCGTCTCGCTCAAAATTTTTTGGACGATGAGGACGACGGAGCGAGCCAAAGCGTTTGCAATTTGATAACCGTTTTTTTGTTGCGCGTAATGATGGACAAGCGGATAAATTTTTGCGAGATCTTCGGCGACGTTTTGGCAGGGCACGCATGGACGAAAATTTTTCGGGACGAGTTCGTTGACGGGGCGGCCGGGAAGTTTCAAATTTTTTACGGCGATGCACCAGGCTTTGAGGTTCGAATAAATCATCAGGCTTTCGTCGTGGAGGACGCCCGCGTTGTGAATCAGAACGTCGCCGGGTTGCACGTGACAAAGTTGCCCGTCGATAACCTGCGTGCCGTTGCCGGAAAAAATAAAATTCAATTCGAGGCGGTCGTCGTGTTTGTGCATGGAACGAAGTCCCTCGCTCCAATGATAGACGCCCAAAAGTTGCGGTTCGCTCTCGAACGGAGAATTTTCTTGCGCGTTGAGTTCAATCAGTTGTGCCAAAATTTTTTCCTCCAAAAAATTTTTTTTATAATTTATCACGGCGGCTCTCCTCTCGTCAAAAAAAAATCGGACAACCTTTGTCGGTCGCCCGAAAAAAATTTATCTCATCGTGTCCGCGTCGACGAAATCATAGCCGCGCGCGCTCATGTTGTTTATCAGCATTTGCACTTGGCTTGCAGGGACGTAAAATTTTCCGTCGACACCGTCACGCAAATCGTAAATGCTAACTTCGCGGGTGCGGCTGTATGTGTCGTAAACTTCCTGGCGCGTCCTCAATCTCCCCGTGACTTTGAGCGCGAAGTAACCGCCGCTGCCGTAGTCTTTCATGTAATAGATGTAGCCGGTCGCGCCGCCCGTGATGTTTTCGAGTTGTTCTTCAGTCATCTCTTCGTTCGCGAATTTTTCTTCTGTCATTTTTATCAGCCTCCAAATTTTTTTCTGCACATTATACGACGCGCGGAGAATTTTGTTACACGTTGCGAAAAAAATTTTTGCGTGCTAAGCTGTAAAAAAATTTTTGGAGGAATTTTGATGAAGAGAGTTTACAATTTCAATCCCGGCCCGGCCACGTTGCCTTTGGAAGTTTTAAAGGAAGCTCAAGCGGAATTTTTGGACTTCGACTCAAGCGGCATGTCCATCATCGAGATCAGCCACCGCTCCGCGTCCTACGAAAAAATTCACAATCAAGCCAAGGCCGACGTCTTGCAGCTGATGAATCTCGGCGACGACTACGACGTCTTGTTTATTCAGGGCGGCGCGTCTCTTCAGTTCGCGATGATTCCAATGAACTTCGCCACGAAAGAAAATCCCGGCGCGTACGTCTTGAGCGGAACTTTTTCGAGCAACGCGTATAATGAGGCAAAAATTTTGGGCGTGGGAGAAGTGGCCGCCTCGACCAAGGGAGAAAATTTCCGCCGAGTGCCGAATCAAAACGAGCTCAAAATTTCTCCGAACGCCGCTTATCTTCACGTGTGCTTCAACAACACGATTTACGGCACGGAATTTCATTACGTCCCCGAAACCGGAAACGTCCCGCTGTTTGCCGACATGTCGAGCGATATGCTCAGCCGCCCCGTCGACTTCAAAAAATTTTCGCTGATTTATGCCGGCGTCCAAAAAAATCTTGGATCCGCGGGCGTGGTGATTGTCGTCGCCAGAAAAAAATTTATCGAGAAAAGTTTGGAGACGCTCCCGACGATGCTGCGCTACGATACTTTTTACAAAAAAAATTCTCTCTACAACACGCCGCCGGCTTTTTCGATTTACATGGTCGGCAAGGTCGCCGCGTGGATAAAAAATTGCGGCGGGCTCGACGAGATGGCCAAAAAAAATTCTCTCAAGGCGAAAATTCTTTACGACGCGATTGATTCTTCCGACGGGTTTTATCGCGGGCACGCCGAAAAAAATTCTCGCTCGCTGATGAACGTGACGTTCCGCCTGCCGAGTGAAGATTTGGAGAAAAAATTTGTCGCCGAAGCCCTGGAAAAAAATTTGAGCGGCGTCAAAGGTCACCGCTCGGTTGGAGGTATGCGCGCCTCGATTTACAACGCAATGCCCGTGGAAGGCGCGGAGGCTCTCGCAGATTTTATGAATCAATTCAGAAAGTCAAACGTCCAATAAATTTTTCCCGCGGCTCAAAAGTTCGGTTCGATTTATTTTCGCGTCGGAAATTTCTGCTGGGAAATCGAATCGCTCGCGCAAAATTTTCAAGACTTCGCTCGGCTTCAAACTTCCTTCGGGCGTGATTCGCACGGAAAATTTTATCAGCAGCTCGTCGTCCGCCAAAAAAATTTCGGCCGGTTCGGCGAGATATTTTTTTGCGTCGAGTTCGCGAATTTTTTTCGGGGTGACTCGCGTGAATTTTATTTCGGGCTCGGCGTTGAATTTTTTCACGGAGAGTTTTGCCGCGTCGAAAAATTTTTCCTCGCACGGCAAAAAAATTTCGTAGCGCGACAGGTCGACCAGAGACATCACGGGCTTGGACTTGCCGCGCAATTTTTTCAGCCGCAAAATTTCCGCGCCCTTGGGAAGTTGAGCGTTCAATTTTTTCGCGACGACAAAAACTTCGACGGGCGCGGTCAGCTCGAAGTCGACGTATTCACAATCACTTGTCACGCCCAAAGCCAAAGCCGTGGCAAACGAAACTTTCAGGTGCGGGTTGAAGCCTTCGCTCCACGCGGCGGGAAGTTTCGAACGAATCAGCGCGCGCATGAAAACGTTCATGTAATCGAGGTGGCTCAGCACGGAAATTTCTGCGCCTTTGCGAATTTGTGCGCGATATTTTGTCGGGGAAAAAATTTTCTGCGCGGGCGATAAAATTTCTTCGGACGAAAAATTTTTTTCCTTGTCGAAGTCGACGACGCGGGCGGCCAAGTTCATGCAGACGCCGCAACCCGTGCAGCTCGTGCGCCGACAATCGCGAGTAGTTTCGCCCGCTTGAGATTTCTCCCACTCGTTGAGCAAAAAATTTTTGTCGACGCCGGGCGAGGTGTGCTCCCAAGACAACGGCTCCCAAAAATTTCTCGTGCGGGCAGAAAAATTTTCGGGATTCAAACCGCAACTTTCGAACGCCGCCGACCAAACTTCAGGCTTGAACAAATCCGACCAGCCGTCGAACTTCGCGCCCGATCTCCAAGCCGCCTCGATGACTTTTGCCAGCCGTCGATCGCCGCGAGCCAAAGCTCCCTCCAGCACGGAAAGTTTCGCGTTGTGCCAGTTGTAAGTTATCGCCTTGTCCGTGATCAAACTTTTTAAAAAATTTTGTCGCCGCTCGAATTCCGCCGCAGAAATTTGTCCGAACCATTGAAACGGCGTCCACGGCTTCGGAACAAAGCACGCCACGGAGATTGTGACTTTTGCGCCGCGTTTTAGAGCCGCAACTTTTTTTGCAAGGTCTGCGATGCCCGCGATGTCCTCGTCGGTTTCCGTCGGCAAGCCCATCATGAAATAAAGTTTGACAGCCCGCCAGCCTTTGGCGAACGCCGCGCCGCAAGCTTCGAGCAAATTTTTTTCCGTGACATTTTTGTTGATGACGTCGCGCAAACGTTGGGTGCCGGCTTCGGGCGCGAAGGTCAAGCCGCTCTTTCTGACGGACTGAACTTTTTCCGCAAGCTCAATCGAAAAACTGTCGACCCTCAAGCTCGGCAAGGAGAAGCTGACTTTTTCGTCGCGGAAATCTTTTTGCAAATCGTCAATCAATCGGCGCAGGCAAGAATAATCTGCGGAGCTCAAAGACGTTAAAGAAATTTCGTCCAGGCCGCTCGAATCAATCAGCCGCCGAGCTTGAGCCCGCAAAGTTTCTTCTCGACGTTCGCGCACGGGTCGATAGGTCATTCCCGCCTGACAAAATCTGCAGCCGCGAGAGCACCCGCGAAAAAGTTCGAGCATCGCGCGGTCGTGAACAATTTCCATGAACGGCACGACGGGTTTTTCGACGGCGGGCGTCGCGTCAAAATTTTTCACCACGCGCTTCAAAATTTTTTCCGGGGCACCGTCGGAAGTTTTCATGCCCAAAAATTTTTCGTCGGAATACATCGGCTCATAAAAACTCGGAACGTAAATTCCCTCGACACTCAAAAGTTTGCGCAAAAAATTTTTTCGCCCGCCGACACGTCCCGAATTCTTCCAGGAAATAAATTTGTCGACGACTTCGCCGAAAACTTCTTCCGCCTCGCCGACAATAAAAAAATCAAAAAAATCCGCGACGGGCTCGACGTTGTAGACGCACGGGCCGCCGCCGATTATAAACGGCTCATCATCGCTGCGGTCTTCGGCGTGCAGAGAAATTTTCGCCAAGTCCAACATGTTCAAGACATTGGTGTAAATCATTTCGTATTGCAGAGAAAATCCGAGGAAGTCGAAGTCTCGAACGGGGCGTTTGCTTTCCAGCGCGAAGAGAGAAATTTTTTCGTCGCGGAAAAATTTTTCAGCGTCAATCCACGGCGCGTAAACTCTCTCGCATAAAGTATCTTTGCGGCGGTTGAGGATCGAATACAAAATCGCCAGACCGAAGTTGCTCATTCCGACTTCGTAAACGTCGGGGAGCGCAAGAACGATTCGGCACTGCGCGGCGTCAAAATTTTTCACGACGCTGTTAAATTCTCCGCCGGTGTAACGCGCGGGCTTTGCAAGTTCAAAAATATTTTTCATGACTCACCCGTTCACGACGAAAGTTTCAGCGAATTGAAGACGGCCTCGGCGATTCGTTTGGTTTGATCATTCGGTTTGCGCACGATCATCACCATCCAAAATTCGTTGTCCGCGGCAAAGTCCACGATACGGAATTCGCATTCGGAAGAGGAGCTCTCGCCGGCCAGCTTCACGTCAACGACGCCGTTTACACTTTTGCAACGTATGCCGTTAATCTCGACGTCCTTGATTGAGTCGGTGCTCTTGGCGTTCTTTGTGTTGGCCACGGCACCGAGCAAACCGCCTTGCAAATCGGGCGCGAAAGGTTGGCCGCTCTGAGATTCGATCTTTTCCTTGTCGAAGACGGTGCACGAAGCCACAATCATCACGCCGTCTTTTTCCGCCGACTTCATGACATACTTTTTAATCAAATCTTCCATGCCGCCCAAATCTTTAAGAGTGTCGTCATTCAAATCGAACGGCGTGCTTATCTCCAGCGACGATTTTTCTGCGCGAATCGTGACGGTCTTCATCGGCAAATCTTTTTTGTCGGACGAGCCGCAACCCGCAAGCAGAGCGATCATCATCAACGCGACGGCCGCCATAAAAATTTTTCTCATGTCAAACCCTCCTACCAAATAAATTTTTGTTTGTGCATGTGAATGTTCAAAAGAATTGCAATGGATAAAATGTTCGTCGTGAGCGAGCTGATCCCGTAGCTCATAAGCGGCAGAGGAATTCCCGTGACCGGCATGATTCCCGTCGTCATTCCGACGTTGACGAGCACATGGAACGCGAGCATTGAAGTTATCCCGACGGCCAGCAGTCGCCCGAAAATGTCGCCGGCTTCTTTGGCTATCGTTATCCCGCGCCACAAAACGATGAGATATAAAAGTAAGAGACCGACCGCCCCGACGAAGCCGAGTTCTTCGCCGACGACCGCAAAGATAAAGTCCGTGTGATTTTCCGGCAAAAAGTTCAGCTGGCTTTGCGTGCCTTCAAAAAGTCCTTTGCCAAAGAGCATGCCGGAGCCGATTGCAATTTTGGATTGGATGATGTGATAGCCGCTGCCCAGAGGGTCGACGTTGGGATCGATGAAAACCATAATTCGCATCTTCTGATAATCTTTCATGAACTGCCAAAGCAACGGGAAGGCCAAAATCCCCGCGAAAATTATTCCGACAAAATATTTCCACGGCATGCCGCAAGCGATGACCATTCCGAAAAAAATTGCCATGAAGACAAGAGACGTTCCCAAGTCCGGCTGCTTGAGCACCAAAAAAAACGGCACGCCCACGTAAAGCGCGATTGGAAAAATTTCTTGCAGGGAATTTAATTTTCCCATGCGCTCTTCCAAAATCGCCGCCATGCAAATTATCATCAGCAACTTGGAAAATTCCGACGGCTGCACGCTTATCGACCCGATTTGAATCCAACGTTGCGCGCCCAGTGCCGCGTGACCGAAGAGCATGACCGCAACAAGCATTATCAGGTTGAAGACGTAAAGTTTTTTTCCGTGTTGGCTCAGGCCGCGATAGTCGAAGTTCATGAAAAAAATTCCGATGATTGCGTTGACGAGAGCAAAAATTCCTTGACGCTGGACGAACCAAAATCTTTCTTCACCCGGCGTGTTGATGTGAGTTGCGCTGGAGATGATGACCAAGCCGTATATCACTATCGCCGTCGCCGAAAAAATCAGCGCGAAGTCGACGCGGCGCAAGAGTCTTTTTTTCTCTGCAGAAAGTATCGCCAAGTTCTTCACTCCTTACAAAAACCTACAGCCAAATTCTGCCGGCGTGAAAATTTTCCTTCATGCGCTCGGCAATTTTTTTGCAACAAGAAAAAATAACTGATATAATCGGCCGCAAAGGAGGAAAAAATTTTTATGGAAAATGTATTCGACACTTTGACCGAACGGGGATTCATCGCTCAATGCACGGACGCCGACGAAGTAAAAAAATTGCTCGGCGAAAAAAAAATCACGTTTTACATCGGCTTCGACCCCACGGCCGACAGTTTGCACGCGGGGCATTTCATCGCGCTGATGGTTATGGCTCACATGCAACGGGCGGGGCATCGTCCAATCGCGCTCGTGGGTGGCGGCACAGGCACAATCGGCGATCCTTCCGGCCGCTCGGATTTGCGCAAAGTCATGACCGACGAAATTATTCATCACAACTGCGAACGCTTCAAGGAACAAATCGCCCGCTTCATCGACTTCAGCGACGGCAAAGCTTTAATGGTCAACAACGGCGACTGGCTCCGCAAGCTCGGCTACATTGATTTGCTCCGCGAGGTCGGCGCGAACTTCACGGTTAATCGAATGCTGGCCGCCGAATGTTACAAGCAGCGTTGGGAGAAGGGCTTGACGTTTTTGGAATTCAATTACATGGTCATGCAGGCCTACGATTTTTACAAGCTCAACGGCGATTACGATTGCGTTCTTCAGTGCGGCGGCGACGATCAATGGTCGAACATCATCGCGGGCGTCGAACTCACCAGACGCAAAACCGGACGCGCGGCTTACGGCCTGACGAACAAACTTTTGCTCAAGAGCGACGGCTCGAAAATGGGCAAGACCGCCGGCGGCGCACTTTGGCTCGACCCCGAAAAAGTTTCGCCCTACGATTTTTATCAGTACTGGCGCAACGTCGACGACGCGGACGTTAAAACTTGCTTGAGCCTTTTGACGTTCATTCCCATGGAAGAAGTCAATCGCCTCTCAAGCTTGAAGAACGCGGCGATCAACGAGGCGAAAAAAGTTTTGGCTTACGAGGTGACAAAGCTTGTGCACGGCCGGGACGCCGCCGATCACGCAAAAAAATCCGCCGAAGAAATTTTCTCCAACCAATCCTCCGAAAATATCCCGACCGTCGCGATTGAAAACGTTGTCGGCAAAAAAATTTTGGACGCGCTGCTTGAGGCAAAAATTATCGATTCAAAATCGGAAGGACGCCGACTCATCGCGCAGAACGGTTTGACTCTCAACGACGAAAAAATTTCCGACGTCGATTACGTTTTGAGCGATAAAGATTTCCCTGCCGTCATTCGCAAAGGCAAGAAAAAATTTTACAAGGTGGTCGACGCATGAAAAAATTTTTCGCAATGCTCGCGCTGTGTTTCATGTTGATGAGCTCCGCGCAGGCGATTGATCCTCGCGTGGAAACGGCCGTCCTTTGGGCGATTGACATTGCCAACGACCCGACGCACGGTTACTCTCAAGGCGCGGAATATCCGCCCTACACCGGCACGCGCGACGACCCCGATTACGATTGCTCCTCGCTGGTCTATCACGCCTATCAATACGGCGGCTTCAACCTCATCAACAACTGGCAACAAAAAAATCCCAAGTATTGGTCGCGCTACAACGGCCGACAAGAAGTGGGCGACGCCGACACCATTTGGGAAGATTTGAGCATCGACGGCGGCTGGAAAAAATTTTCTTGGAACGAGATCAAAGATAACCTTCAGCGCGGCGATATCCTGTGCTTGCCCAAACATCACGTGGCAATTTATATCGGCGACGGAAAAACTGTTGAGGCTCGCGGCGTGAACAATCCCCGCGGCGGCTCCTACTCCACGGGCGACCAGGGCGGCGAGATCGATTTTTATGACGCGTACAATCGCGGCTGGACTGAAGTTTACAGATTCACGGGAGGTAATTAATTTATGTCAGGACATTCAAAGTGGGCGACGATTAAACGCAAGAAAGGTGCCAACGATGCAATTCGCGGGGCGATGACGACAAAAATCAGCCGCGAAATTACAATCGCCGTGAAAATGGGCGGAGCAGACCCCACCGGCAACATGAGATTGAAACTCGCGCTCTCGAAGGCCAAAGCCAACAACGTCACCAAAGAAAATATTAACCGCGCGATTCAAAAAGGTTTGGGTGCCTCCGACACTTCAAACTACGAAGAAATTACTTACGAAGGTTACGGGCCGGGCGGAGCAGCTCTTATGCTTGAAATTCTCACCGACAACCGCAACCGCACCGCCGCCAATATCCGCCACATTTTTTCCAAACACGGCGGGAACCTCGGCGAAAACGGCTGCGTCGCCTGGATGTTCAAGAAAAAAGCCGTCTTCACCGTCGACAAAGAAACTTTCGACGACGAGGACGCGCTCATGGAAATTGCAATGGACGCGGGCGCAGAAGATTTCGAGGCCGATGAAGATTCTTTCGAGATAACCGCCGCCCCCGAAGATTTCAACGCGATTGAAGCCGCGCTGGCCGAAAAAGGTATCGAGACCGCCACCGCCGAGATTACTCAAGTGCCCGACACGACCGTCGCGCTGGCCGACAAAGACGCCGAGAAAATGCAAAAACTTCTTGACGCGCTCGACGAGGACGACGACGTCCAAAACGTCTACGGCAATTACGAGTTCTGACATGGACGCAAAATATTTTTCCGCACCAAGGTTGAGCAACGGTTTGAAGCAAGTTACGTTCGGAACCGTTTGGCGTGAAGGCGAGCTGAAAAATTTATCGGTGCAAACGACTTTTCCCGGCCTGGCGTTCGATTTCAACTGCGGAATGCGTTTGGCAATTCCCGCGGGCAACTGGCACGTCAAAATCCTCGACCACGACAGCGAGATAGTTTGCTTCGACGAGGACGCCTCCGACGTGCTGTTGGTTTCGCTGGAAAAATTTTTCGTGCGCTGGGAATTTTTTCTCTGGCTCGACGGACAAGAAATTTTTCATCATCTGTGGGATCCCGGCGATTGGACGGTTCACTTTAATTTTCTTCCTTCGGGTATGGGCGATAGAATCGTTCTTTTCCCGTACATGGAAGAGTTTCGCAAAAAGTGGAAGTGTAAAGTCTCTTGCTCCGTCGAACCGTATTTGCAGGAGCTTTTGAAGTTATACTTCCCCGAAATCGAAATCAATCCGCCGAAAAATTCCTACGCGACATATTTTCCCGCGCCGGGTTTCAATCATGCCTTCACGCCCGAAGAAGCTCGAATCGTCCCGATGGAAAAAATCGGTCAACAAATTTTTGGTTTGCCCCGCGCAGAGAAAATTATTTATCGACCGACGAAGCCGCGACAAATTGCCGAGCCGTACGTTTGCATCGCCGTGCAATCTTCCGCGACGATTAAAACTTGGCTCAACCCCGAAGGCTGGCCGCGCGTCGTCGATTATCTTAAGCGGCGGGGATATCGCGTGCTGTGCATTGACAAAAATCGCGAGCAGACCGACCACGGCATGACTGTAAAAATTCCCGAAGGCGCGGAAGATTTCACGGGCGACATTCCTTTGAGCGAACGAGTAAATCTTTTGGCTTACGCAGAATTTTTTATCGGCTTGCCCAGCGGCTTGAGTTGGTTGGCTTGGGCGAGCGATTGTCCCGTTATTTTGATCAGCGGCATCACTCCCGCGTGGTTTGAATTTTCTACGCCCTATCGCGTCATCAATCGGCGCGTGTGCTTCGGTTGCCACAATGATCTTTCTCTCAAGTGGGCTTATTTTGAAACTTGTCCGCTTCACAAAGGAACCGATCGCGCTTATGAGTGCTCGAAAAAAATTTCGGCGCGGCAAGTCATTCAAACGATTGAGCAGCTCCTCGACGACAAACGCACGGGACGAATCAAAAATTCTAATTTCATTTAGGAGATGGCACCTGCATGGAACTAAAATATTTTTGCGGCTCGCGCTTCAGTCAACAGCTGAAAGGAGCCGTGCCGGGCGGCTTTGAAAAAAACGGCGAGCTGGATCTTTTGGCCGTGCAAACGACTTTTCCCGGCTTGGCGTTCGATTTTAACTGCGGAATGCGTTTGCAAATTCCCGCGGGCAACTGGCACGTCAAAATCCTCGACCACGACAGCGAGATCGTTTGCTTCGACGAGGACGCCTCCGACGTGCTGTTGGTTTCGTGGGAAAAATTTTTCGTGCGCTGGGAATTTTTCTTGTGGCTCGACGGCCAAGAAATTTTTCATCATCTGTGGGATCCCGGCGATTGGACGGTTTATTTTGAGTTTAAAACGCCGGGTTTGGGTGACAGAATTCTCCTAATTCCATACGTGGAAGAATTTCGCAAGAAGTGGAAGTGCTCCGTCGCCTGCTCAATCAAGGCCGACCTTCAAGAACTTTTGGAAATAAATTTTCCTCACATCGACACAAAAAAGCCGAAGCGTCCTTACGCGACGTACCGAGCCATCGACGGCTTTGCGTTGGCTTTCACGCCCGAAGAATATCGCAAACTTCCGATGGAAAGATTTGATCAGCAGATTTTTGGTTTGCAACGCGCAGAGAAAATTTGTTTTCGACCGACGAAGCCGCGACAAATTGCCGAGCCGTACGTTTGCATCGCCGTGCAATCTTCCAATGCAGTCAAAACTTGGCTGAACCCCGAAGGCTGGCCGCGCGTCGTCAATTATCTTAAGCGGCGGGGATATCGTGTGCTGTGCATTGATAAAAATCGCGAGCAGACCGATTACGGCGTGACGATGAAAATGCCCGAAGGCGCGGAAGATTTCACGGGCAACATTCCTTTGAGCGAACGAGTAAATCTTTTGGCTTACGCAGATTTTTTTGTCGGCTGTTCGAGCGGTTTGGCGTGGTTGGCGTGGGCGAGCGATTGCTCCGTCGTTATGATCAGCGGAATAACTGTTGCTTGGTACGAACTTTTTACGCCGTACCGCGTCATCAATCGGTTGGCGTGCTTCGGCTGCTACAATGAAGTTCAACTTCCGTTCGCTCTCTTTGAAACTTGTCCGCTTCACAAAGGAACCGACCGAGCTTATGAGTGCTCGAAAAAAATTTCGGCGCGGCAAGTTATTCAGATGATTGAGCAACTCCTCGACGACAAGCGCACCGGCCGGCTCAAATATTCCAATTTCATTTGACGCCATGTTGACATTGGGAATCGACCCCGGCTCGGCTATCTGCGGCTACGGTTTTGTCGAGACGGACGGAAACAAACTCGTCGCAAAAAATTTCGGAGTCATCACAACTTCGCCCAAAGCCCGAATGCCCGACAGACTTTTGAAAATTCACACTGAGCTCGACGCGCTGATAAAAAATTTTCGCCCGGACATCATGGGGCTGGAAAAACTTTTTTTCGGCAAGAACGCCACGACCGCAATCCCCGTCGGTCAAGCGCGAGGCGTCGTGCTCCTTTGCGCGGCACAAAACAATTTGGACGTGATTGAAATTTCGCCCAACGAAGTCAAGCAGTCGATCACGGGCTACGGCGCGGCCGAAAAGGAGCAAGTCATCTACATGGTCACAAAACTTTTGAAACTCGACGAGCCGCCCAAACCCGACGACGCGGCCGACGCTTTGGCAATTGCTCTGGCTGCCGGCTACGAGGCAAATTCTTTGGCGCGAAGAAATTTCCTGGAGAATTGATTATGATCGGATATCTCAGCGGCAAAATAAAATTCATCTTCGACGACGCGTGCATTTTGGACGTCCACGGCGTCGGCTACAAAATTTTCGTCGACGCAAAGACGCGGCAAAATTTAATCGTCGGCGAGGACGCAGAATTTTTTATTCACACGGCGGTTCGCGACGACGCGATAAATCTTTTCGGCATGAAAAATCGTTCGGCGTTCGAGCTGTTCGAGTTGCTCTTGACGGTCAGCGGTTTTGGTGCGAAAAGTGCCTTGGCCGTCGTGTCAAAAATTTCTGCCGCGGAATTTTCTCGTGCGGTGGCCGCGCAGGATTTGAAAACTTTGATGCGTTTGCCGGGCGTCGGAAAAAAATCCGCCGAAAGAATTTTGTTGGAGCTCAAAGAAAAAGTTTCGTCGCTGGCCGAAAATTTTTCCGCAGAAGATTTTCAAGTTGCAAAAATTTTTTCCACGGCACAAGAAGACGCGGCCGAAGCTTTGGAGGCTTTGGGCTACACGTCGGCGGAAATTTCAACGGCGTTGGCTGCGGCACCGAAAAATTCTTTGACCGACCAACTGATAAAATTCGCCTTGAAAAATTTATCGGGCAGGTGAAAAATTTTGTTGAAGTCATTGGCGTTGGCGCGCCCGAAAAAAAGATTGTTCCTGGGCTTGCTGCTCGCGAGTGAATTTTTCGTCGCGGCGGCTCTGTACGGCTTGTGGATCATCTGTTGCCCCGGCCTCGAAAATATTTTTGAATACTTGCCGGCGATCGTCGGCGCGTTTTTAATTTTCGTCTCGACGTTTTCGTTCGGCGCGTTGTGCAATATGGTTTTGGCGGTCAAAGGTTTGCCCACGCTGAAACTTTTCCACCGCTACAGCTTTGCAATCATAAAGTTTTTATTTCCCGTGTCCGTGCGAATCGGAAAAATTTTTGGGATCAAGCGGCGGCAAATCGAAGGCTCGTTCGTGGCGGTGAGCAATTTGATTTTCATGAAGAGCGGAATAAAAGTTCCCGCGAAAAAATTGCTCGTGCTGAGTCCGCACTGCCTGCAACTTTCCTCTTGCCCGCACAAAATCACGCGCGACCCGAACAACTGCAAAAGATGCGGCGGCTGCAACGTGGGCGACCTGATGAAACTTTCCGAGGAGATGGGCTTCACTTTCTTTGTCGCGACGGGCGGGACTCTCGCGCGGCAAGTCGTCATGAAAAATCGCCCGCAAGCCGTGTTGGCCATCGCCTGCGAACGGGATTTGATGAGCGGCATTCAAGACGTTTATCCGCTGCCGGCCGTGGGAGTTTTGAACATTCGACCCAACGGCCCTTGCTTCAACACGCGCGTGGACATGGACGAAGTGCGCCGCGTCCTGGACAAAATCGTTGAGGAAAAAAATTCATGAACGAACGCGAACAAGAAAAAGCATTGACCACGACGGAGCTTGAAAAAAAATTGTTGAGCGCGCTCATGCTCGACGAAGGCCTGGCGATTCCGTACGTGTCGACGATTTTGAGCGCGGAAGATTTTTATCGCCCCGAACACCGGCTGATTTTTCATGCATTGCAAAATTTAAGCGGACGAGGCACGCCGCTAAACGTCCTGCTGGTGGAAAACGAACTGCGGCAATCGGGCGATTTGGCTCGCGTCTCTCGAAAATATTTGTTCAGCCTGTTGGAGCTGGAATACACGACGGCACGCGCCGAAATCTACGCAAAAATCATCAAAGACAAATCTGTCCTGCGGAAGCTGACGGACGCGGGGCACGCGATATCCGAGGAAGCACAGGCCGAACGCGAACCCGTCGAAAAAATTTTGGAGGCGGCCGAACGACGAATCTTGTCCGTGAGCACGGAACAAAATCGCACGGGCTTCGAGGTCTTGAAGGAAATCATGTCGCGCACGTTCGAGAAGATCAACGAAAAAATAAATCACCCGAACGAAATTTTGGGCGTGACGAGCGGGCTGATGGACTTGGACAAAATTTTGAACGGCTTCCAAAAATCCGATTTGATTTTGCTGGCCGCGCGGCCGTCAATGGGAAAAACTGCCCTGGCTTTGAACATCGCACTAAACGCCGCGCTGAAAAAAAAATCTGTCGGAATTTTTTCGTTGGAGATGAGCAAGACGCAACTGGGCACCAGACTTTTGAGCACGCGCTCCGGCGTGAACGGCCAATACCTCAACACGGGCAACATCCCCGACGACGAAATCAACGCGCTTGTCGACGCCGTAAGCGAGCTGAGCAATTTGAAAATGCACATCGACGACACGGCCGGCATCGGTCTTTTGGAACTTCGCTCCAAATCCCGCCGCCTCAAACACGAACGCGGTCTCGACTTGATGATCATCGATTATCTTCAGCTTATGCAAGGTTCCGGCGCGGAAAATCGCCAGCAAGAAATTTCCGAGATCAGCCGCGGGCTAAAAGGTTTGGCTCGCGAACTCGACGTGCCGATCCTCGCGCTTAGTCAGTTGAGTCGTTCCGTCGAATTGCGCGCAGAAAAAAAGCCGCAGCTCTCCGACCTTCGGGAAAGCGGCAGCCTGGAACAAGATGCCGATATCGTCATGTTCCTCTATCGCGAAGAATATTATAATCGCGAGACGGACAACGAAAATATCGCCGAGCTCATCATCGCCAAAAACCGCAACGGCCCGACGACTTCCGTCCGTCTGCAATTCCAAAAAGAAATTATGCGCTTCGGTGACCTCACTCGCATAGAAAATTAAAGTTCGGCGACAAGTTTGTCCCGCAACTCTTTTATTGGTTTGTACAGCGCGACGTAATCCAAATCTTTTTTCGCCCTCAACGATTCGGTGATGTCGCTAAGCGGCAAAAATATCGGTGTGATCGCCAAGTTCCCGACAACACCTTTGAGCGCGTGCGCCTGCTCGAAGGCCTCTTCCAAATTCCCGGCCGCCAACATCTCTTCCAGCTTGTCGAACGAATCGTTCTTCAGACCCATGCCCAACATCTTAAAATAAAATTTTTCCATATTCATACAGCGCGCAAGGCCTTCCTTCGTGTTGACCCCGTACGCCTGCAACTTCTCAATCGTGAGCATAAATTCTCCTCCTTCGTTAATCGTTCGGGTTGATTATATCAGTTGCTCTTGAAAATGCAAAAAAAATTTTTGGAGGTGAACGTTTTGCCGACTCTTGATTGGGCGGGAAAAAATCTCGCGCTCGAAGCCGTGAAAAATATTCCGCATCGTCTGCTTCAATTCGTCCCCGAAGAAAGTTGCGGCCAAGACGAAAATCTTATCGTCCAAGGTGATAATCTCGTCGCGCTCAAAGCTTTGTTGCCTTTTTATCGCGGCCGCGTCCGTTGCGTTTATATCGACCCGCCTTATAACACTCATTCGGCCTTCGAGCACTACGACGACAACTTCGAGCACGCCGAGTGGCTCTCCATGATGTATCCGCGCCTCGAACTTCTTCGCGACTTCCTGAGCGACGACGGCGCAATTTTTATTTCTGTCAACTTCCGCGACGAGTATCATCATCTGCGTTGCATTTGCGATGAAATTTTCGGCGTAAAAAATTATGTCGGCACTTTGACGTGGGAATCGCTGACGCAGCCGACAAATTCGGGGCGAGCAAAATTTGGCTTGCAGATAAAAACCGAACCGATCCTCTGCTATCGGAACAACGCCGCAGAAAATATTTTCGAGCTGACGCCCGTGACGAAAACGAAAAATTATCCGCACAAAGGAAAATTCGGCTCGTGTCGTTTTGAAGTTATCGAAAAATCCGACGCAGGAACTTTCAGCCGCCCGACGATGAAATTTAAAATTCTTGGACGATATCCTCGCGAAGGAAAGCGTTGGCAAATCGGTGAAAAAACTGCACGACAGTTGGAAGCGGCCGGTCGCGTCGAAATCGTCGACGGAATCGTCAAGCGGGCGATTTATCCCGAAGACGAAGCCGACAAAATTATTTACAAACCTTTTGGGTCGCACCTCAAAGCTGAAGACGTCGGCACGGCTCAAAGTGGCAAAGAAATTTTAAATTCGATTATGGGCGAGGCAATCGGTTTCGATACCGTCAAGCCGCCCGCGCTGATTGAAGAATTGCTTCGCCACCTTGACAAAAATTCGTTGGTGCTCGACGCGTTCGCGGGCAGCGGGACGAGTGCGCACGCCGTGATAAATTTGAACGCTGCGGACGGAGGCGCACGCAAATTCATTTTGATAGAGGAAAAAAATTATTGTCGAACGATAACGGCCGAGCGAGTGCGGCGGGTCGGCGGCAGCTTCAAATATTTTACGTTGGGCGAAAAACTTTTCGACGAGGCGGGCGCGCTCAACCCTGCGATAAGCCTTGAGCAGCTGGCGGCCTACATCTGGTTCAAGTCGACGGGGCGGGCGTTCGAGACGGGAAAAACTTTGCCGCTGATAGGAATCGACAAAGGTGCGGCGTATTATCTTTTGGACGGAGAGCTGACGCGAAAAATTTTGGAGACGTTGCCTCCTCACGCGGGCGAAAAAAAAATATTTGCGTCGTCGTGCCGGGTGAGCGAAGAATTTTTGCGGGAGCAGGGCATAATATTTTATCAGACGCCGAAAAAAATTAAAGCTTGAAAAAATTTTGCGCGTCGATTATAATTTTTGCGGAATTGAAAACGCCCCGTCGGGTAACGGAGCGCGGGCGAGTCGATGTTTCCCCGTCGACCCTCTCCCGTGATAAAACGTTCGGATTTTTGGAGAAGAGCCGTTTCACGGCGGCGAACCCGTTAC
Source organism: uncultured Selenomonadales bacterium (assembly GCA_946536925.1). Taxonomy (GTDB): domain Bacteria; phylum Bacillota; class Negativicutes; order Selenomonadales; family Selenomonadaceae; genus Quinella. The sequence goes on along the minus strand of CAMNFC010000009.1, from coordinate 18,329 downwards.
CTCAGGCAGGAAAGCAGAGACACGATGAAAAAAATTAAGGGAGTCATTAAACGTGGCTCCTTTAATTTTTTTGTCGCGCAGGAATTTAAATTGCTCAATAGAAAATTGATTCGCGGAGGTGAAAATTTTGGAACTGAAAAATTATCAGCGACGGACGCTGGAGACATTGAAAAATTTTTTGAGCGCGGCAAAGGTTATCGGGTCTGCTGCGGCGTTTGAAGAGAATCGAGACGCGCCGAGTTATTCGCCGAAATATTTTCCGCTGAAAAATTTGGAGGACGCGCCGTACGTTTGCTTGCGATTGCCCACGGGCGGCGGCAAAACTTTGTTGGGAGCGTGCTCGATAAAATTGGCGGCGGAAAATTTTTTGGAGCGGGAAAATCCGTTGGTGCTGTGGCTGGTTCCCACGGACGTGATTCGTCGGCAGACCTTGAAACTTTTGCGCGAGCCGCGAAGTTTTTATCGGCAGGCGTTGGACGAAACTTTCAAGTCGGTGAAAATTTTTGACGTGACGGAATTCAGAGAGTTGCGCCCGCAAGATTTGTCGCAGTCGCTGAATATTTTCGTGGCGACGTTCCAATCGTTCCGCGTGACGAACACGGAAGGCCGCAAAGTTTTTCAGGCGAACGAATTTTTGGAGCCGTGCTTCAGAAAAATTCCCGCGCAGGAAAAATCTTTCGGGAATTTAATCGCGCACCTGCGGCCGCTGATGATAATCGACGAGGCGCACAATTATTCGAGCCCGCTGAGTTTGAAGATCATGCAAAAGTTGCGGCCGGCTGCGGTCATCGAGTTGACGGCCACGCCCGAAAAAAATTCCAACGTGCTGTGCCAAGTGAGCGCGTCCGAACTCAAAGCCGAAGAGATGATAAAGTTGCCGATTGAGCTGACGGAAAATTTTTCGTGGGAGCAGACGATTGACAGCGCGGTTCAGCGGCGGACGGCCTTAGAAAAATTTGCGGCGCGTGAAGCTCGTTACATCAGCCCGATTGCACTTTTTCAGGCGGAAAGTCGCGACAAAGAAGTTACGGTCGACGTGGTGAAAAAATATTTGATTGACGGCGCGAAGGTTCCCGAAAACCAAATTGCGGTGGCCACGGGCGAGCGGCACGAATTGGACGGCGTGAATTTATTTTCGCGGGATTGTCCGATTCGATACGTCATCACGGTTCAAGCCCTCAAAGAAGGTTGGGATTGTCCGTTCGCTTACGTCTTCTGCTCGCTGGCCAAAATTCATTCGCCCAAAGACGCCGAGCAACTTTTGGGTCGAGTTTTGCGCATGCCCTACGCCGCACGAAGAGACGCGCCCGAGCTCAACAAAGCTTATGCGTTCGTGGCCGTTAAAGAGTGGATGACGGCCGCAGCGAATATCCGCGACAATTTGTTGGATATGGGCTTCGAGGACGCCGAGGCTAAAGCTGCCCTGGGAATTCAGACGAAACTTTTCGACGAACCGCGGACGATAAAAATTTTCACGAGCGAGCGGCCGCAACTCGGTACGCTCAATTTATTTTTGCAGGGCGCGGCACTCATCGAGGAAACTTCCGGCGGCTACGAACTGACGCTGGAAAAAATTTCGTCCGAAGACGTGGCGGAGCTGGAACTCAACGCGAACAAAATTTTCCGTGGCAAAGAGTCGCGAGAAAAATTTTTGGCGGCGATTCGTCACGAGGACTTCGAGCCGTTCAAAGACAATTCGCCTTCCGCGCGCGGAGTCAAGTTCGCAATCCCGATGCTTTGTTTGAATTTGGACGACGGAATAAAAATCGCCGAGCCCGTGGAAGATTTTTTGCCGCGAGTTTTTCGGCTGACGGGAAATTTCGATACAGATCTGCCGAATTTTCAAAACGATATCGCGGCGAAGGTTTACGAATTCGACGTGGCCGGCCGCAAAGTCACGGAAAAATATTTGGGCGACGGCGCGGAGAATTTTTTTTGCGGCGAGACGAATTGGACGCAAAGTGAACTCGTCGGCTGGTTCGCGGAAAAAATTTTGTCGACGGATTTGATGTACGAGGATCTGGTCGAATTCCTCCGCAGAATTTTGAATCGCTTGGCGGAGGAGAAAAAAATTTCCTTGGCCGAGCTCGTGCGCCTGCGTTATTCTCTGCTCAAACTTTTGACGGAAAAAATCGGCGACTGTCGGGCGGCGGCGTACAAAAAAGGCTGGCAGGAAAATCTTTTCGGCGCGGAAAGTTCGGCGTGCGTGAAGGCGGACATCACAAAAATTTTTGAGCCGGAAATTTATCCCGCGAAAAGTTTTTATCACGGCCGCGTGCAATTCCAAAAACATTTTTATCCGACGGTCGGCGACATGAACGACGAGGAAATTTTTTGCGCGCAACTGATTGACGCGAACGAAAAAGTTTTGACGTGGATCCGCAACGTGGAGCGCGAGCCGCTGTATTCTTTTTGGTTGCCCAAACACGACGGAAAATTTTATCCGGATTTCGTCGTCAAGCTCACGGACGAAACTTACGCGGCGATTGAGTACAAAGGCGAGCAACTCAAAACCAACGACGATTCGAAGGAAAAAAATTTGGTCGGCGAACTTTGGCAAAGGAGCAACGGCGGAAAATTTTTGATGGCGACAAAAAGAGATTCGGGCGGACGCGACCTTGCCACTCAGATAAAAGATTTTTTCAGATGACGGCGCGTTGACAAAGTTGCAAGCTTGTGATAAATTTTTTGACGTTAGGACAACTAACTACTGCTACGAGGATCGCAGTATCGGACATAATTTCACCGAAACGAAAACCCCCAAGCAGGGTGCTAAACTGCAAGGGGGTTTCGTTTTGCCATAACCGAGTGCTAATCAGTTAGTGGGCAGTCGAGTGGTACGTTCTGCCGGTCAGAACCATTTCTTGACGATATAGTTCACGATGAGCCCGCCAATAACGATTTCAACAACGTTTTTTCCGATCTCTACGAGGATCTCGGTCATGTTTTTCACCTCCCTCCTCAAGCGTCGAGTTACCGCCTGCAGAGGTACGGCATTGGCGGGATTATAATAAAAATTTTTCAGCCGCTCAAGAAATTTGCGCCGCCAGCCGTCGCGTTGTATAATCAAAAAAATTTTTTTTGGAGGGCAACGTGACGTTGCATCCTGTGAACGCGCCGAAGCGTTTAAAAATTTTAAATTAATCGCCGCGTTCGAACGTTAAGATAATTTTTTGGGAGGTAAAAGATTTTGAAGATGAACGGAGCGCGGGCACTCCTTGAGAGCCTGAAAAAAGAAGGCGTCGATTTGGTTTTCGGCTATCCCGGCGGCGTCGTGCTGAAACTTTACGACGAGATTTATAAAATGGACTTCCCGAACATTTTGACGGGACACGAGCAAGGCGCGGTTCATGCGGCGGACGGTTATTCTCGTGCCGGCGGCAAAGTCGGTGTGGTCATAGCAACCAGCGGACCCGGCGCGGCCAATTTGATCACGGGAATTGCAACGGCCAACATGGATTCGATTCCGCTCGTTTGCATAACCGGCCAGGTCGCCAACCCCGCAATCGGCAAAGATTCTTTTCAAGAGGTCGACGTCTACGGAATCACCACGCCGATAACCAAGCACAATTATCTGGTCAAGGACGCAAACGATTTGCCGCGCGTGGTCAAAGAAGCGTTCTTCATCGCGCGGACGGGTCGGCCGGGCCCCGTGTCGATTGACATTGCCGCGGACGTCTTCAACACAGAAATCGATTTTGAATATCCCGAAGAAATTAATCTGCGCGGCTACAGCGGAAAAAATCCCGTGGACGAAAAATCTGTCGACGAGGCCGTCAAAGCCGTGGAAAATTCTCAACGCCCGTTGATTTTTGTCGGCGGCGGCGTGACTTGCTCCGAAACTTCCGACGACGTGAGAAAAATTTTGTCGCGGCTGGGCTGCCCGTCAACTTCAACTTTAATGGGGCTCGGCTGCATCGACGCGGACACCGACGGCTTTTTGGGTTTCGCGGGCATGCACGGTTCTTTCGGCGCGAACATGGCCATTCAAGATTGCGATTTGCTTTTGTGTATCGGAATGCGTTTCAGCGACAGAGTGACCGGCCGCGTCAAAGATTTTGCTCCCAACGCAAAGATCGTTCACTTTGAACTCGACCCCGCCGAGATCAACAAAAATGTTCGCGCGGATTTAAAAGTTTTGGGCGACCTGCGCGAATCTCTTCCGCTGTTCAAAAATAAATTGGAAGCCTCGCCCGTGAACTTCGCCGAAAAATTTTCTTTGTGGAAAAATCTTGCCGTTGAAAAAGGTTTGGAGCACCCGTTCGATTGGACGGAAGAAGACGACGCGATTAAGCCCGGCGCGCTCATCAGCAAAATCAGCAGCGTTTGCGACGACAACACCATCGCCGTCACCGACGTCGGCCAACACCAAATGTGGGCGGCGCAATTTTTCAAAGCACGCAAGCCCCGACAATTTTTGACTTCGGGCGGCCTGGGCACAATGGGTTTCGGACTTCCCGCGGCAATGGGTGCTAAACTCGCTTGCCCCGAAAAAAACGTCGTGCTCTTCACCGGCGACGGCTCAATCATGATGAACATTCAAGAGCTCGCCACAATCGCCGACAACAACATTGATATAAAAATCGTCATCGTCCACAACTTTATCCTCGGCATGGTCGGTCAGTGGCAAAGGCTTTTTTACAATCATCACTACTCCGCCTCCGAACTCAAATGCAAGCGCGACTTCGTAAAAATCGCTCAAGCAATGGGCGTGCGCGGCTATCGTTTGACGAAGGCCGAAGAGCTCGAAGATGATTTGGTTGAAATTATTTTCTCGAAGGGCGCGGCCGTCATCGACGTTTACGTCCCCGAAGAAGAAAACGTCATACCCATGGTGCCCGGCGGAAAAAGATTGGATCAAATGGTGCTGGGCAAATGAAAATTCCTGAAGCTGACTTCGCGATTATCGGCGGCTCCGGAACTTTGAGCAGCGACTTCCCGAAAAATTTTTCGGACGTAAAAATTTTGGCGGAGAATTTATTTTTCGACACGCCATACGGAAAAAGTCCCGCGTTCAGATTGTGCGGCGTCGACGGAAAAAATTTTCTTACTTGCAAGATGCACGGCTGGAGGAGCGGCGTTACGCGCGCGGATTCTTCCCGACAAATTTTTTGGACGTTCAGAGAGGCCGGCGTCAAAAGAATTTTTTCCGAGGGCGGCGTCGGCACCGTCAATCACCTGCTCAATCCCCGCGACTTGATGATCCCCGACGATTATCTTGACCTGTCGACGCGAAAGGACGTTCAACTCGACGGGAAATTTTTGCTCGTCATGCGCGACGCTCTTTGTCCCGAACTTCGCGAAAAACTTTTGGCGGCCGCAAAAAAATTTTTCACGGGCAGAATTTTTGAGCGCGGAATTTACGCCGTGACGGACGGCCGGCATTTTGAAAGCCCCGCAGAAATTTCCATGCTCAAAGGTCACGCCGATATCGTCGGTCAATCTCTCGCGCCCGAAGTTTATCTTGCGCGGGAAATCGGCGCGTGTTACGCAAATCTTTCTTTTGTCGTCAACTACGGCGAGGGTCTCAAAGTTTGGTCGCACGACGTCATGAAAAATATTTTCTTCGACGACGCAAAGTTAATCGGGAAAATTTTGCTCGACGCGATTAAAAATACTCCCGAAAAAAAATCCTGCGAATGCCTCGGCCTCCGCAAGAAAACTTTGCTTAAAGAAATTTACGACGCTTGAAAAAAAATTAGCGGCGAGTTCGATTGAACCCGTCGCTTTTTTGTTTGAAAATTTTTTTATGCCGTGACAGCTCCCGCCGAATATCCCGCGCGATTGATCGCCTCGCGGAGAGTTTCGTCGGAAATATTTTTTTTCAGGCCGACCAGAGCGGATTGTTTTTCCAGGCTCGCCGCAGCAATCGTCACGCCGTCGACTTTCTCCAGCGCGCGCACGACTTTTAAAATGCATTTCTCGCAGGTCATTCCGTCCACGTCAATTTCGCGGTGAATCGGAAATTTTTCAATCTTCTCGGCGCGGACACGATAGCTCTCGTCCAAAAGTTTTTGTTTGTTGCAACCGCCGCCGCAACTTCCGCATTCCTCCGAGCAACAGGCCGCCTCACTTTTGAAGAACGCGCGATAAGCTTTCCTCACGCCGAAGCCGAACGCCGCCGCGATTAAAATTCCAAGGACAATCGTCGCCGCCATGAAATCATCTCCGATTTATTCAAAACCCAAAAGTTTTCCGCCTTGATAAACGACGAGCGAGACGACCCACGCAACCGCCGTGGTGTAGAAAAATACGAAGGCCATCCATTTGAAACTTTGAGCTTCTTTTTTGACGGTGCCCAGCGCGGTCATGCACGGCGAATAGAGCAGGCTGAAGACCATGAACGCCAAAGCGGAAAGAGGAGTGAACGCGCCGCCCATTGAAGTTGCATTTAAGACTTCTGCAGTGCCTTCCGCGTCGTCCGTGTCAACAGAATCTTCGTCCGCGCCGTAAAGAATTCCCATCGTCGAGACGACAGCTTCTTTGGCCAAAATACCGGTGACGACAGCCGCGCCCGCTTCCCACGTGTCAAAGCCTTGCGGAGCAAAAATTACCGAGGTCGTCGAGCCGATACCGGCCAGATAACTTTGATCCATGTCTTCGGTCATTCCGTCTGAATTAAAACTGCTGAGGAACCAAATCACGACGCTCATCGCAAAGATAATCGTGCCGGCCTTGATGAGGTATCCTTTGCCTTTGTCCCACGCTTCAAGCAAAACGGTTTTTGGATCGGGCAAACGATACGGCGGCAGTTCGAGTAGGAAAGTTGATTGCTTGTCTTTGAACATCGTCGAGCTTAAAACTTTCGCCATGACAATCGCCGTGATTATTCCGAGGAAATACATCGCAAAGACGACGTTGGCCACGTTGTCGGGGAAAAACATTGCCGCGAAGAGAGCGATAATCGGGACTTTCGCGTTGCAAGTTATGAACGGCGTCACGAAAATTGAAATCATTCTGTCTTTGTGCGTGTCGAGTGCGCGGTTCGCCATAATCGCCGGTACTGCGCAACCAAAGCCCATCATCAGCGGCATAATCGATTTTCCGGACAAGCCTGCGCGACGCATAATCGGATCCATGATGAACGCGACGCGCGCCATATAACCCGTGCCGTCGAGGAAACTCAAAATGATGAACAGCGTAAAAATCAGCGGAACGAAATTTATAACCGCGCCGACGCCCGCGATAATTCCGTCGGAGACGAGCGACTGCATCCAATCGGCGACGCCCGCCGCCTCCATTGTCTCGGCCGCCCACGGAACCAAAGTTTCATCAAAAAATTCTCCGACCAAATCGGCCAGCGGTTGACCAATCCAGTTGAACGAGATTTGAAACATCAGATAAAATATTGCAATCATCAAAATTATCGACGTCACGCCGTTGGCCAGGTACGAGTCGAGTTTTTCCGTCAAAGTTTTTCCGGCCGCGCTGACGGTGACCGCGCTCTTCATGATTTTGTCAATCAAATCGTAGCGCGCGGAAATAATTTCTTCTTCGATTTTTTCTGCGCCCAAGCCGCTGCTCTCGATTTTGTGAATCCTGTCGATGTGGTCGCGAATCATTTTGCTCGGCTCGTAGTTGCTCATGACAGCGTTGGTGAAAACGTCCAAGAGTTTGCGCACGCTCTTGTTGCTGCGGCCGACGGTGTTTGTCACGGGCATTCCGAAAGCTTCTTCCAACTTTTTCATGTCGATTTTAATTCCGTGACGTTCGGCCTCGTCCATCATGTTCAAATTCAAAATGAGCGGGATTCCGTTTTCCATGAGCTGGACGGTCAAGAAAAGATTTCTGGAAATGTTCGCGGCGTCGATGATGTTGACGACGATATCGGGCTTGTTCTCCTTGAAATAATCGCTGACGACCTGCTCTTCCTGTGAGCGGGCGTTAATCGAATAAGTGCCAGGCAAATCTATGACGGAAATTTTTCTGCCGTTGTGCTCGATTGTGCCGACTTTTTTGTCGACGGTGACTCCCGGCCAGTTGCCGATTTTTTGGCGCGCGCCGGTGAGCTCGTTAAAAATTGTGGACTTGCCGGTGTTGGGGTTGCCGGTCAAAGCTACGGATAATGCTGACATTTTATCACCTCAGTTGACTTGAGAAACTTCGATTTGCGCGGCGTCGTCCCGCCTCATCGCCAAATTGTACGAACGCAGGCGAAGAGCTATCGGGTCGCCCAGCGGTGCCGAATTCAAAACTTCAACGCGCGTGCCGGGGAGCAAGCCCATAGTCATCAGCCGCTGCTTCAAATCGGATTCGCCGACAGAATCGATCCTAACGACCATTCCCGGCTTTGTATCTTTAAGTTTCAACTTCATCACTCCCGAAAAAAATTTTTCGCGTGCGTAATGTATCACGAATGGAAATAATTATCAACACCGTTTGAAAAATTTTTTCGCCGCAAAGAATTCAAGATTTCTTGTGGAAAAATTTTTTCGGCTGTTGTAGAATAGCGGTGCAAATTTTTTATATGGAGCAAAAGAAATGCAAAGCACAGATATAACCGCGAAGGTTAAAAATTTTATCCGCTTCGGTCTCGTCGGAGTGATTGTCTTGTCGCTCGTTATCGGTTACGCCGAATACAAATATTGGCACAAAGACGTTACGCTTCAACTCGACGACGCAAAAGTCGCGGGCACGATGGTTTCCGTCAGGGTTTTGGCAAACGGAAAAGTCAAAGAGCTTTTATTCGAGGACGGAGCCGAAGTCAAAGCCGGGGACGTCATCGCGCGTTTGGAAGTCGCCATAACCGAAGAAGAAATTCAACAGCTGGAAAAAACCGTGGAGCTGGCCAAAGCAAAATACGACGAACTTGCGCAAGGCCAATGGGTCAAAGTTCCCGTTCAGCGAGAAAGAATCGTTCAACGCGCCGCGCCCGCCACGCAATCGACACCGATGCCGAAAAAAAATTTGGAGAAGCTCAAAGAACGCGCGAGCCGCATGGCAGAACTTTATGAGATGGGAGCAGTCAGCGCGGTTCAACGTGACGCAGCCCGCCGAGATTATGAAAGTGCCGTGGCCGAATCGTCCGCGCCGTCGAGAAATTCTTCCGCGCCAACCACGAGCGTCGAACATTACACAGAATACGTCGACGAGTTCCGCCCGACGCCCGCCGCAGTTTTGGCGGGAGCCGAGCAAGCGATCAAGCAGGCAGAACTTTCTTTGAACGCCGCAAAACAGGAAGCTCGCGAAACGGACGTCATCGCGCCCGTGAGCGGAACGATTTTTTACGCCGTCGAAGTCAACCAAGATTTGTCGGCCGGCGACAGCATTTCCAAAATCGGTGACAGCCGCGAGCTTTGGGTCGAGGCGGAAGTTTCGGAAGATATCTTCGACAAAATTTCTCTCGGAAAATTGGTGAGCTACACGATTGACGGGAAAGAAATTTTCGGCACGGTCATCGAAAAAATTAAACCGAATCTCGAAAAGCCCGCCGAAGAAAAAGAGCCCGTCGAGTTACCCGAAATTCCGAACTCCACGAACGCGCCCGCGCCGCTCATCGGCGAAAACAAAACCGCGGAGGCCGCGCCGGCAGAAAATCCCGACGCGCAACCCGCGCAAAATTCTCAACCTGCAGACGGAACTCAACCTGCAGAAAATCCTCAACCCGCAGAAAATCCTCAACCCGCAGAAAATCCTCAAGCTCCAAAAATTCCCGACAAGTTCGAAGAGCAGGAAAAACCCAACGACAAATTCATCGTGAAATTTTCTATGCCCGCCGACCGCGACTTCGATTGCGCACCAAACACAAAAACCGTCGTCAAAATAAAATTGTGAACTTTGCAGGAAAATTTCAGCCCCGTGCAGAATTATGCGGGGCATTTTGTTTTAGGAGGTTTTTAAAATGCAGCACGCGACCTTCCCCGAAAAATTTTTCACGTGGGGTGCTTCGGCACCCGAAAATTTTTGACTCGACTCAACGCGAAAAATTTTTTTGGAGGTTTTAAAATGGATTACTCGACTTACTTGAAAAAATATCCGACGGAGGACGGCCGCTTCGGTCGTTTCGGCGGCGCGTATCTTCCCCCGCAACTCGTGCCGGCCATGGAAGAAATCACGCAGGCTTACTTGACGATTTGTCATTCGTCGCAATTTATCAACGAGCTTAGAAGAATTCGCCGCGAATTTCAGGGACGCCCGACGCCCGTCTATCACTGCGAAAACTTGAGCCGCAAACTCGGCAACTGCCAAATTTATCTCAAGCGCGAAGATTTGAATCACTCCGGCGCGCACAAACTCAATCACTGCATGGGCGAAGGTCTCTTGGCAAAATTCATGGGCAAAAAGAGAATCATCGCCGAGACGGGAGCCGGTCAACACGGTGTCGCGCTCGCAACGGCCGCCGCGTTCTTCGGACTGGAGTGCACGATTTATATGGGCGAAGTCGACATCAAAAAGCAGGCTCCAAACGTCGCCCGCATGAAAATTTTGGGCGCAAACGTCGTTTCCGTCGATAAAGGCGCAAAAACTTTAAAAGAAGCAGTCGACGCCGCGTTTGAAGATTATTTGGAGAATTATAAGGAAACGATTTATTGCATCGGCTCGGTCGTCGGCCCGCATCCTTTCCCCATGATGGTTCGCGATTTCCAATACGTTGTCGGCGAAGAGGCTCGCGAACAGTTCAAAGAGATGACAGGCTTGCTTCCCGACGTGATAACCGCTTGCGTGGGCGGCGGATCCAATTCAATCGGATTTTTCCTGCCTTTTATCAATGATCCCGTCGAAATTGTCGGAGTTGAGCCTCTCGGACGCGGAAAAAGCCTCGGTGACCACGCTGCATCGATGAGTTACGGCTCAGAAGGCATTATGCACGGTTTTAACTCAATTATGCTCAAAAATCCCGACGGAGAGCCCGCGCCCGTCTATTCTATCGCCAGCGGCCTCGATTATCCGTCTGTAGGCCCCGAACATGCCTTTTTGCGCGAAATCGGACGTGTAAAATACGAAACTGCCACCGATTTGGAGGCCGTCGACGCATTTTTCAAGCTCAGCCGCTACGAAGGTATCATTCCCGCGCTCGAAAGCTCTCACGCAGTCGCTTATGCAATGAAACTCGCAAAAAAAATGGGAAAAGGCTCCGTTCTCGTCAATTTGAGCGGCCGCGGCGACAAAGATTTGGATTATGTCATCGAACACTACGGTTACGGCGAAAAATTTAAGGATTTCTGACACATGGAGCAAATTTCGCAGGCTTTTCTAAATTTTATCGACTCGTGGGGCTATTTCGCCGTTGTAATCCTCATGGCAATGGAAAATGCGTGTATTCCCGTGCCCAGCGAGTTAATTTTGGGTTTTGCAGGCTATTTAATCAGCGCGGAACGCATGACTTTCACCGGAGCGATGATTGCGGGCATGATCGGCGGCATGATCGGTTCAATTTTCGCTTATGTCGTCGGTTCCACGGGCGGAAGGAAGTTTGTCGACAAATATGGCAAATATTTCTTTATAAAAAGGTCTCACGTCGACTTGGCGCAGAAATGGTTCGACAAATACGGGATCAGAGCCGTTTTTTTCAGCCGAATGCTGCCCGTTATCCGAACTTTTATATCTTTGCCCGCCGGTTTCGCCCGCGTCGACTTCAAAAAGTTCCTTTTTTACACTTTTGCGGGTTCTTTGCCGTGGACTGCGCTGATTTTGTTCGCGGGACTGTGGCTCGGCGATAATTGGGAATATCTTTTGGAAATCGGGCACGAATTCAGCTTGATTTTCATCATCGTGAGCATTTTAATCATCGCGTGGCTATATTTCAGAAAAAAATAACAAAATTTCAGCCTCGACCGTGCGTCGGGGCTTTTTTTTATCAATCGCGCTGTAAGATGATATAAGCCGCCAAAAAAATCAGGGTTGGGGCAACGACCCTTGCAGGAGATACCGCAAGACCCAAATTTTTGGGCAAGTATTGTTGACAGCACAATCCCTTTCGCGGGGAGTTTGTCAACTGAGCAAAAAATAAATCGTGCACAAAGAAAAATACGGGCCGTAAGCAAAATAACTCTTGCGGTCTTTTTTCTTGAGCAAAATCATGATTACGGCCGCAAATCCGCCCAAAACCGTTCCGAAGAGCACGACATTGAAAAGTTTTTCGCCCAACCAAAATCCGAGCGCGAAAATTAATTTAACATCGCCGCCGCCGAGCGATCCTCTCGAAAAAACGGCCAAAACCGCAAAAATTCCGCCGCCGACCAACGCCGCGAAGCAACCTTGCGTCAAAATCGACGAATGCCACGCAAAAATAAATCCGAGCACCGCCAGCGAAAAAGTCATCTCGTCGAAGAGCATATACTGTTCAAAATCCGTCAAAATCATGAGAATGAGCAAAAAAATCGCCGGCAACAAAAAAATTTCGTCCGTCAAGTTGAAAAATATCGCCAGCGAGAAAAAAAGAATAGATTTGCGGAATTTTGCGCGCTCGGCAATTTTTTTCGGGAAAGTCAGCTCTGTGCTGCCCGAATAAAGCTTTTCGACCCAAAACGAGCCCGCGAACGTCAAAATCGCCGCCAAAATGATTTTTAAAATTATTTCCGCCATGAAAATCATCCTTCAAACAAAATTTCCTTGATTATAGCAAAAAAAAATCGCCCGATGAAACTTTGGGCTGAGTAACAAAAAAATTTTTTAACCGCTAAGTTAATTTGCCGAATTTTTATCGGCGAGAATTTGTTTGAACGCGCGGACGGAGCCGTCGTCGAAAACGAAACGGATATTTGTGTGCGCGGGGATAATTTCTTCGATTTCGGAAAGATTTATCGCGGGCGACTTGACGGGATCGCGCAAAACGTAATTAAACGGCGTGATATCCTCTCTGCGCAACCAAAATTTGAATTGATTGGCGATTGTGGAGTTATCTGTCTTGTACGGCAGGTCTTTTTTGTTGAAACCGGAGCCGATCTCGTCGCAAAGGAGGAATGAGCCGAAAATTTTATAATTTGTCTTGGGCACGACGGCCAAAAAGTCTTTTAACGGAACTTTTTCTTCCTCGTTCATGTAACTGAAGTAAATATCCTCGTAATACGGCTCATGATAGAAATTTTTGTCTTCCATTTGCTCGAATTCGTGAATAACGTCGCCGTACCACAGATTAAAGCCTCGATTGTTGGTGTTGTAGAAATAAAATGCTTCGTGAGCGTCATCTTTGGGTTTAACGAGCCAACTGACGACGATTTCTTTTTTGTCGTCGCGATAAGTCAGATAATAGCTGTCGTCGATGACGAAAAACCAATCGCGCAAAGAAGTTTTGAGGTGGAGGAAATGGACGTTGCGTGCGCGATATTCGTCGAGCATGGCCTCGAATTGTTCGGCGTTCAAATGAATCAACTCCTTTGGAAAAAAGTTCAGCGGCCGGCACGAAAAAATTTTTTTCCGAAACCGACCGCCTTTCAAAGAGTTTTATTGAGTGACAAGAAGGGAAGGTTATGAAAGTTTTAATCCATGTGCGAGCCGCCGTTGATATCGATATCTTCGCCCGTGATGTAGCCGGCTTCTTTGGACGCGAGGAAAACGATCGGGCCCGCGACCTCGAAAACTTCGCCGATACGTTTCATCGGGATTTCCTGCGCGAGTTTGATATCGTCTTCTTCGGTTCCGTTCATATTTTTGCGGATATCGGTATTAATCGCGCCGGGGCACACGCAGTTGACGGTAATTCCGTATTCGGCGACTTCGCGAGCCAAATTTTTGCTGAAACCGAGGAGAGCAGCTTTGGACGCGCTGTAATGTGCGCCGCCGAAGACACCGCCGCCGCGTTTGGCAGAGACGGAAGAGAGGCTGACGATTCGGCCGTATTTTTTCTCCTTCATGACTTCGACGACGGCCTTGGTGATGAGGAACGTCCCGAACATGTTTACGGTGAAAATTTTCTTCATGTCGGCCAAAGTCATATCGTGAACGGTGACGCGCTGAGTGATGCCCGCGTTGTTGACCAGGACGTCGATCTTGCCGTATTTGTCTTTGACATTTTTGACGAAGGCGTTGACAGAATCCTCGTCGGCGATGTTGAGAACGAATCCGTCAGCTTTGTAGCCCGCAGCTTTAATCTCGGCGACGGTGTCCTTGCAGCCTTGCTCGTTCATGTCGGCGATGATGACTTGTGCTCCGGCCTCTGCGAACATGTTGGCGATGCCGCGACCGATTCCGCGTTTGGAGCCGCTACCCGTGACGATAACGACCTGGTCTTTGAAATCAAACATTTTTATTCCTCCTAAAAATTTTTATCGGAAATTTTTGGCGGCCGCGACGATTGCGTCGACGGTGATGCCGTTTTTCTCCAGCAGACGATGATAGGGCGCGGACTCGCCGAATTGATCTTGAATGCCGAAGCGTTTAACTTTGCCTTTGCCGGCTTCAGCGACGACTTCGCACACGGCCGAGCCCAGCCCGTTTATAATGTTGTGGTCTTCAATGGTGATGATCTTACCGATTTTTTCAATGCAATCTTTTACGACGTCCACGTCGAGCGGTTTAATCGTGTGCATGTCGACGACTTTTGCGCTGATACCTTCGGCCTCAAGTTTTTTGGCGGCGTCGAGCCCGTAGCAAACCATGTCGCCGTTAGCGATGATGGCGATGTCGGAGCCTTCGCGGGCGATGTGCGCCTTGCCGATTGTGAACTCGGTGTTCTCGTCGTAAATGACGGGGATAGCGTCGCGGGTAAATCTGATGAACGCGGGGCCGTCATATTCAGCGATTGCACGAGTGAGCTTGCGAGCCGCCCAATAATCCGCGGGCATGATAACTGTCATGTTGGGGATCGTGCGCATAACGCCCATGTCTTCGATAGCCTGATGACTTGCGCCGTCGTTCGCGGGAGTGAAGCCGCCGTGAGAGCAGGCAATTTTTACGTTGAGTCTGGGGTAAGCAATTTCCTGGCGAATCATCTCGCACATTCTGAGCGAGCCGAAGACCGCGTAAGTCACGACGAACGGAATTTTTCCCGTTGTGGCCATGCCGGCCGCCACGCCCGCCGCGTTTTGTTCGGCGATACCGACGTTTATGTGTTGAGCGGGGTGCGCCTTGGTGAAGCCGTCGGTTCTGCAGGATTTGCCGATGTCCGCGTCGACGATGAAGATATTTTTATTTTCCGCGCCGAGGAGAATCATTTCCTCGCCGAAGCCGTTACGAGTTGCGATTGCTTTTTTTTCCATATCAGAAACCCTCCTCAAGATCTTTCATGGCCTGTTCGTATTCTTCTTTGTTGGGGGCGACGCCGTGCCAGCTGCCGACGTTTTCCATGTAAGAGACGCCTTTGCCTTTGGTTGTTTGACCGATGATGCATTTGGGTTTGTGGTCGTGGCTGTGCATTTTGATCGTGTCGAGCGTGCGGACGATTTGCGCCATGTCGTTGCCGTCGATGTTATAAATCTCCCAGCCGAACGCGCGGAATTTTTCGCCCAGGTCGAGGTTGGGCATAACTTCATCGGTGGTGCCGTCGATTTGCAAATTGTTCACGTCGACGAAAGCAATCAGATTGTCGAGCTGATATTTGTTGGCGGTGGCGGCTGCTTCCCAAACTTCACCTTCTTGACATTCGCCGTCGCCAAGAACCGTGAAGACGCGAGCAGCTTTGTTGTCGCTCTTGAGGCCGATTGCCATTCCGACCGCGCATGCAAAACCTTGACCGAGCGAGCCCGTGGGAATGTCGATGCCGGGGCAGTGATGATTCGGGTGGCCTTGCAGCGGCGAACCTTCCTGACGGAGCGTGTGAAGTTTTTCTGCGGGGAAGAAGCCGAGCGTGCCCAACGCCGCGTATTGAATCGGGCAGACGTGACCTTTGCTCAAAACGAAACGGTCGCGGTCTTCCCACTTGGGGTTTTTCGGGTCGACGTTCATTTCGCGGAAGTAGCAAGCCGTCACGAAATCCGCCGCGCTGAGTGAGCCGCCGGGGTGACCCGATTGCGCCTCGTAAATCATCGTCACGACTTTCTTGCGCAAATCTTTTGCAATCTCCTTGAGTTCTTCGACTGACTTTTTCTTCATGATTGAACCTCCTTAAATTATTACGCATTGCCTTTTAATCGTTGAGCGAACATTTTATCTCGACGATCGAGCCGTTGCTCACATCGAATTCGAGCTTGGTCAATTTGTCGCCGCTGAAGTATTTGTGTTCGACGAAGCCGTCATCATTTTCCGTGGCGTCCGCGCGACCGTAAGCATCAATCAAATTTTGTTCGGTCATTCCGACTTCGACGCCCGCGCCGGTTTTGACGCCCGCTTGACGGATTTTAATTTCTTCAACGGAATTCATCTCGACGTCGATCATCAAACCGTTTGCGAAAGTGAATTCGTCGCCGTCATGTTGGGCGGTCGGTTCGCCGAGAATTTTTTTTGCCTCGTCGAAAGTCATGCCGGGCGAAATTCCTCCGAGAGAAAATTTTTCGTCGACGGTCGGGGTCTGCGCGATTTGTGCCGCCTTCTGTTCGATTTTTGTTGCCGCGTCTTCAACTTTGGTCGCGTCGGATTTGACATCCTCGGCTTTATCGCCGCAGCCGCTGATTAAGAGTGTCGCCGCAAAAAGTGTTGCAAAAAATTTTTTCATGTCGACCTCACTTCATCGAACAAATTATCTCGGTGATGACGCCGTTTTGAGCTTTGTAAACGACGACGGATTTTTTGTCGCCGCTGATGTATTCGTACTCCGCGCCGTTTGCAATTTTACGAACGGAATCCGCGGGGCCGCATGCGTCGTTGAGGGAATACTCGCTCGCGCCGACGTAAACACCTTCGGGCGTGTTGAACGTGTTGGCGGTCGTGGAAATGGATTTAACTTTTTTGGCGGTGTCGAGGACAACTTTGAGGCCGTCAGCAAAAGTCACAACGTCGCCTTCGGTTGAAATCGGTTCGCCGAACATCGCGGTGATATCTTCGACGGAAGCACCCGGCACGACTCCACCGAGCGCAACGGCTCTTTCGTTCATCATGGCGGTCATGTCTTCGGCCATCGTTTCGACTTCGGCTTTCATCTCGTCGGCTTTGGCTGAGGCGTCGGCTTTCATCTCATCGGCTTTTTTTGCCGCGTCATCGGCAGCTTGAGTGGCGGCGTCTTTTGCCTCGTCGACTTTTTTGGAGGCGTCAGCGGCGGCTTTGTCGGCAGCGTCCTTGGCTTGGTCAGCTTTTTGCTCGACTTTTTGTTGAGCGTCTTTGGCGGCGTCTTTTGCCTGGTCACCGCAGCCGACGGACAAGAGCATCGTCGCCAAGATCAATGCCGCAAAAATTTTTTTCATGGTAAATCCCTCCGCAAATTTTTTCTCCGCGCTAGACAAAGAGCAGCGGGAGTTGCGGAATGTATGTTACCATTAGCAAGACAATCAAGCAAGCGATAATCAACGGGATGACCGCCACGGAAATATCTTTCAGCGAGACGTCGGCTATGCCGCAGCCCACGAACAGATTTATTCCGACGGGTGGCGTGACAAGTCCGATTGACAAGTTGAGAACCATGACCGCGCCGAAATGAATCGGATCAATTCCCAAACTCAGCGCGACGGGCAGGAACAGCGGCGTGAAAATCAAGACGGCCGAGGTCGCGTCCATGAAGCAGCCCGCGATTAAGAAAATTATGTTGGCGATCAAAAGGAACATGATGTAGTTGCCGCCCGTGATTTCAATCAGGCCGTCGCTTATCGCCAGGTCGAGTCGAGCGCGCGTCAAGATGTAAGCGAAGAGACTTGCCGTGGCCGTGATGAACATGACAACCGCCGTGGTCGTGGTGGAGTTGACAAAAATTTCGTAGAGGTCTTTGAGCTTGAGCGTGCGGTAGATAAAAAATCCGACGAACAAACCGTAGACTGCGGAGGCGGCCGCCGCTTCGGTGGGAGTGAAAATGCCGCCGTAAATTCCGCCCAAAATTATTCCCGGCATGAGCAGACCCCAGAAAGCTTCTTTGAAAGATTTCCAGCGTTCCTCGCTCGTGGCTTTGGGCAACAGTTCGATTTTTAAATTGCGGGTCGTCCACATTGCCACGACAATCAGCGCGACGCCGATCATCACGCCGGGGACGATACCCGATAAAAATAATTTGCCGATTGAAGTATCCGCGACGGAGCCGTAGACGACAAAAGTTATCGACGGGGGAATAACGATGCCGGTTGCGCCCGCCGCCGCCATCAACGCCGCAGAGAACGCCGGAGGATATCCGACCTTGACCATCGCGGGGATCAAAATCATTCCGAGAGCCGCGACCGTCGCAGGACCCGAACCCGATATCGCCGCGAAGAAGCACGCGACCGAGACCATGACGACAATCAATCCGCCGCGCAGATGACCGACGCAACTTTGAGCAAAATTAATCAGTCGTTCGGAAATGCCCGCCTTCTCCATGACGTTGCCGCCGAGGATAA
>CAMNFC010000008.1 GCA_946536925.1 uncultured Selenomonadales bacterium | reverse complement strand
TGATTAAGATTTCTCATGTCCAAACTTTGCTTAAACGTTTATGAACACTGTTTCTAAAGCTTTTGCCTTTGAATTCAACGCGAGCACTTCCGCACCAACTTCAAAAGATGAAGTCTACGCATTCGATTTGTCGAGCGATGATAAGTGCTCAGGGTCGCGCTGCGCCATGACGGACAGATTGTCAAAAGTGCCCGTCACCACAAAAATTTCTGCGCCCGCTGGGGCTTAACCCTCGCCTCTATTATTCAATTCATTCACGACGCAAGACTCGCTTTTGGAGCTTCATCCGCTCAATAAAATTTCTTTCAGCGATAATTATTGACGCGACAAAATTATTCACGCTGCGTGGAGGGAAAAAACAGGCATTGATTTTGCACAAAAAACGTTTTTAAATCACCTCAGAAAGTTTAAAATCTTGAGCGAGGCACTCGGCAATTTTGCCGGCCGCGTCCCTGTGAAGGTCGTAAATTTTTTTCGCAATCTCTTGCCGCCGTTCGAAGAGAGGATCTTTTCCCGCGAGCAAGTCATCCAAAAATTTTTCGACGTCCGGCCAAGTGTTGGCCACGTACAGCGACGAAAACATTTCCTCGTATTCGGGCAAGGGCGCAGCTTTGGAGTATTCGCAATAAATTATCGGCCGCCCCGTCAAAAAAAGTTGGCTCATAATCGACGAATAATCCGTGATGAAAATATCGACTGCGCCAATCGTGTCGAACATGCCGGCCAGCGTCGTCTGCCGATGAATATCATTTTTTTTGAGCGTCGCGTCGAAGTCGGCCAGCTGTTCTCGGCTCATAAATTTTTTGTGAATGAGCTCGTTGAAAAGATCGGGGTGCGGGCGAAAAATCAATTTGAGGTTGTGATTGGCAAGCGCGATGAATTGGTCTTTGAAATCCATAAAGTGCGAGCCGCCGATTTTGTCGTCGAAATTCCAGCGCGGCGACCACATGACAACTTTTTTATCGGAGGATTTTTTTTCGAGCATGTAATAAGGTTTGAGCGCGGGGAAGCCGAAAAATTCCACGTGCCGATAATTGAGCCCCTGCGGAAATCGTTTCAAAAATTCTTCCTTAACGCTTTCGGCCGACGGAAAATAAAAATAAACGTTGTGCCAAAAATCCCTGAACTCGTCGAAGAGCCTGTCCGAAAAAATTTTCGATAAAGTCGTGCCGTAGGAGATGATGCAAACCTTGGCGAACTTGGCGATGTCGTTCGTGCGGAAGCCGGGGAAATTTCTGCGTTCGTCATAGGGATTGGCCAGGAAAACATAATCGGGTTCCAGACGCCGCAAATCCATTAAACTATAGCTGTAAATTTTTTCGTCGGGATATTTTTCTTGAAAGTAATCCCACGCCCGCTGCAAATATTTTAAATCCGCGCCCGCGTAAACCACGATAAAAGTTTCAACGTCGCCGCGAGCTTTGAGAGCTTCAAATACGGGCAAAATTTTTTCGCCGGAAACGTAGGAGTTGACCATGAACGCCACGCGCATTTTTCTTTTCCCGTGACGCAAAAAATTCTGTCGCCAAAGATAATACGTCGCGATGTCCTCGTCCCAAAAATTTTCGTCAACGAATTGATTCAACAAGACGGCCTGCACGTCGCGAACCATTTTTTTCGGCCACAAATTTTGATTGAACGGCACGCAAAGTTCGGTCGGCTCGACCAGTTGAATCATTCCGAGGAGTGCAAGCTCGCGCTCGTCCCGATTTAAATTTTTTTTGAACCACAGCTCCAACTTCAGCGCAAATTTTTTGGCCACGAAACGTAGCGTCGGGTTTTCAAGCCGAATCGCCAGCAGCGCGAGATATTCCGCGTACCACGGCTGCTCCGTTGCGTTCTTCAAATCTTTGACGGATATTTTCAAAAGCCGCGCCGCCAACGACTTCTTCCGAAAAAAAATCGCCGCTTCGGGGTTTAACTTCCTGTAAAATTCCAGCTCCGCTTGAACTTTTAAATCTTCGGACAAAATCAATCACCTCCACTTGTGATATAATGGCGAAAAAAATTTTGGAGGATAAAGCAATGAACAAAAACGATTGGCAAAATTTTTTTAAGACGCGCGTCAACCGCTGCAAGGTGCTCGTTATCGGCGATATCATGATGGACAGATATTATTACGGCGACGTGAGGAAGTTTGCCAGCGACGCGCCCGTGCCTGTCGCCAAAATCGTCAAGCGCAAATCTTCTCTCGGTGCCGCCGCAAACATCGCAAACAATCTGGCCAACCTCGGCTGTCAAACGTCGATTGCGGGCTTCGTCGGCGACGACCACAACTTTGAAATTCTTTCCACGCAACTTTACGAGAGCGGCATTGATCAAGACGGATTGATTGCGACCGAGTGGCCGACCACGACAAAAATCAGAATCATGAGCGGCCACGTCCAGATGTTCCGCATGGATTTTGAAGATCTCGCTCCGCGCACGGAAGACCAATTCGACGCGCTCAAAAGTTTCGTCCGCCAACGATTAAACGAGAGCCTCGACGCCATTGTCCTGGCCGATTATGAGAAGGGCGTTTGCACGGAAAGATTTTGCGCCTCGGTCATTCGCGCGGCTCACAATCACGGCGTCCCCGTCGTCGTCATGCCTTACGGTCAACAGTGGATAAAATACGCGCAAGCCGATTACATCACCCCCAACGTCGCCAAGATAAATCAAATCCTGCTAAGCCCCATTGCCACGGACGATGACGACGCGGCCGAAAGAGCAGGTCGTTACATCATGCGCAAGTTCAGAATCAAAAATGTTTTGGCGACACGTTCCGATTCGGGCATGACTCTCGTGACGGAAGATGACGTCGCTCACCTGCGGACGCGTGCCCAAGAAGTTTTTGACAGCGCGGGTGCGGCCGATACGGTTGCGGCGGTCTTTGCTTTGGCTTTGGCCGGCGGATTGAAACCTGTCGACGGAGCCTACATAGCTAATCTCGCCGCGGGTATCGTCCTCAGAAAATCGGGAACGTACGCCATCACCCGCCAAGACGTTTTGAACGAGCTGGCCGGCTGAATCATTCGGAAAGTTTGAAGCGCGGGTCACACTCGAAAGTTCTTTGCCACGGCAGGGAAAATTTTAAATCCTCCAAACGCCAACGCACTTTCAAATTTTCCGCGACAAAGGCCGTCATCTTTTCATTCAACATTTTTTCCAGCGGCAAAAGTTTTTCATTTAAATTAAAAGGATCGCCCGCGCCCGCCGTGGAGTAGCTCGCCGCAAAAATTTCTTGGCGAACGTTGGCCTCGTACGCCCAATCGTCCAAATAGCGCGTGATTAAAAGTTCGGCAACGGCTTTGTCGTCCATGTACCTCGTCAGAGTGCCCGCGCCGATTAAAAATCCGCTCGCGTTGGTCGCCGTGTTCCAGCCCCCGTAAGAGCGAATCTTGAATTGCAAATCATTTTTCTTCAGCTGATTCATCAGGGCATTGTCCGCGCCGTTGGAAAAAGCAACGTCCGCCACGGCCACGGGATATTTTTTCGCCACAAAATTTTTCAGCGGCTCCATAAAAGTTTTCAGGTCGTCGCGATATTTGAGACTGTTTTTCTTCGGGTCGCCCGCCTCAAAAGTTTTTCCGTCCTTGCGAGTGTTGACTGCCACCACAAGATCTGCGCGGTCGTGCGAAGGAATCCTCAAGCCGCCCGCCGCCAAAATCGCCGCGTCAATCGAAGTGCCAATCGTCTCGTTGCAATATTTCGGAAAAGTTTGTGCGCCCTTGCCGGCGTTGTATTCCACGCTGATGAACGGCCGATAATTTTTGTCTTCGTTTATCGCGCGGGCAATCATCAACATTCCGAGTTCGTCCGCGCCGGAAGTGACTTGCACGACGGTCTTGCCCAAATCTTTTGCGTAGTCTCTCAAGTAGCGGCTCTCCCTGTGCGTCTGAGAAAAAATCGCGCTGTCGTCGCAACCGAGCAAAAAATATTCAAAGACGCCCGCCCGCGTCAAGTCAATCAAATATTTGTTCGCGTCGAAATTTTCTTTGCGGCGTTCCATCCAATCTTGCAGATATTCGACGGGGATTTCCGCTTCAAGTTTTTTCAATTGCCGCTGTTCGGAGCCCGAAAGTTTTTCCGTCTCCTTCTTGTCGAGCAGCGCGGTGTACTCAAAAATTTTTAGGCCGTGCGTCGTGTAATAGGCCGGCTCCGTGGTGTAGGACGCGGTGCGCGGCGTGCGCATAATCGTCCCGAAGGCAAAAATCGTCACGTGCGGGAACTTTTTGTCAAACGCTTTGAATCGTTGCGCCAGTTCCAAAATTTCCGCTGGATGAAGATCTTGGTTGCGCGAGCCGACCAAACTTCCGTAAAGCAGCGCGTCAGTCGAAAGCACGGCGTAATCTGCCGAGGCTGCGTTCTCCTCCAGCCACGCCCAAATTTTGTCGGGGTCGCCATAAAAATTTTTCGAGCCGATAATTTCTTCGGGCGGCGTCAAAATTTCGTAATCGAGCTTTTTGGCCACCTGCAGCACCTGATAAAAATTGCACGGGCGATTGTCTATCGGCACGTACAAAATTTTTTTGCCCTGCGCGGCCGCCGAAGAAGTCAAAATAAAAATCGTGAGCAACAGAAAAAATATTCGCTTCAAAATCTTTTCCTCCCCAAAAAATTTTTTTCATTATACCAAAAAATTTTCGCCGACGCCACCGATTGATAAAAACGGCAAAACTGATATAATCGCCTCAAACGTGAAGGAGGGTTCAAACATGAGCGACAGTCGGCAACTTTACGGCCTGAAAGATTTGCGCGAAAAATTATCGGAGCGCGGCTACAAGATGACGCCGCAACGCAAAGAGATTTTGAAAATTTTTGTGGAGCAGAGAAATTCTCACCACATGAGCGCGGAGGACGTCTACTCAATCTTGCGCGAGAACGATTCGGAAATCGGTTTGGCCACGGTCTATCGCGCGTTGGATTTGCTCAGCGAACTGGGAATCCTCGTGCGCTTGGATTTCGGCGACGGCTGCGCCCGCTACGAACTCAACACCGCCGACCCGAAAGTTCATCATCATCATCATCTGATTTGCCTCAACTGCAAAAAAGTCATCGAGTTTGAAGAAGATTTGCTCGACGAACTGGAGGCTCGCGTCGCGGCAAAATCCGGCTTTGAAATTTTGAATCACGAGGTAAAATTTTTCGGCTACTGCAGCGACTGCCGCAAGAGGATTTCGGAATGAAAAATTTTCCAAAAGAAGTCGGCGACGTGCTCCGCTCGTTCAAGCTCGATCCAAAAAATTTTGACGGCGCGGAAATTTTAAACGATGTCGTCGGCCAAAGAATCACCACGCGCTTGAAGGTCGCGCAAGGTTGCTGGCGGAAAAGTTCCATGGCTCGCCCCGACGAAAGATTCGGCGCGGAAGTCAATCGCCTCGTCAAAAAAAATCTGTACAAAATTTTGACGAAGAGTTTCGGCTTCGAGCCCGTGCCTTACGGAATTTTACACGGCGTGCGCCCGACGAAAATTATTCAGCGGTGGATTCGCGAAGGTTTCGGCGTCACAAGTCAAGGCGTCATCGACCGTGACAAAATTTGCAGACGAATCATCAGCGACTTTTTGGTTGAGCGCAACAAGGCCGAACTTTTGACGGAGGTTGCTCTTCGCCAGCTGCCGATTATAAATCGCGGCGAAAAAAAAATCGGCGTCTATGTCGGAATTCCCTTCTGCAAGACGCGCTGCCTGTACTGCTCCTTTCCGTCGAACGTTTTGCCCGCGGAAAAAATCATCGAAGAATTCATGGCGGCTTTGAAACTCGACGTGGAGGCTGCGGCCGCGACGATTGCTCGATACGGTTTGGAAGTTCAAACGGTTTACGTCGGTGGAGGAACGCCGAGTGCTTTGCCCGAAAAATTTTTCGCGGAGATGATTGAGCTCGTCCATAAAAATTTTTGCGGCGCGGGCGTCGAAGAATTTACAGTTGAGTGCGGCCGCCCCGACACCATTTCCGAAGAAAAAATTTCCGTCATGAAAAATTTCGGCGTGACCCGCGTGAGCGTCAATCCGCAGACGATTCATCAACGGACGCTCGACTTCATCGGGCGAAAACACACGGTCGAAGATTTTTTCCGCGCGTTCAAAATTTTGCGGGCGGCCGGCTACTGGAAAATCAACACGGATTTGATTATCGGTTTGCCGGGCGAAAAATTCGACGACTTCAAAGAGACGCTGGAAAAAATTTTGGAGCTCGACCCCGACGACGTGACGATTCATTCCCTGGCGATAAAGCGCGGTTCGAAACTTCAGATGAGACTTTCCGACGAGTTGAACAGCTTGGAAGATTTCAATTTGCCCGACGATTCGCAAGTTCGATTGATGGCTCGGCACGCCGAAAAAATTTTGCGCGACGAAAATTTTTCCCCGTACTATCTTTATCGTCAAGGCTACATGAGCGGGCAGATTGAAAACGTCGGCTGGTGTCGGCAAGGCGCGGAAGGAATTTACAACGTGCAGATTATGGGCGAGCGTCAAATAATTTTGGGCACGGGCGCGGCGGCTTCGACCAAAATCCCCGATCCTTCGGGCGGAAAAATTCGCACGGCCTTCAACCCAAAAGATTTGAAAACTTATCTGCGCGACGCGGAAAAATATATCGCTCGCCGCGACGAAATTTTTGCGGCGGGCTCAAGAGGATTTTGTCATGAAACAATTTATCGTTGACGCTTTCACGGAAAAAATTTTCGGCGGAAATCCCGCGGCTGTCTGTGTCGTCGAAAAATTCCCGCCCGAAGATTTGATGCAAAACATCGCCCGCGAAAACAATTTGTCGGAGACGGCTTTTGTCGCGCGGGAAAAAAATTTTTATCGGCTCAGGTGGTTCACGCCCGCCGCCGAGATAGATTTTTGCGGCCACGCGACGTTGGCTTCGGCCTTCGTGATTTTGACGCAGATTGAAAAAAATTTGTCCGCCGTCGAGTTTGAAACTTTGAGCGGGAAATTTTTCGTCGAACGCAAAGAAAATTTTTTCGAGATGAATTTTCCCGCGTACGTGCCGAAAAAAATTCCCGTGACGGAGGAGATGTGCGCCGCCGTCCGCGCAAAAGTTTTGGAAGCCTTCCTTGCCCGCGATTTGCTCATGGTTTTGGAAAATTCCGAGGCCGTGGAAAATTTGTCGCCCGACTTCGACGCGCTGAAAAATTTGGACGGGCTCTCTCAAGCGGTGACGGCTGCCGACAAAAATTTTGATTGCGTGTCGAGAATTTTTGCGCCGAAAATAAAAATCGCCGAAGATCCCGTGACGGGCTCGACGCACTGTTTAATCGCGCCGATTTGGTCGGAAAAACTCGGCAAGAAAAAAATTATCGCGCGGCAGGCTTCGGCTCGCGGAGGAATTTTGCACTGTGAAGTTTTGGGCGAACGCGTAAAAATTTCGGGCAGCGCGGTACTTTTTTCCGTCGCCGATTTAAAAATTTGAGGAGGTTGAAACTTTTGCTGACAAATGCGCCGAGAGGCACCAAAGACATTTTGCCGAGCCAAATAAATTCTTGGCGGCGGCTGGAAGATAAAATTCGCGAGCTGTGCAAACTTTACGGCTACGAGGAAATTCGCACGCCGACCTTTGAACACACGGAACTTTTCAATCGCTCAATCGGCGAGGGCACCGACGTCGTGGAAAAAGAGATGTACACCTTTACCGACCGCGGCGACCGCTCCATAACTTTGCGGCCGGAAAACACAGCCTCGGTTGTGCGCGCCTATCTTCAGAACAAACTTTACGCAAACGCCGGGCTCGTGAAACTTTTTTATATCGGTTCGATGTTCCGCTACGACAGACCGCAGGCCGGCCGCTTGAGAGAATTTCATCAGTTCGGCGTGGAGGCTTTGGGCGAAAAAAATCCCGCCGTCGACGCGGAAATTATTTTGCTCGCGTGGGAATTTTTAAAAAGTCTCGGCCTGGACGATTTGAAATTAAAAATTAATACGGTGGGTTGCCCCGCGTGTCGACCGATTTTCCGTCAAAAGCTCACGGAATTTTTCACGGAAGAAGCGGACGATTTGTGTGCGGATTGTCGGCGGCGGCTGGAAAAAAATCCTCTGCGCATTCTCGATTGCAAAGTCGACGCGCTAAAAGATTTCATGGACGACGCGCCCAAAATTGAAACTTGCCTGTGCGACGAGTGCCGAGAACATTTCAACGCGCTGAAAAATTTTTTGACTGCGGCGGGTGTCGAATTCACCGTGGACAATCGGCTGGTGCGCGGCCTGGATTATTACACCAAAACCGCCTTCGAGATTCAATACGCGCCGCTCGGTGCTCAATCTGCTGTTGCCGGCGGCGGTCGCTACGACGGGCTGATAAAAGAAATCGGCGGCGAAGACACCCCGGCCGTCGGGTTCGCTACGGGTCTCGAAAGAATTTTGCTCGCGCTCGAATTTCAAAATCTTTTGCCCGCCGAAGACAAAAAAATTTCAGCCTTCGTGGTCAGCGGCGGCTCAGAGGCTGAAACTTATGCGTTCAAACTTTTGACGGATTTGCGGCGGAAAAAAATTTCGGCGGCCATGGACTTCGGCAAAAAAAGCATGAAAGCTCAGATGAAAGCCGCGGCCAAGTCGGGAGCAAAATTCGCGCTCATCGTCGGCGAGGACGAGGTCGCAACTTCAACCGTCACCGTAAAAAATTTGGAGACCGCCGCGCAGGAAAAAATTCCCGTCGCTCAAGTCCCCGAAAAAATCATTTGAAAAAATTTTTCAGATCGTCGTTCAAATTTTTTTGCGTGGCCAGTGCCGCCTCAAAAATCGTCAGCTCTTCCGTCGACGTGCCCGAAGTTTGCATGAAGCACGGAAGGCCGGCCGCGTCCAAAATAAATTCTTCCAACGTGACGAGCCTCTCGCCGGAGGTCGCGTCACGAATTTTTTTTGCGCGGAAGATTCGGATCAAAATATATTTGCAGCCGAAATTTTTTCCCGCGTCGACAAATTCCTCGAAGTCTTCGTCGGAAATATTTTTCTCCTTGAACTTGACGCTTTGCTTCTCGGCGAAAATCGGCGTGGAAAAGTTATTCCTCAACTCATCGTCGAGCGCGTTCAAAATAATTTTTTCGTCGGAAGATTTCAGCTCGCCCTTGACCAAAATAATCGGCGCGATAAAAATTTCCGCATCGATTTTGTCGGCCGCCTCGTATTGAAGATTTCCGCCCACCGAAAAAAAATCACGCAGCGCGCAGTCGAGATAGACGGCCATACTGTGAGCGTCGTGGGTGTCCGTCGCGCTTTGCTTGTACTTCAAAACTTTTCCGAACTGAACGTAGCCGAGCGCACGCAAAGATCTTTTGACGTCATCGCCTTTGAGTTCCGCGCGAGTCAAATCGATTTTGTCGGAATAATTTTTCGCCAGAGCACGAGAGCCAATCGCCGGCGCGCCGAACGTTATAACCTTGAGTTGATTTTTTTCGACGCCCGAATCCGCCAGCCGAATCGCCATGATCGTTGCAACGGAGCCGCCCAAGCTGTGACCCGTCAAGTAAAGAATTTCGCGCGGATTTTTTTCCAGAGAACTTTTGAGCCGCTCACTCAAGCCGTCGCCCAAAACCGTATCGGCATAATCGCGGAAGCCTCGGTGCACAAAAATTTTATCGTCGAAATTTTTTTCGTAAGGCGCAAGCGTCGTGTCGTCGTGGAGGTGAACGCGTCCGAGCCGGAAATTGGTTTCGACGTCTTTAATGCTTTCCGTGCCCGCGACCGCCAAAATTTTCACGTCGTCCTTGCTCACAAGATAAGCTTTTGAGTCCGCGCGATTATTTTTCTTTGAAATTTTTTCAATCGTCCAGCCGCGCTCGGTTAGAATGGAACGCATGAGATAACTTTCGTCGTCGGAGTAGGCACCCATGGAACAAATCGCGCAGGCCAAACGGATTTCCGCCGCGTCGAGATTTTCAGCCGCCGCCGAAGAATTTATCGCCGCAAAAAAAATTATCGCGAGTAAAAATTTTTTCATCACTTTAAATTTTCCTCAACGACTTCGACGCCGTGCATGATGCATTCGGGGCAAGAGCAAATCATTTTTCCGCTGTCGACGCCTTTTAGTTCGCGGCAAATGATCGCGCCGCATTTTTCGCGGAAAGAATTCATCATCGCCTTGGAAATTTTCATCGTGGCGGCTTTGGATTTTGGCGTGACGAGATTGCCCGTGCTGTTCTTCAAGCCCGCGATCAACAGCCCGCCTGTCAACGCGCCGCAAACACCGTCCATCGTGCCCATGCCAAAGCCGAAACCTTCCGTCGCTTTGAACAAAAATTCTTTGGGAACGTCAACCATGTCCGCGCAGGCCACCGCCACCGATTGCGAACAGCTGTAACCTTTGCGGTGGAGTTCGTCGGCCAATTTAATTCTCTCGCTCATTTAAAACTCTCCTTTACGTGAAGAAATTTTTTATCCTGTCCAAAATCAAACGGAAGAAAGATTTTTGCTCAACGTCCAGCGTGGTTACGACGTCGACGGAGGCGGCCTCCCGACCGTCGGGCAAGACCACGCGAATTTTTCCGATCGGTTCGCCGGCTTTTATCGGAGCAGTCAAACTTTCGGGCAGGTCGTAGACAATTTCGTAAGCGTTGGCGTCGCCGTCAAAAACGGGCATGATAATTTCTCCGGCCGTCTTGACTTGCATGGATTTGCGCCGCCCCGAAGTTATCGGCAAAGTTTTCACGACGTCGCCCGATTTAATCAAACTTTGACTGGACACGCGCCCGAAACCGTAATCGAGCAGGAAAAGCGTATCGTTCCAAAGGTAAAGGCTGTCCAAGACGACCGCGATGAGTTGAACGCCGTTTTGTTTGGCGGCCGCCACAAGACATCGACCCGCCGCGTCAGTGTAGCCCGTCTTGATTCCGTTGCAGCCGCGATAGTACCAGAGCATTTGGTTTTCGTTGCGATAGGTTTTGTCCTGGCCGCGAGCCGTCGGAAAAGAAATTTCTTTCGTCGAGCAAATTTCTTCGAAGTGCGGAACGGTGAAGCCGTGTGCCGCCATTATCGCCAGGTCGCGAGCCGTCGTGTAATGATTCGGGTCGGGCAAGCCGTTTGCGTTGGTGAAGTTCGTGTTGACCGCGCCGAGTTCGTGAGCCTTTGCCGTCATTTTCGCCGCAAAATCGGGGACGTTCCCGCCGCAATGTTCGGCCACAGCAATCGCGCCGTCGTTTCCGGAAATCAACATCATGCCGTAGAGAAGTTCGCCCAGCGGAAGTTTTTCGCCGACTTCGAGCCAGAGAGTGGAGCCTTCAGCGTTGTATGCGCCTTGACCGACGGTTACAATCTCGTCGAGCTGATTGCCTTCCAGCGCGGTGATTAGCGTCATCATTTTTGTCGTGCTCGCCGGATACATTTGTTGATCGGGGTTGCGTTCGTAAAGGACGTGGCCGGTCGAAGCCTCGATGACGATTGCGGCGGCGGCCGTCACGTTCGGCAGCGCGTCGTTGGGTGCAACGGGTCGCGTGTTTTGAATCGGCGTGATGGAGTAGCCGGGATTGAGCCCCGAATTTTCCGACGTGAAAGTTTGATTCAGCGGGCGAGCAACTTCTCCGCGCGGAGCAGATTCCAGCCGCAAAAGTTCCGAGGCCGGCATCCGCGGCGCAGCTTGAACTGTGACGAAAATCATCGCTGCAGAAATTATCGCCGCAAAAAAAATTTTCGATTTCAAAAGTCTCTCTCCTTAAGAAAAAATTCCCGTTGATTATAAATTTATCGCCGCCGCTTGTCAAAAATCAGTACAGGCGGACGTTTCCCGCGCCGAGCAAATTTTTCAACGCGTCGCGCACGATCGAGCCGTCAGAAATTTTTTGCGGGATTCTTTTCCATTTGCCGTCGCGTTTCAAAAAAATTTGGCAGCGTCCCGCGTACTCCGAAAAAATTTTTTTCAACGCCTCGAAAGTTTCGGGCACGTCGAGCGAATCGGAGATCGTCAGCCAAAAATCCGCCGCGTAATCTTGAGCCGCCCAAACTTTGTCCGCCAAAATCTGAATCGTCTCGTTTGAATTGTCAACGCGACCTTCGACCACGAGAATTTCATCGGACAACAAAAATTTGAACGCGGCGGGAAAAATTTTCGGGAAGATCGTCACGTCAATTTCCCCGTCAAAATCTTCCAGCTTGAGGAAAGCCATCGAATCGCCTTTTTTTGTCGTGACGCGCCGAACTTCCGTGACGAGCCCGCCGACTTTGACGCGCTTGCCCAAAAATTTTTCGAGGTTTTTACTCGGCGTGAGATTGGAAATTTTTTCTTTGAACTCGTCGAGCGGATGACCCGAAAAATAAAAGCCGAGGGTCTCTTTCTCCCACGCGAGGATTTCATTTTTCGGCCGCTCCTTCACGGACGGGATCGGGGCTTCCGTATCTTGAAGTTCTTCTTCGCCGAAAAGATTTATCGCGCCAAAATTTTGTTCTTGCCGGCGTTTTAAGTGCGATTCCAAAATTTTGTCCAGTGCCGCCAAAAGAGCCGTGCGCCGCGTGTCCAAAGAGTCGAACGCCCCGCACTTGATCAATTTTTCCAGGCTCCTGCGCGGAACTTTTTTTACGTCGAGGCGGGAGCAAAAATCCTGCAACGAATCAAACTTTCTGAAGTCGCGCTCGTTCAAAATATTTATGACGGAATTTTCGCCGACGGTTTTTATCGCCGAGAGCCCGAAACGAATTGCGCCGCCTTCGACCGTGAAATTTCCGTCGCTCAAGTTCACGTCGGGCGGAAGAACTTTTATTCCCATGCGCCGCGCAAGTTCGATGTAGCCGGAAACTTTTTCCGCGTCGGGCGTGAGTGACATCGTGGCCGCCATGAACTCGGCCGGGTAGTGCGCCTTGAGGTAAGCCGTCTGCCAGGCCAAAAGTCCGTAGGCCGCCGAATGAGATTTGTTGAAGCCGTAATCCGCAAAGTGTGTGAGCAGCTCGAAAATTTTTTCCGCCAAAGATTTTTCCACGCCGTTGGACGAGCAGCCCGCCAAAAAATTTTCTTTTTGCGCCAACAAAATTTCTGCTTTCTTCTTGCCCATGGCTCGCCGCAAAATATCCGCTTGACCGAGCGTGAATCCCGCCAGCGTTTGGACGATTTGCATGACTTGTTCCTGATATAAAATCACGCCGAAAGTTTCTTTGAGGATCGGCTCCAGTTTCGGGTGCAGATAGCGCGGCGTCTTGCGTCCGTGTTTGCCCGCGATGAAATCTTCGACCATGCCCGAACCGAGAGGCCCCGGCCGATAGAGCGCGACCGTCGGGATTAAATCTTCAAAACTTTTCGGGCGCAACTCTTTGACCAAGGCCGTCATGCCCGATGACTCCATTTGGAAGACCGCACCGGTTTTTCCGGCCGAGAGTATGGCCGAAGTTTTTTTGTCACGCAGAGGAATTTTCAAATCTTCGCCGCCCGAAATATTTTCCAAAGTCTGCGCGATAATCGTCAGCGTCCGCAAGCCGAGGAAATCCATCTTCAACAGGCCGAGCTCCTCGATTTTGTCTTTGTCGTATTGCGTCATGATCACGCCGTTTGATTTTTGCAGCGGAACAATTTCATCGAGCGGAATTTTTGAGATGACGACGCCCGCCGCGTGAACCGACGAATGCCGAGGCAAGCCCTCCAACTTTTTGGCGAAGTCGATAATTTTTTTTGACTCGGGATTTGAATCGTACTCGTCGCGGAGTTCTTTGGATTTTTTCAGCGCGTCGTCAATCGAAATGTTCAGGACGTTCGGAATCATCTTGACGAGGCGCGAACTTTCTTGATAGGACACGTCCAGCACGCGGGCGACGTCGCGAATCGCAGCTTTGGCCGCCATTGTCCCGAACGTCACGATCTGCGAAACTTTTTCCGCGCCGTAACGAGAGCGAACATAATCGATGACTTTGTCGCGGCGAAGGTAGCAAATGTCAACGTCGATATCGGGCAGCGTGACTCGTTCGGGATTCAAAAATCGCTCGAAGAGCAAATTATATTTCAGCGGGTCGAGCTCCGTGATTCCCAAAACGTAGGCAACCAAACTTCCCGCCGCAGAACCGCGCCCCGGCCCGACGGGAATTTTTTTCTGCCGCGCAAAATTTATAAAATCCCACACGATCAAAAAATATCCGTCGTAGCCCATGGTGTGAATAATTTCCAGCTCGCGGTCGAGTCGCGATTGAATTTCGTCCGTGATTTTTTCGTAGCGGTCAAAAATTTTTTCCGCGCAAAGTTCTCGAAGATAATCGGCGTCGGTTTTTCCTTCGGGCAGAGGAAATTCCGGCATTTGAAATTTTCCGAACTCCAACGAGACGTTGCACCTCTCGGCGATCTTCAAAGTGTTGTCGCAAGCTTCGGGCGTGTCGAAAAAAATTTCGCGCATCTCTTCGGCTGACTTCAAAAAATAATCGTCGGAAGGAAATTTCAGGCGGTACTTGTCGCTCAAAATTTTTCCCGTTTGAATGCAAAGGAGCAGGTCATGGAAGTCGCTGTCGGCGCGGCGCACGTAATGCGAATCGTTGGTGGCCACCAGCGGGATTTTCAGTTCGGCGGAAAATTTTTTCAGCGCGGCACGAACTTTTTCTTCCTCGGCCAGCCCGTGATTTTGTATCTCCAAAAAAAAATTATCCCGCCCGAAAATTTCCGCGTGCTCCAAAATAATTTCTTTGGCGCGAGAAAAATCTTCGTTGAGGATGGCGCGGGGGATTTCGCCGGCTGTGCAAGCACTCAGCGCGATCAATCCCTCGTGATATTGGCGCAAAATTTCTTTGTCGACGCGCGGCCGATAATAAAATCCTTCGACGGAAGCCTTCGTCGCCAGCTTGACCAAATTTTTATAGCCCTCGTTGTTTTCGGCCAGCAAAATCAGATGAAAATATTTCACGCCGTCGATTTCTTCTCGATAGAAACGCGAGCCGGGCGCAACGTAAACTTCGCAGCCGATAATCGGTTTGAGGCCGCGTTTTTTGGCCGCCTTATAAAAATCTATGACGCCGTACATCGTGCCGTGGTCGGTTATCGCCAGAGACTTCATGCCGAAATTTTTTGCCGCGTCGAGCAGGTCGTCGATTCGCGCCGCGCCGTCCAGGAGGCTCCATTCGGTGTGCACGTGCAGGTGAACAAAATCGCTCAAAGGTTTTCGCCTCCCTGAAATTTTTTTGAAATTATATCAAGCGCGCGAGGATTCTTCAACAAAAATTCATCAACTTTTTAATTGACAAAAAAAAAAAACAACTATATTATAAGCGTATTCTCAAAAAAATTTTTCGTTTAAAGGAGATGAAGAAAATGTTCAAACGAACGATTGCCGCCGTGATGATTTTGGCGGCGATGATGTGCTTAACGGTCACGGCCGACGCAGCCAAGAGCGACAAGTGGATCGTCTATTGGTACGTGTGCGGCACGGACATCGAGACGACGCGAATCGCTTTGGATCCATATTCCGATTTGATGTCGGACGACCCCAACGCGCTGATTTTGGCCGACCCGGATCGCTACCCCGGCGACGCAAGCCGTTGCATTCAAGAAGTCGAAGCGGCCAATCTTTCGCCCGAAGTGAAAATTTTTATGCAGGCGGGCGGCACATACGTTTGGGGTCACAAAAAATTCCGCGACCTCAACGCCAAATTCGACACCCAAGGCAGCGTCGTTGGAGCTGATAATTTCCTCTTTGAAAAACAGGGCGTGTGGTTTTCGCAGTGGCGTTTTGCAAAAGCCGGCGGCAGCACACTCGCCAAGCCCGTCGCCAACGGCAAAGTCGGTCGCTACGTCTACGACAAATATCATCGCAACTGGCACCCGCGCGAACTTCTGCCCGTTCCTTCCGACCAAACAAACGGCGCAGGCACCGAAACCGACATGGGCTCGCTTGAAGGTTTTAAAAGTTTTTTGGAAGCCGGCCAAGAATTTGAACGCTCGGCTTATCCCGACGGAAACGTTCGCAGAGTTTTGATTTTAGTTGACCACGGCGTCATGCGTGCCGGCGGGCTTTACGGCATTTGTTCAGACGAATACACGGGAAATTCCTTGAGCTTGAAAGCCATTCACGATGCTTTTGTGGAAGTCCAAAACGGCTGGGTGAACCCCGAAGAAAAACCTTTTGAAGTCATCGCTTTCGACGCCTGCGTTATGAGTGCTTATGAAACGGCAATGGCTGTTAAAAACGCCGCCAATTACATGGTCGCCTCGCAGGAAGAAACGCACGGTCAAGTTATGCTCGGCTACACCGGCTTGCTCAACGATTTGTCCAAAAATCCTTCCATGAGCGGCGCACAGCTCGGCAAAGTTTTCTGCAATACTTATTGGGACGATTCCAAAGCCGTCGACAAAAAATGGAACACAAATATCAACACCATGCTGACTTTTTCCGTTGTCGATCTTTCCGACGCAAAAATGGAAGCACTTAAAACAGCTTACGCCGACTTCAGCCAAGAGGCTCTCGACGTTGTAAAGAAAAATCCCGACGAATTCGTTCAGACTCTCGCCAAGTTCGCCAGGGCTGCAAACGGCGCAGAGAAATATCCTTCCGAAGCGGCCGGTGCGGTTTTCAGCAACTACAGCGTCCCGCATTTTGTAGATTTGAAAGGCTTCGCGAAAAACACAGCTCAAAGATTCCCCGAACTTAAAAAATCCGGCGACACACTGGCGGCCGCCATCGACAGCGCGGTAATTTATCAGAAACGCGGCGAAGGCCTCAATCGCGGCGGCGGACTTTCCGTCTTCTATCCGTTCGATTTAATCGGCAGCTTCGGACAAAACATCGAAGACTATCAAACTGTCGCGGCAAGTGACAAATTGGCTTCCGAAACTCAAGGCGACTTTTACAAATACATTTACGACAACGTGACGCAAAATCTTCAGCTGGTGGCTGTTCCGCGTTTTGATCGCAAAACCGGCCAAGATCAAGTTGATCCCAAAACCGGCAAAGTCATCGTCGATCCGCAGTGGCAAATCCCCGAAAACAGCCTCTTCGATTTGAGTGATCTTTCCAAAGTTGAAGTTCAGCTCGACGAGAACAAAAAGACCACGTGGGTTGAGCTGGACGAACAAGACCGCAACCGCATTGAAGACGTTCGCTGCCAAGTGCTCATGCTCGGAGAATTTGACGCCGACACCGAAAGACTTTCCGGCTTATATCTGGGGCTCGACAACAGCTTGAAAGAAAATTGGGAGACGGGAAAATTTGAAAGCACCTTCGACGGCAAGTGGCTCATGCTCGACGGCCACATCGTTTCAAGTTTTGTCACTTCCGACGCAACGAAGAAAAACAAGAGCGGCAAAAAAATCAACGGCACCGAACTTTACGTCGTGCCCGTCAAAATCAACGGCAGGGAATGCGCCTTGCTCGTTAGTTGCACCTATCCCAACGAAAAATTCCGCATCATCGGCGCGCGACCTCTGTTGGAAAAAAGTCAGATAAGTTTGGACGGCGAACTCATCGCGCTGAGCAAAGGCGACGTCATCGAGCCGCTGTACACCGCCTTCAACATGTCCGAAAGTGATCTTGAAAAAATTGCGGCGGAAGCTTTGAGAAGATACAATCGTCCTCTTGAACAGCTGCCGCCGGATTTGCAACGTGAGCTTATGGCCGGTTATGCGGGCTTGTTCCCCGGCAGCGCGTTCACAATCGGCGACAAACCCAAAATCGAACAGGGCACTGTGCCCGACGGAGTTTATGCTTACGTCTTTGAATTTTTCACACCGATCGGCGGGGCTGTCCGAACCGAACAGGGCGTGGCTTTCGTCGTCAAAGACGGAAAAGTTGCTTTGGTCAGACACCTGGCCGAAATTGACAATGTAAGAAGTTTGGAGCTCGAAGCAGCAGAAAAATAATTTTCGCCCGACAAAATTTTTTGCGCCGCCTGCCTTTGAACGGGCGGCAATTTTTTTTCTGGTTGAAAAAAAGTTATCGGTATGATAGACTTTCGCAAAAGGAAAAATGGATGTGATTCTATGGAGGAAGAAAAAATTCGTGCCTGGGAGCTGGCCGAGCAAAATAAACTTCTGCGTGAACAAAACGAATTGCTGCGCGAGAGAAACGAACTTTTGAGAAAAGCTTTGCCGCTTGAAAAAGTTGACGGCCGCGAAGTTTTCGTAAACAATATCAACCGCGACGAAATGCGCTGCGGTTTTCTCGTCACCAGCCACAGAAAAAAATTGTGGAACGTGGAGATCGGGCTGCTCAAAGAAATTACGCGCATCTGCAAAAAACACAACATCCGCTGGTACGCAATCGGCGGGACGCTTTTGGGCGCGGTTCGTCATCAAGGTTTCATTCCCTGGGACGACGACGTGGACATTATCATGTTGCGCCCCGACTACGAAAAATTTAAAGCCGTGGCCGAAGAAGAACTGAAATTTCATCCGAGCTATCGCATGTGGTACTGGTTCAATTATCGACTGGAAACCGACACCGAGGCCGCCCAACACGCAAGCTCCGATTTGCCGTTCATCTCCCAAGAGCAAATAGAAAAATATCCGGCGTGGGCTCCGTTCTTCCCGCTGCTTCGGCTGGTGGACGAGAACACGACGTACTTAATGGAAGACGACAGGAAAAATGTTTTCTATTCAGTTTGGGTCGATATCTTCTGCTTGGATCCTTGCCCGCCGTTCGAAGACAAAGCCTTGATGAGAAATTTTGACACGGCGCGCGAATTGTTGTTGGCTACGGTCTTCCCCGACAGAGTGCGCCAAGCAATTTTGAACAAAGAAAAATTTTTGGTTCCATACGAACGGATGCTGGCCTTCCTCAATCTGCCCTACAAACTTCGGGCGCAACAGTTCGACATGTTCCAGCTGAAAAATTTCGTCACGACGCCCAAAATCGCCGAGATAAAGTATCACTCCATAAATCGGAAAAGAATCGTCTATGACACGGAAGATTTCGACGAGACGGTTTATCTGCCGTTTGAAAACTTTGAGGTGCCCGCGCCCGCCGGCTACGACAGAGCTTTGACGGCCTGCTACGGCGATTGGCGAAAAATGATCGTCACTCAAGGCCACGTCAACACCTACTCCACCGACGTTCCCTACAGAGATTATTTCAGAGAAACAGCTTTGCTTAACAAATAATTTTTTTGGAGGTGACTCGCGGCAGATTTTTTTGCCGCAAATTTTTTATGAAAACAGTTGCATTGCTTCTGGCTTCGGGCAAAGGCCAACGCACCCGCCAAGACATTCCCAAACAATTTATAAACGTCTACGACAAACCGATTGTCATTTACACGCTCGAAAATTTTCAAAAGCACCCCGAAGTCGACGCCATTTACGTCGTGTGTCTGGACGGCTGGCATGATATCCTTCGCGCCTATTGTCGCCAATACAACATTACAAAACTTAAAGAAATTGTCCCCGGCGGCGCGACTGTTCAAGAGTCCACGCGCAACGGTGTCTTCGCCATGAAAGATTATTGCTCCGACGAGGATATCGTTATCATTCACGACGGAATCCGCCCCATGGTCGACCCCGAAGTTCTCTCCGACGTCATCGCAACTTGCCGGCAATTCGGAAACGGCGTGACCAGCATGCCTTACAACGAACAAATTTTTAAAAAGCTCGACGAGTACACCACGCGCGAATACATCGTGCGCGACACTCTTCGCCGCGTCCAAACTCCGCAGGCTTACACTTTCGGCAAACTTCTTTGGGCTTACGAAAAAGCTTTCGCGGAAGATATCGGCGTCAAGGGTTCGTCCTATGCAAACACGATGATGGTTGACCTGGGCGAGACGCTCCACTTCGCCAGCGGCTCCGACAGAAATATAAAAATCACGACGGTCGACGACATCGAACTTTTCAAGGCTCTGCTCGCCGCAAAAAAAAGCGATTGGCTCAAGTGAGGTAAAAGCATGTACATCAAGCACGAAATTTACGCGGCCGACGTTTCCGGTATCGCCGCAGAAAATCTTCCGTGGGAAAAACTCGCGGGGAAAAATATTCTCGTCACGGGCGCAACGGGATTGATCGGAACTTTGATCGTCGACGTCCTCATGAAAAAAAATCTCGACGACAAACTCAACGTGAAAGTCTTCGCGGCCGGGAGAAACGAAAAAGTCGCTACAGAAAGATTTTCCGACTACCGTGGCGACAAAAATTTTTCCTTCGTCAAACTCGACGTGAACGAGCCGATAAATCTTGACGCTCAAGTCGATTTTATAATTCATTCGGCCAGCAACTCGCAGAACAAACTTTTTTCCTCCGACCCCGTCAACACGATCATGGCAAATATTTTGGGCACGTACAATCTTCTTGAGTTCGCCGTCAAGTCCAAGTCAGAGCGTTGCGTCTTTGTTTCTTCGGGCGACAGCTACGGCAAACCGCTCAAAGAGGATGACGTTTTCGACGAGGAATATTGCGGCTACATCAACCCCAACACTTTGCGTGCCGGCTACCTGGAAGGCAAACGCGCGGGCGAAGCTCTCTGCCAGGCGTTCATCAGCAAATACAATCTCGACGTGGTGATCGCTCGCCCCTGCAGAATTTACGGCCCGACGATGAGGCTCGACGATTCAAAAGCCATGAGCGAATTTATCATGAACGGCGTGCGCGGCGAAGACATCGTTTTGAAAAGTCAGGGCTTGCCGAAATTTTCCTACTGCTACGGTGCCGATTGCGCCTGCGGAATTTTTTATTGCTTGCTCAAAGGCGGCTGCGGCGAAGCTTACAACATTTCCGATTCGAGCGAAATTCTTTCCTTGCGCGAAATCGCCGAATACGTCAGCTCTTTGGCCGGGAAAAAAGTTGTCTTCGAGTTGCCCGACGAAATGCAGGCTCGCGGCTTCCTGAAAGTTTTGAAAGTTGTTTTGAGCAACGACAAATTGCGCGGGCTGGGTTGGACGCCCAAAGACGACACTCGCTCCGGCGTGAAAAAGACCGTGGAAATTTTGAGGACAATCGTTAAATGATTCGATATCGCAAGGCGACGTTCGCGGACGTCGACGAGATTCACGACTTGATCGCCGGCTACGCCTCGCAAGGTTTGATGTTGCCCAAAACGCACAGCACGCTTTACGAAACTTTGCGCGAGTTCGTCGTGGCCGAAGAAAAAAAAATTGTCGGCGTGGGCGCGTTGCATTTGACGTGGAACGAGCTGGCTGAAGTCCGTTCGATGGCGGTGGACGAAAATTTTTCGCGGCAAGGTATCGGCTCGGCAATCGTCAAAAAACTTTTGGAAGAAGGTCGCGGCCTCGGTGTGAAAAAATTTTTTACGCTGACTTATCGCCCCGAATTTTTTAAATCGCTGGGCTTCTCCGTCACGACGAAAGAAACTTTGCCGCACAAAATTTGGAAGGATTGCATGGACTGCCCGAAATTTCCAAACTGCGACGAAATCGCAATGACGCTCGAATAAAAAATGCCGCTCGTTTGGGCGGCAAAATTTTTTTACAGCGCGTCGTTCATCGCCGAAATAATTTCCGCGGGCTTGAGATCGGGCGGCTTCAAAATCTCGTCGGTCGCGCGGTCGAAATTGCAAAGCGCAGAGTAAACGCAAAATTTGCAGGCGTCGTCTTCGGCCGAAAATTTCGCGGGCTTGACTTCGATGCAACCGCTCAAAATTTTTTCGGCGGTCTTGTCCAAAATTTTTTCCGCAAAGTTGATGACGGTTTGAAAATCTGCGCGGCTGACGAGATTTTTTTTCGCCAGGTCGACGAATTTTTCCGTGCTGTCGATGGCTTTTTTTATTTCCTCGTCAACGCGAATCATCCCCGGCATCTTCAATTCTTTTTCGGCTTCGCGGGCAGCCTCGGCATCGTCGCGGCCGCCTTTACTCGAAATTTTCAGCAGACAATAGAGCATCGCGCCGGCCTCACGATTTTGGACGTCGGGAAATTTTTTCGCCGCGCCAAGATAAATCGCCAGCTGCAAACTCAACCCGTGGAAAATTTTTTTCAGGCTCAAAGTTTCCTTGCCGGTCTTGTAGTCGATGATCAAAAAATATTTTCCGTCGCCGCTCAGGTCGATTCGGTCGATTTGCCCGCTCAAATTTATTTCCACGTCGCCGAAAATTTTTTCTTCGTGAAATCTTTGCTCAAAAATCGTCGGGTGAAATTCGCTCACCTTGTCGAGCTCAATCAGGCGGCTCAAAGATTCGACGGCGACTTTTTTTATGCGTTCGCGGCGGTGCTCCAAAGTTTTCGTGCTGAGCAAAATTTTGTTGCGGACTTTGGGCGTCAGCTCGTCCAAAATTTTTTCGACGCGGCCGTTGAGTTCGACGCTGCCAACCGACGACCACGCGCGGTTTTCCTCTTTGAGGTCGCGGCCAAAATTGCTCATGACGGCGTGCAAAATATTTCCGATGTCGGGCGAGAGAATTTTATATTCGGCGCGCTCCTGAAGATTGAGCCCGAACTTTGCAAAATATTTGAACGGGCACTCGTTGAAATTTTCAAAGCGCGTGACGGACGCCGCAATTTTTTTCTTCGGCGCGTAAAGTTTTTGGGCTGTCTCGGTCGACAAAATTTTTTCTCCCGCCGCGAAAATTTTTCCGCCCAAACTTTGCAAGACGTCGATTTCGATTTTTTCTGTCGGCACGGGGAAAATTTTTCGGATTCGATTCAGCAGGCTCGACGCGGAAATTTTTTTGCCCTCGTCGTCGGCCAGCGGGTAGGAAAGATACAAAAGTTCGCGAGCCTCCGTCAGCCCGCGATAGATCAAAAATTTTTCGGCCAGCGATTGTTCTTTGCCGCCTTTGGAAATTTCCACGCCCGATTCGTTGAGCCGAAATCTGTCCGCGTCGGTGAGCAAATTTTTTTCGGCGACTTTGCGCGGGAAATTTTCTTCGTCGAAGCCGAGCACGAAAATCGCCCGCGAATTTTGTAACGAATTTTGTTCGAACTGCGCAACCGTCACTTCGTCGAGCCCCGGCGGGATCAGCGACATTTCCAGCGCGTCCAGGCCTTCGCCGATGATCGATTCGAATTCTGCCCGCGAAATTTTTTCGTCGCCCAAAGCCTCGACGACTTCCTCGAAAAGTTTTATCACGTCGTCCCAAATTTTTAAATGCTCGCGCGACAGTGCCAGATTCCCGCGGCTTTCTTCGGCCAGCGACCACGCGGAAAGTTTTTCGGGGACGTCGAGCTCTTCCAAAAGGTTGAAAAGTGCGCTCGTCAGCTCGGCCACGTTGTTTTCCGAAGATTTCACGCGTTCCGAAAAATTTATGAGCGGCGCGGCGCAAATTTTTTTTATCGCGTTGATTCGGTCGAGGAATTCGATTTCGTCGGGCGTCGGGGCTTTGAGCGGCGCGTCTAAAAATTTCATCCGCCGAAAATCCCACGACCTTTGCCAGGCCGCCGAACCTTTCAGCCCGAACTCCACGACGTAATTTTCCAGCAAGTCGATTTCCTCTTGCGTCGACGAAAAAAATCCCGTCCGCAGACAACGGAAAATTGATTCCCTTCGCCAGCCGCGCAAAACTTCCAAAGCCGAACGAATTAATTC
Organism: uncultured Selenomonadales bacterium; assembly: GCA_946536925.1. Taxonomy (GTDB): domain Bacteria; phylum Bacillota; class Negativicutes; order Selenomonadales; family Selenomonadaceae; genus Quinella. The sequence continues at coordinate 13,327 of CAMNFC010000008.1, read as the reverse complement.
TGCCAGCGGGTGGTTGGCGGCCGCGCGTTTCATGTCGATGAAGTGCGGGATTGCGTGCAGCTCAAAAATCGGTTTGACGAGCGCGAAATATTTTTCGTCGCGGACGAGCACACCGATTTCCCGCAGCCGAAAATTTTTTTTGACGAGCCGCAAAATTTCTTGGGCGACGGCCTCGACTTCCGCCCGACGATTGACCGCCTCGAAAATTTTCAAGCCCGCCGCGTCGTCAAAATTTTTCGGCTTGAAGTCAAAAAGTCTCTGCTCCAAAATTTTCAGCGGCGCGGACAAAAATCTTCGCGGACGTTCAAGCCGTGTGATTTTGAATTCGACGCCGGCCTCCCGTGACAATTTTTTCAGCGTGCGGAAAGTTTCATACGCGCGATTAAAAATTCCGACCTCGGAAAGATTTTCGCGGCCGTTGATGTTTGAGTCCATCGGCAAAGTCACGTGAACGTTGCGGGCGCAGGAAAAAAGTTTGCGCAAAAAATTTCTCTGCTGCGGGTCGAAGAAAATAAATCCGTCGACAAAAATTTCCGTGCTCGAAATCGTCGGTGACTGCTCCAAAAATTCCGTGGCGCGCTCCAAAAGATTTTCGTCGTCGGTGAGTTTGTCGGCCAACGCCGCTTTGAAATCTTCCGCCAAAATTTTCAAGTCGCGCAATTTGTCCTTGAGTTCGTCGTCAGAAATTTTATCGGCGGCCTCGTCGAGTTTTTCCGCGTCGATTGAATATGTCCGTAGCTCCTTGAGTTCGTCCGACAAAATTTGCGCGAAGCCGTGCTGTTTGGCCGCCCGAACAAAAAATTTCAAGTCGCCGGTCTTGTCGCGGTTGAGCAAAATTTTTCTGAGCAGAAGACGCCGTCCGATTTCCGAAATTCGAGGAGCCAAGCCGCCGCCGATCTCGTCGAGAATTTGTCTGGCGAATCGGTTGAAGCTGTTCATGCGCGTGTTGACCGCGCCGCCCGTCAAAGCCGCAAGCTCCAGTTCCGCCCGATAAGTTTGATACGCCGGCAACAAAAAAATTATTTCGGTCTTGAGCGGCTCGGTCTCAAGAATTTTTTTTGCGCACTCAAGGCAGGCAAAAGTTTTTCCGACGCCCGCCCGCCCGATTAAAATTTCCAACACTTGAATCACCCTCCAAAAGAATTTTATCACGCGCGGGAAATTTAATCAAAGCTTTGTAGACGCGGCGAATCGATTTGTGATAAGATATGCGGCGTTTAGGAGGGATTTTATGGCCAGGGCAGATTCGAGACGCGGCGACAATTCTCAGCCGCCTGCGCCGAAGAAAAAATCTTCAACGTTCCTGAAAATTTTTATCGGACTAATAATTTTTATAATCGTGATGGCGACCGGCGTGGGCATCGGTTTCGTCACGGCCAACATGAACGTCAAGGCGGACTTGTCGAAAGATATTTTGCCGCCGGCTTCGAGCCACATTTACGATTCGGCCGGCAACGAAATTGCAATCATTCACGCGACGGAAAACCGTGTGCCCGTCAAGATTGAGCAGATCCCCGTGAACTTGCAAAACGCTTTCGTCGCCGTGGAGGACAACCGCTTCTACGAACACAAAGGCGTTGACCCGCGCGGATTGGCTCGCGCATTTTACACAAACATCGTCCGCGGAGAAATTGCCGAAGGCGGCTCGACGATAACTCAACAGCTCGCCAAAAACGCATACCTCACGCAGGACAGAACTTTCAAGCGCAAGATTCAAGAAATTTTCCTGGCGTTGCAACTCGAAAAGCAATACACCAAGCAAGAAATTCTTGAGCTCTATTTGAATCAAATTTATTTCGGACAGGGCGCGTACGGTGTGCAGGCCGCCGCCAAAACTTATTTCGGCAAGAACGTCGAGGATTTGAATTTGGCCGAATGTGCGATGCTCGCCGGCATTCCCAAGAGCCCGAATTATTATTCGCCGTTCAACAACCTCAACGCCTCGATCCTTCGCCGCGACACCGTGCTTGATCAAATGGTTATCTACGGTTACATCAGCGCGAACGAGGCAGCCGCCGCCCGTCAAACGGAAATGGTCTTCGCCCCGCAAAACGTCCCCGAAAAACAAAAGGACGCAATGTATTTCATCGAGTACGTCACGCAACTTTTGGTCGACAGGTACGGCGCGGACGCAATTTATAAAGAAGGTTTGAAAGTTTACACGACGATTGATTTGGATATCCAGCGCATGGCCGAGCAAGCTTTGCTGACTTATCTGCCCGAATATTACACCGACGCAAACGGAATTCAACAGCCGCAGGGCGCAATCGTCGCAATCGAACCAAAGACAGGTTACATTCGCGCGATGGTCGGCGGCCGCGGCACAGATCAATTCAATCGAGCGACCATGGCCGAACGTCAACCCGGCTCCGTCTTCAAACCGTTCGTTTTTGTCGCGGGCTTGGAAAACGGTTACACCTCCGACACGATAATCGAGGACAGCCCGATTAATATTGACGGGTGGAGGCCGCGAAACGACAGCGGAAGATTCAGCGGAAACGTCACGCTCCGAACGGTGGCGATGTTTTCCATGAACGTGCCGACCGTTAAAATCGCTCAAGCCTTGGGAATCGACAAGCCGATTTTTTACGCGCAAGAGATGGGAATTTCCACGTTCGTTTTGGACGGCGACCCCAACGACACGAATTTGGCTTCGGCTCTCGGCGGATTGACACGCGGGGTTATTCCTCTCGAAATCGCCAGCGCGTACGGAACTTTCGCGAACAACGGCATCTACATTCCCCACATCGCCATAACAAAAGTTCTCGACCGCAACGGCAACATAATCTTCGACGCACTTTCCGAAGGCCGACAAGTTATCTCGCCCGAAAGTGCGGCCGAACTCACCAGCATGTTGGAAGACGTCATCACTCGCGGCACCGGCAAAAGCGCGGCTATCAATCGACCCGCAGCAGGCAAAACCGGCACGACCAGCGATTACAAGGACGCCTGGTTTGTCGGATACACGCCCGATCTCGTCGCGGCAGTTTGGATTGGAAACGACGACGGCAGCGAACTCGACGGGATAATGGGCGGCGGTCTTCCCGCTACGATTTGGTCGCACTTCATGCAAAACGCTCTGCTCAACGTCCCCGTCCACGACTTCGATCAGTTGGTTGTCGACAGGCGGCCGGCCAGAAACGTCGTCACCGAAGTCCGCGACAACAACCGTCGCCGCGATTATTACGAGGAAGAGTCCGCGCCGCGCAGAAGAAATTCCGAGACGGAGAGTACACCTTCTCGCCGCGAGCCCGAGCCCGTCCGTCAAGTCGAGCCCGATTATTCGCGGAAGCCCGAAGGTGTGCCCGAATATCACGAGCCGGAACCGATTCGTCAGCCCGAACCTGTTTATCACGAGCCGGAACCGATTCGTCAGCCGGAGCCTGTTTATCACGAGCCCGAACCGATTAATGAGCCTGCGCCCGTGATCGACGACGCGCCCTCCTTCGACGACGAATCATCAAAAGGAAGAAATTAAATGTTTAAAAAAATTTTATCGCAAGCGGTTAGCCTCGACGCCTCGGACATTCACCTGACGGCGGGGCAGCCGCCATTTTTTCGTGTCGCGGGAGAAATTTTTTTTTCGGGAGAAATTTTGTCGCCGCGGGCAGTCGAAACTTTTTTGGAAGAAATTTTGTCGCCGCGGTTGCGTGAAGAGTTCGAAAAAAATTTGGCGGTCGATTTCTCTTTCGTCGACGAAAAAATTTCCAGACGATTTCGCGTCAACGTCTACATGCAAAGAAAATTTCCCGCGCTGGCTCTGCGACTGATCGCGAAAAAAATTCCGACGCTCGAAGAGATTGGAGCACCCGCCGCGCTGAAAAAATTTTTCACGGCCGCGCAAGGTTTGATCCTCGTGACGGGGCGGACGGGTTCGGGCAAATCGACGACGCTGGCGGCATTTTTGAACGAACTTTGCCGGTTGCGCCCGTGTCATTTGTTGACGCTGGAAGACCCGATCGAGTTTGAATATTCGGCAGAAAAATCTTTCGTCAGCCAACGCGAACTCGGCCAGGATTTTTTGAACTTTGCGGCGGCGGTGAGGACTGCCATGCGCGAGATGCCCGACGTTCTTTTGATCGGTGAGATTCGTGACGCGGAGACGATGCACGCGGCTTTGGAAGCGTCGGCGGCTGGCGTTTTGGTTTTGGCCACGTTGCACACTCGTTCGGCGGCCGAAACCGCAATGCGTGTCGAAACGATGTTCCCGTTCGTTCAGCGCGACGCAATCCGAGATCTTTTCGCCGACGAATTCAGCGCGATAATTTCTCAGCAGCTCATCAAAACTTCAAGCGGTCGACGGTGCGCGGCGGAAGTTTTAATCGCAAATCCCGCAGCTCGTTCACTGATTCGGCAAGGAAAATATTTGCAGTTGCCCAATGTGATTTTGAGCGGGCGCGCGCAAGGAATGCAGACGATGAACAACGCGTTAAAGCAGTTGGGAGTTGGTAAGCCGTGAAGATGACGAAGCAAGACAAATATCGAATCAAAATTTTGGAGAAAAAAATTGAGAGCGGCGACTTGGAAGCCATGACGGAATACGCCCAACTTTATCAAGGCAAATTTCGCGAGGAAGTGACGCCCGAAATTGCGAAAAAAATTGTGAAGTGCTACGAAACTTGCTTGGACGCGGGCGATTTGTCGGCGGCTTTAAGTTTGGGCGCGATGTATTACGGCGGAGAATTTATCCCGCGCGATTTCCGCAAGGCCAAAAAATATTACGAGCAGGCGACCGAATCCGACGACGATGAAACTAAAATTTGGGCGTGGACGAATCTGGGCTATTGCTACTATTACGGGCGAGATATTCCCGTCGACGACGAAAAAGCTTTCAACTGTTACATGCGCGCCGCCGTTCAACGAAATGCCAACGCCCTCTACAAAATCGGCGACATGTACCGCTACGGCCGCTACGTCAAAAAAGATGAGCAAATGGCGTTGCTTTTTTATTGGCGGGCTTTGAGCAGAGTTTACGACAACGATCCTGTTCGCTCCGACATTGCAAAAAGAATCGGCGAGTGCGCGCTTTACGGTATCGGCATGGAAAAAGATATTTATCTGGCGTTGAAAATGTTGACGCGGGCTGAAATTGGAACTTATAAAAAAATCAAAGAGCGTGATCCGTTTGCGGCGTCCCTCTTGCCGAAAATTCAGCGCATGCTCAACGAGGCGCGGGCACAAGTCGAATCTGATTTGGGATTGAGCGATGAAAAAATTTAAATATCGCGGCTACAACTCCCAAGCCGTCGAACAGGTCGGAACGCTGGAGGCTGAAAATTATTCGGAGGCCTACGCTGCGCTCAACTTCGCGGGCGTCACGGTCGTCAAACTCGAACAGGCCGACGAAAAATTTTTTCAGGCCGCAAAAATTTTTTGGCTCAAATCGAAGCTCGGCGGACAGTGGCGGGCGGTTTTCTTCCGCGAACTCAGCGTAATGCTCGGCGTGATGACTTTGCACGATTCGCTGAAAACTTTGGCGGGCGCGGCAAAAAATCATCCGTCGGAAAAAATTTTGACTGATCTGGTCGCGGCGGTCGGCGAAGGCGAAAATTTTTCTGCGGCTCTTTCGCGCTACGAAATAATTTTCGGCGGCGACTCGATTCAGTCCGTGCAAATCGGCGAGACGAGCGGCAGCCTCCAGGAAGTCACGAAAAGTTTGGCGGCGCGGCTCGAACGAAATTTTTCCACGGAGAAAAAAGTTCGCGGCGCGATGTATTACCCGGCGTTCGTGCTTTTGGCGGCTTTGGCGGCGGCGATAATTTTGGTCAACGTGACGCTTCCCGTCTTTGAAAATTTTTTCGCGCAACAGGGCGGCGATCTCCCGCTCGTAACTTTAATCCTTCTGCGCGGCGGAAAATTTTTGTCGGAAAATTTATTTTTTATCTTGGCGGGAATTTTTTTGAGCGCGGCAATTTTCTTTTGGGTCGTGAAAAAATTTTCGGCGGTCAAATTTTTTTTGGACACCCTCAAGCTCAAGATAAAACTTTTGCGCGAAGTCGAGCTGCGAAATTTTTTCGGGCGGCTGAGTTTTCTTTTGGAGAGCGGTGTGACTTTGGACGAGGCGATAAATCTTTGCGCGGCGGCTGAAAAAAATTTGGTCGCGAAAAAAATTTTGGGCGAAATAAAATTTTCCGTCGAACGCGGCGCAACTTTGAGCTCGCAGGTCGCAAAAAAAAATTTCCCGCCGCTTTACGTGGGACTCATCACGACGGGCGAAGTCGGCGGCGAACTCGTCAACATGTTGCGGCAATGCGAGGCGATGGCGGATTTCGAGGTCGAAGAAATTTTGCGGACGCTCCCGGCCAAGGCAGAAATTTTCGGGACGGTGCTGGCCGGCTTGATCGTGGCGACTTTGGTTTTCGCGGTCATGCTCCCGATTTTGGACGTGTCGACTTTCCTCTGAAAAAATTTTCCGCTTCGGCGGATTTTTTTTTGCACAAAGACAGTTGCCCGCGCAACATCACGGAGAAATTCGCAATGATATAATCAGCAAAATTTATCGGAGGAGGCGGCGGCTTGTGAGAAAAATTTTTTTGATCGTCCTGCTGGTCGGTTTCGTCGGCTACGCGGGCTTCAATCTGGCCGAGAGCGTCACGCCCTACGTTTCGATTGCCGAGGCGCGCGCAAGTTCAAACAGCGTTCAAGTCAAAGGCCTGCTCGATAAAAATTTTGCTCCCGTGCAAACCTGCGACGAATTTTCTTTCAGCCTGCAAGACGAGACTTCGGGCGAAACCATGCGCGTCAAATTCGACGGCATAAAGCCCGATCAATTCGACGAGGCCTATCACATCGTCGCGGTCGGCAAGTACGTTGCGGCGGACGAAAGTTTCCACGCGAAAAAACTTTTGATTAAATGTCCGTCCAAGTACGAAGGGCAGAAACCGAGGTGAGGGCTTGACGGGAAATTTTCTTTTGGGCGGCGGACTGGCTACGGCTCTTGCGGCGATGACAATTTCCTTTGCACAAAAAAATTCGTCGGCGCGGCTGATAAAAATTTTCGCGCTAACGTCGGCTTTCTTCGTCGCGGCGGCAAGTCTGCTCCTTTGGATTTTGATCTTTGAAAACGATTTCGGCGTCGAATACGTGGCAAGCTACTCGTCAACGACGCTCCCGACGATTTATAAAATTTCGGCGTTTTGGGCGGGGCAACAAGGCTCGTTCCTTTTATGGCTCCTCGTCCACGCGATAATCGGAGCGGTGCTGACGTTCAGGAGAACTTCGGCGGCGGCGTTGGGAATTTATTTTTTACTGCAAAGCATTTTGGTTTTGCTCGTGCTGGCGAAGTCACCGTTCGCCGAACACAGCGCGCAGGTCTTCGAGGGCGTCGGGCTCAATCCGCTGCTGCAAGATTTTTGGATGGCGATTCACCCGCCGATAATTTTCGTCGGCTACTCACTGCTGGCGGTTCCGTTCGCGCTGAGCTTGGGCACGCTCTTAACCGAAGCAAACTCGCGAAATTGGTTGGAAGAGGCGCGGCGTTGGACTTTGGCGGCGTGGAGTTTCCTCGGCGCGGGAATTTTCATCGGCGGCTACTGGGCTTACAAAGTTTTGGGCTGGGGCGGCTATTGGGGCTGGGATCCCGTGGAAAATTCTTCGCTCGTTCCGTGGCTGCTGAGCGCAGTCCTTTTGCACCTGATAAATCTTTCGCGAAAAAAACCGGCCGTGCTGGGCGTGGCTCACGTTGCGGCGACGTTCACTTACGCGCTGGTCATCTACGGAACTTTTTTGACGCGTTCGGGAATTTTGGGCGACTTCTCCGTCCACTCGTTCGCCGGCTCAAATATCGGCCTGTCAATCGCGCTGGCCAACGCATTAATTTTAATCGGCGGGCTCGCGATAATTTTCTTCCAAGCAAAAAAATTTCCGCAGGGAAAAATGTACGAAACTCACGGCGAGGCGGCGTTCGTAATTTTATTGAGTTGCCTGCTGATAATTTTCATCGCGGCAATCGTCTGGGTCGGAATGTCAATGCCGCTCCTAAGTCAACTTTTCGGCGAGGCGGCCGCCGTCGACACGGATTTTTACGTCAAGAGCACCGCGCCTATAGCTTTAACTTTGGCCGCGCTGATGATTTTCACGTTTATAAAATTCGGGCGAACGATAAGCCTCGGCGGCAAAATTTCTCACGTCGGGTTCCTGATGATGTTGGCGGCGATTGTGATTTCATCTTTGGGCGAAACCGTCACGCAAGAATTTCTTCCACGCGAAAAAGTTTCCGTCGCCGGCCACGAAATAATTTACAACGGACAAATTTTTCAAGAGGATGAGCGGCAAAAATTTTACGTCTACGCGGTCGACGGCGAAGAAGTCAAAGCTCTGACGAAACTGCGCGGCAACGGCGAAGATGCGGCTCGCGAACCGGCCATTCTGAAAAAATTTTCGGGCGACGTTTACATCGCGCCGCACGCCCCGCAACTCGACGACGCCCAAGAATTAATTTTGACGAAAAAAATTTTCGCGATGGACGGCGAGTACGGCTACATTTTCGAGGACGCAAAGATCGATTACGACGACAATCACAAACCGATTCGCGCGACGGCAACGATCACGATAACCGACGGCGAGACGGAAGAAAAAATTCACCCGCTGATAACCGTGACGCCCGACGGCGGCTCGTCAAAAGCCGTGGAAGCTTTGGACGGGAAGCGGCGCGTGCGATTGACGGGAATTTCGGGCGACCTGCAAAAAGCTCGCCTGGAAATTTTGCCGACGCTGGAAACTTTGTCGAACATGCCGATAACCGCGACTGTCACGACCAAACCGTTTATTTGGCTTTTATGGTTGAGCGTCACGACAATTTGTTTCGGAACTTTATTTGCGATAAAAAAATTTTAGGAAGGAGGTAACGAGATGTGCATAAAAGATTTGCTTGAAAAACACACGCTGAAATGTTTGGCGGGCGGCTTCGTCGTGGGAGTTTTGGCGGTCGGCGTCGGCATGGGATTTTTACACGCCAGCGGCACGAAAACTTTTTGCGGGCAATGTCACTCCATGCAACACGAATCAAAAACTTTCGCGGTCTCCAGCCACAGAGAGCTCGATTGCGTGGAATGCCACCTGCCCCACGACAACACCGCGCACTATCTGATTGAAAAAGGACGCACGGGCATGGTCGACATGTACCACGAGATGATGCGCGATTATCCCGAACGAATCAAGCTCGACGCCGACGCCCGCAAGATGGTCGCCGAAAACTGCGTGCGCTGCCACGGTGCCACGATGTCTTACGTCGAGACCGCGCCCGAAGGCTCGCAGAACGATTGTTTGAAATGCCACAGCAGAATTGCGCACGGCTCGAATCACTTGGAAGGGGGTATAAAAGTTGAGTAAGATGCAAAAATGTATCGCGGGCGCATTGGTCTTGTGCGTGGCTTTTTTCGGACTCTTATTCGCAAGAGTCATCGCCAAACCCGCGACGAAATTTGAACTGGCAAAAATTCCCGAAGACCAAAAATTGACGCGCATGGCCTACGCCGAAGCTTATCCTCTGCAATTCAATTCCTACAAGATGACGATGGACAAAGCTCCCAGCCCGACGGGTTTTGGCGGCGCGGACGCTTATTCACATTTGACAGAACAGCCCGAACAGATCGAACTTTTCAAAGGCTACAAGTTTTCCATTCAATATGACGACGACCGCGGCCACTGGTACGCCGGCGAAGATATTTTGAATTCCAAACGCCGCCCCGGTCAGCTCGGCTCGTGCATTGTCTGCAAAGGCTCCTACATGTACGATGTTTACTTCAAGGAGAGCGGCTGGGAATTTGCCTCCAAACCGTTCGACGAAGTTGTCGCGCCGATTAAAGATGATGAATGGTTCGGTTGCTCCAGTTGCCACGACCCCGACACGATGAAGCTCAGAATTTATAACCAAGGCTTTGTCGAATCAATGGCGGAACTCGGAATCGACGTTTCAAAGGCTACTCATAATGAGATGCGCGCTTATGTCTGCGGCCAGTGCCACAACGAATATTATTTCAAGAAGAAAGAAGACGGACGAGTCCACATGCCTTTTGCAAACGGTCTGGGTCCCGAAGAAGAATTCAAATATTATCACGACGGCCACGATCCGAAATTCGACGCGGATTGGATTCACCCCGACAGCGGCGCACCGATGTTGAAGGTTCAGCACCCCGACTTTGAATGCTGGACGGATTCTGTTCACGCGCTCAACGGCGTCACCTGCGTCGATTGCCACATGCCTTACATGCGCAAGGACGGCCAGAAATATACTTCGCATTGGATGACTCACCCGCTCAAACATTATGATACCGGCTGCGCCAAATGCCACGACGAATCTTACGAGACGATGCTCCACCGCGTGCAGACGATAAACGACAACACGTTCAAACTTCAACGAATCGCCGGGCAGACGACGGCTCGCGCGCACAAAGTCATCAAGGCCGCAAAACTCGCGGGCGCAACCGACGAACAACTCGCCGAAGCCCGACAGCTCGTCCGCCAGGCTCAGTGGTATTGGGATTGGGTCAGTGCCGAAAGTTCAATGGGCTTCCACAACCCCGACAAGTGCATGAAGTCTTTGGGACTTTCAATCGACGCCGCACACAAAGCGATTGAGTCTGCAACCGCCGCCGTCAAAGGAGGAGCACTCGCGATTGAGGCCATGCCGACGGAACCTTTCACCGATACAAAATTTCCCGACGCGATAACTCCGGGCGCACCCGCTCCGACACCGACAGCAGCACCCGCTCCAACACCTGCTCCGGCCGAACAACCCGCGGAAGCTCCCGCACAATAAATTTTGTCCGAAGAAATTTTTTCCCCGCGCAGACGGGGATTTTTTTTGGCTTGTTAATCTGAAGAATTCATGATAATATTTCTGCGGCGAAAGGAGGTCGATAATTTGGAAACGCAATCGGAAATCGTCGCGCAAGAAGTCGAAGAAAATTCTCCGGCCGCAACGCTCGAAAAAATTTTGGAGCTGCAAGAAAAAAATTCGCGGCGGCTGGAACAAAGTTTGCGGGAAAATTTAAATTTCCAAAACCAGGTGCGCACGGGCATGGCTCGCGAACTCGAAAGTTTGAAAGAATTGCAGCGCGGCGAACAGTTCACGCCGATTTTAAAATCAATCGCGGCGGTCGTGGTGGAGTATCGAAAACTTTTGACGGACGAATCGATATCGCGGCGGACGCGGCGCACGCTCAAAATTTTGTTCGACGAGCTGGAAGAAATTTTGTCGGAATATGACGCGGAAATTTTCACGTCGACGGTCGGCTCGGTGCGTCGCCCGCTCCAAACAAAAATCATCAACACGGTCGCGACGGACGATAAAAATCTTCACAACAAAATTGCTCGCAGCCGAAGACCCGGCGTCGTGCGCAACGGCCGAACGATTTATCGCGAATTCGTCGACGTTTATGTTTTTGAGGCGGGCGGAAAAAAATCTGAAGCCGTTCGCAGTGAATAAAGGAGAAAAATTTTTATGAGCACATACGGAATCGATTTGGGCACAACTTATTCGTGTATCGCGCGATTGGACGCAAACGGCAACCCCGAAGTCATCCGCAACAACGAGGACGACTCCAACACCGTGGCCAGCGTGGTTTTTTTCGAGAATGAAAATAATGTCATCGTCGGTCAGGCGGCAAAAGAAAACGTCGAGACGGACGGCGAACGCGTCGTGCAATTTGTCAAGCGGGAGATCGGCAAGCGCGACGCCCGAACTTACGAATTCGACGGAAAAACTTACACGCCCGTGGAAATCAGCGCGTTGATTTTAACTCGGCTGAAAAATTTGGTCGAAGCGCAAGGCGGAACGATTGAAGACGTCGTTATCACCGTGCCCGCGTATTTCGGATTGGAGGAACGCTCCGCAACTCGTCAGGCCGGCGAACTGGCGGGGCTTCACGTCTTGAGCTTGATAAATGAGCCGACCGCCGCGGCTTTGAGCTATTGCGCCCGACAATTTCAAGAGGACAGGACGATTTTGGTTTACGATCTCGGCGGCGGGACTTTCGACGTGACGGTTTTGAAAATGTCCATGGCGCAAAACGATTCCGGCCGCGACGTTCAAAAAATTACGGTACTTGCAACCGACGGCGACGATCTTCTCGGCGGCAAAGATTGGGACGACAAACTTTACAATCATATCTTGCGCGCCTGCTGCGACGAAAACGGTTTGACGCCCGAAGAAGTCGAAGCCGAAACTCGACAAGATATCCGCTCAAAAGTCGAGGAGGCCAAACGTAAACTCAGCAAAAAACAATCCGCCAAAGTTCGTATCGACGTTAACGGCTCGCGCACGGAAATCGTTATCAAACGCGCGGACTTTGAGCAGATGACCTCCGACCTCGTCGCAAAGACAATGAATTTCGTCGACGCCACGTTGGAAAAAATTCCCGCCGCAGCAATCGATACGGTTCTGCTCGTGGGCGGCTCAACTTACATGCCGATGATAATAAACGCCGTCGAAGAAAAATTTCCCGGCAAAGTTCAACAGCACGACCCCGACCAGGCCGTCGCAAAGGGCGCGGCAATTTACGCAAGCATGTTGGTCGAGGAAGTCGATTCTCCGTCCGCAGCCGATGATGAAAATTCTGCCGACGAAAAAATTTCGCGTCCCGAACAATTAACTTCCAAATTCACCGTCGAAGATCAAACGCCGCGCTCATTCGGCCCCGGCGTCGTCGACATGAACGGCGCGAAGCACAAATACGTTTTGGAAAATTTTATAAAAATCGGCGAGAAAATGCCCGCGGTCTTCACAAAAACTTATTACCCGCTCGAAGACAATCAGGAGCTCGTCCGCCTGCGCGCCTTTGAAAATATTTCCACCGACGATACGTTGATTCCGAGCGTCGACGAGGACGGAAATCCTCAAGCGACGGATCCCGCGCACAAGGTAAAACTTTTGGGCGAACTCATCGTGAATCTTCCGCCGAACACGAGCCGCGACACGCCGATTAAAGTCACGTTCAAAGTCGACGCGTCGGGCGTGCACGTCGAGGCCGTCAACACCAAGACCGACGAAATTTTTGAAACTTTTCTGCGCACCGAAAGCGACATCGACGTTGAGCGCAGTGCCGTTCATCAGTTGCGCATTTCCTCCGACTGAAAAAATTTTCCGCAACAAAAAAGCTCTTGCCTTGAAAGCAGGAGCGATTTTTTTTTTCGAGTCGAAAATTTTTAGACCACTTTTATAATTTAATCAAGTCTGCCCGAATCCAAACAATAAGCATAAATTCTTTCAAGCAGAGGATTACCGTTTACCCATAGAACTTTATCTCCGACGATTGCCATAGCTACTACTCCTTCGCTAGGGTGTGTTGGCAAAATCGAACAAACAAAAAAACATAAGCAATTCTCT
>CAMNFC010000007.1 GCA_946536925.1 uncultured Selenomonadales bacterium | reverse complement strand
AAATTTCGGGCAGTTCGCCGACGGGAAATTCAATGTCGACGACCGCGCCGATAACCTGAACAACTTTTCCTTTCGCCAAATGGTTTCAACTCCTTTTCTATTCGAGCGCGTTCGCGCCGCCGACAATCTCGTTGATCTCGTTGGTGATGCCCGCCTGGCGAACTTTGTTGTAAAACAGATTGAGCCGGCCGACGAGTTCTTGCGCGTTGTCGGTGGCGTTGCTCATTGCGTTCATGCGTGAAGAAAGTTCGGAGGCGGCAGAGTGGAGCATCGCGCCGTAAATTCTGGTGGCAATTCTTCGCGGCAAAAAATCGTTGAGGATGGAGACGACGTCGGGCTCGTAAATATATTCCTCTTTGAGGTTCGCGCCGGCCTTCGCGTAATCGTCCGTGACAATGGGCAAGAGCGTCACGTTGTCGGGCGTGCAACTTATCGCGGATTTAAATCGATTGTAAATCAAAGTCACGTCGATAATCTCGCCGCTCTCGAAACGTTCCATAACCAAATCCGTAATCTCCTTGGCGTATTTGTATTGCGGCCGCTCGCTTATGCCGTGAAAACTTTTGATGATTTTGTAGCCGCGTTGGCGGAAGTGGGTCGTGGCTTTTCTGCCGACGGTGATAAGTTCGATGCCGTCGATGTAATCTGCGTCGTGATATTCGCGAGCCTCGGAGACGGTCGTGCTTGAAGAGCCGCCGCCGCCGCTTCGATGAGACGCTGCTCTGGCCACGCCGGCCGTCGCGCTCATCTGCCGCTGTTGTTTGGGAGTTCGTTTGCCCGCAGGTTTGATGCCTTTGAGCGCGTCGAAATTTTTCTTGTGGAAATTTTCGTCGTCGTCATCGTCGAGGGAAGAACTTTCGCTCGTACCGTCATATTCAATCGTGTCGTGCGCCTCTTTGAAGACGTTGCTTGAGAATGAGCCGGCCAAGCCTTTATCCGAGGCAATGACGATGAACAAAAATTTTCCTGCGCCTTCTTGTTGGTCGGCGATGAGTTCGTCGCGAGTCTTGATGAACGGGTGCTCGTATTCTTGCCCGCGCATTTGGCTCATCACTCGCCGCATAATCTCCTTGGTCTTCGCGACGTAGGGAAGATTCGACAGCAAGGCTTCGCGTGCCGCGTTGAAACGTGAGCGGGCGATCATGTCCATTGCGTTGGTTATCTTCTGAATATTTTTGACGCTCTTAATCCTGCGGCGGATGTGTTGTAAATTTGCCATTTACTCCACCGCCTCAACCTTCAGTCTTGTAAGTGACTGTCTCTTTGAAAGCGTTGACGGCCGCTTTGATTTCTGCTTCGAGCGCGTCGTCCAATTTTTTCTTCTCGACGATTTTCTTGCCGATGTCGGGATAATTCGCGTGCATGAACTTGAGGAAGTCGGCGTGGAAGGTAACAACTTTGTCGACGGGAATGTCCGCCAAAAATCCTCTGACCGCCGTGAAAATCGTGAGCACTTGGTCTTCGACGGCCAGCGGCGAGTATTGCGACTGCTTAAGAGTTTCAACCATGCGCGCGCCGCGGTCGAGCTGAGCTTTGGTTGCCTTGTCGAGGTCGGAGCCGAATTGCGCGAACGCCGCCAGCTCACGATACTGCGCCAAATCAAGACGCATCGTGCCCGCGACTTGTTTCATTGCCTTAATCTGCGCGGAGCCGCCGACACGCGACACGCTCAAGCCGACGCTGATTGCGGGACGAATGCCCGAATAAAACGCATCAGTCTCAAGCATGATTTGCCCGTCCGTGATTGAAATGACGTTCGTCGGAATGTAAGCGGAAACGTCGCCCGCTTGAGTTTCGATAATCGGCAAAGCAGTTATCGAACCTGCGCCGAGCCTGTCGCTCAATTTAGCGGCGCGTTCCAAAAGTCTGGAGTGCAGATAGAAAACGTCGCCGGGGTAAGCTTCACGGCCGGGAGGACGCCTGAGGAGCAATGACATTGCACGATAAGCCGCCGCGTGTTTTGTCAAGTCGTCGTAAATGCAGAGGCAGTGGCCGTGCTTTTCATACATAAAATATTCCGCCATGGTGACGCCCGCATAAGGCGCGAGATATTGGAGCGGAGCAGAGTCGGCAGCCGTGGCCGCCACGACGATTGAATATTCCATTGCGCCGTGGTCTTCCAAAGTTTTCACGACGCGCGCAACGGTCGACGCCTTCTGACCAATCGCGACGTAAACGCAAATACAATTCTGCCCCTTTTGGTTGATAATCGTGTCGATTGCGATAGCCGATTTGCCGATGCCGCGGTCGCCGATGATAAGTTCGCGCTGGCCGCGCCCGATAGGAACAAGAGCGTCGATAGCTTTCAAGCCGGTTTGCAGCGGCTCGTGAACGGATTTTCTGTCGGCGATACCCGGAGCTTTGAACTCGACGGGACGCGCCTTAGTCGTTTGAATCGGGCCTTTGCCGTCAATCGGACGACCGAGAGCGTCGACGACGCGCCCAATCATGTTTTCGCCGACGGGCACTTGCATGATTCTTCCCGTGCGTTTGACGGTCGCGCCTTCTTTGATTTCGTTGTCGCGTCCGAGAATAACCGCGCCGACGTTATCCTGCTCAAGGTTGAGGACGAGACCAAAAATATCGTCGCCGAAGTCGAGCAGCTCGCCCGACATTGCCTTATCGAGACCGTGAATATGCGCGATGCCGTCGCCGATCTCAATGACCGTTCCGACCTCGTCCACGTTCAAATCGACGTTGTAATTTTTAATTTGCTCCTTGATTATCGCGGTAATTTCATCAGGATTTATTTTCATCTTTGATACTTCACCTCTCATTTAAGGTTGAAAAAAATTTTTTTAGCCCGGACCTGTAGTGAAGATCACGCCAAAATGTTTTTTTATGTAATCTGCGCAATATTCGTAAATGCTGAATGCCGGCTGTTCACGATACCTTCCCTCAAGGTTGAACACAGGTCTCTGTTCAGAGCCGTCAACAGAATACCAAGTGAGATCGTGACCATCAAAAGAATATTTTTTTGTGGTGAGCAAAGCACCGTTACGCACGTATTTTACATTAGCGTCGCAATGCATGTCATATTTTTTTCTGGCCACGATAGTCTCCGTCATCACGTAATACTCAATGTTGATTCTCGTGTCGGTGAAAATCCAAACGTCTTGCGCGAAAACTTTTGCGTCGCCGATAAAAATTATCGCCGCGCAGAGAAATGCCGCGCAGAAAATTTTCTTCAACATGGTCTGTCACCTTTGAACTGAAAGAGAACTTTTGAGCGCGCGAAGTTTTCCGGCCGCCGAGCCGTCGATTCTTTTGTCGCCGATTTTCAAAATGACTCCGCCCAAAATGGAAGTGTCTTTGTGCGGGCGGATTTTGATTTTGCGACCCGTGACAGTCGTCAGCTTTTTGACTAGCGCGTCCTGTTGTTTTTTCGTGAGCGGAAAAGCCGTCGTCACGTCCGCGATTAAAATTCCCTGCTCCTTGTTTTTGAGCGACGCGAAGATATCGTAAATCTCGTTGAAGACGCCGATTCTTTTTTTGTCGACGAGGAGCATTAAGAAATTCATGACGGTCGCGGAAATTTCTTTGTCGAAGGCGCGCTTGAGCAAATCTTTTTTCGCCTGTTGCGGCACGAGCGGATTTTGAAAAAATTTCACGGCTTCGGGGATGGAAAAAACGTCCGCGCGAACTTTTCCCAAATCTTTGTCATAGCCGTCGAGATTTTTTTCTTCCTTGGCGATCTCAAAAATCGCCGCGGCATATTTGGAGGCGAGCTGAATGTTAAGCATGGCCGCACCTCACTTTAAATCCGCGAACATGTCTTTGTTGAGCTTGGAAATAAAATCGTTGACGAGCTTGTCGTTTTCTTTCGTGTCGATGTTTTTGGCAACGACTTTTCCGGCGGCGGCCAAAGACAACGTGACGATCTGCGACTTCATCTCCTCGAAGGCTCGGTTGCGTTCGTTTTCGATTTCGGCCTGCGCGGAAACTTTCATGCGCTCGATTTCGCGGCGGGTCTCCTCGACAGCTGCGTCGTGTTCTTGGCGGGCGGTCAGGTTTGCTTTGTCGACGATGGCCTGAGCTTTTTTGTGCGCGTCGGCCAGCTGAACTTTATATTGCTCCAAAGTTTGTTCGGCGGCTTTGCGGTCGGCTTCGGCCTTGTCGAGATCGTTTTTGATTTTGTCGGAGCGTTGTTGCAAAAGCCTGGCGACGGGTTTATAGGCAACCGCACGCAAGAGGACGACCAAGATTAAAAAGTTGAGAATCTGCGCCAGAATCGTTGCGTTAATTTCAATCAAAACAAATCACCCCTTTAATCACGCATTGCCTGCGAATTAAAGAAGCGGGTTGGCATAGAGCATGATGAGCGCGACGACCGTTGCGATGATCGCCATAGCCTCGATCAAGCCGACGGAGATAAGCGTGTTGGTGAAGAGCGTGTTCTTGGCTTCGGGCTGACGGGTGATGCCGTCGATGAATTTGCTGGTGACCAAGCCGTCGCCGACGCCCGCGCCGATTGCCGCCAAGCCCATAGTGATACCTGCGCCCAAAAGTGCTGCTGCTACCATAATCGCATGTTCCATGTTAAAAAATCCTCCTTAAATCATAAAAAAATTTTTTGATCACTCGGCGTGATCTTCCTTGACCGCGTTGGCCAGATACGCCATTGAAAGCATCGTGAAGATGACCGCCTGCACGCAGCTGATAAAGATACTGAACGCCAGCCACGCCACCGACGGAATCGGCATCCAAATCGGCATGAGCTTGAGCAGAACGATGATTAAAATTTCGCCCGCGAGAATGTTTCCGAAAAGACGGAAGGCCAGCGTTATCGGCTTGGCGATTTCTTCAATCATGTTGATGATGACGAAGACCGGCGTGGGCTGGAAAAAGTGCGCGATGTAATGTCCCTTCTTGAAATAAAGTCCGAGGCAGTGGACGATCGTAACGACCAGGAGCGCAAGACCTAACGTCGTGTTCAAATCATTTGTCGGCGAAGCCATGAGCGGCACGAGCCCGATTAAATTACTCGCCAGCAAAAACATGAACAGCCCGACGATAAACGGAGCAAGCATCCGGCCGCGGCGTCCCATCATCGCGTCAATTTGATCGTGGAGCCAAAGGATTATCATCTCGACGAAATTTTGCCAGCCTTGCGGGACGACTTTCAAGTTGCGCGTCGCCAGGCACGCGACCAAAATCACAATGCCCATTGCCAGCCACGTCATCTTTAGCGTCTCGATGTTGAACGTCAGGCCGAGGAAATTTACCGTCTCGCGGACACCAATTTCATGCATAAATTCACCTCCTTACAAAAAAATTTTTCGAGCCGAAGTTATCGCCTCCTTTGTCTCGTGCAAAAAAATTTTTCAAAACGATTAAAACTTTCGTTTGACTTCCGAGCGAGCCAGGACAAAGAGCACCGTCAAATAAAATACGCCGAAGGAAATTGCCGTGGCCAAAAAAAGTTCGGTGGAAATGTGCACGGCCACCGCCAAGATCACGAAGACCATGCCCAGCCGAAGGAGCAAACCGACCAGCATAATTTTTTTTGCTTGCGGCGCGGGCGAAGACGCTGCGGCTTCCAATCTGCCGGCTGTCGACAAGAAATAAAAAAAACTCAACATCGCGCCCGTCGGAACCGCCCCGCACAACTTGAGCTGCCCGGCCGAAATTAATTGCAAGGACAAAACTGCCGCGACTGCCAAAAAAATTTTCCAACTTTCTTTGAACGTGTTCAATGCCTGTCTCATGCTTTGCACACTTCGACGCGGCGGGAATTTTCCCTTTGCTTGAAAAAAAATTTTGTGCGTCGAGAAAATTTTTGAGCAAAAAAACCCGCCGAAACTTTCGACGAGCCGAGAAATTTTTTATCTGAAATTTTTTAATTCACTTGACGGGGACGCAGTGTTTGTCGTTTATGTCGGCGACTTTTTTCACGCGGCGACGATATTTTTCTGCGGTCAGAGGTTCGGTCTTCATCCACGTCTTGACGATTTCCATGGCGATGGCCGAGCCGATAATTTTTCCGCCGATGCAAAGGACGTTCGAGTCGGTGTGTTCGCGGGAAAGTTGAGCGCAGAAAGGATCTTGGCAAACGGCCGCGTAGATTCCGCAAATTTTGTTGGCGATGAGAGCAGAGCCGTAGCCGACGCCGTCGACGAAAATTCCGCGCTCGCACTCGCCCTTGGCCACAGCCAAAGCCGCGGGATAAACGAAATCGGACAGGTCGCAGCCTTCCTCGTCGTAGGTGCCGAAGTCTTTAACCTCGTGGCCTTGCTCTTCCAGATAAGCTTTGATTTGATTTTTGAGCGCGGTGCCGGCGTGGTCGTTGGCCATTGCGATTTTCATTTGAATTCCTCCTCGAAAAAATTTTTCACAGTTTATCATGCTGTCGAAAAAAAATAAAGCCCGAAAAAAATCTTCGGGCAAAAAGTTTCGAGCGATTGGAATTTTATTGGAATTGAGCTCGCCGCGCAGGACGATGTTTGCTGAAACAATCGCGGCAATAGATCGGGCGATCGTTTTTGGGCTCGAACGGGACTTCCGTTTCTTTGCCGCAATCGGCGCACGTCACGGTGAACATTTGGCGACCTTCGCCGCCGTCGCGGGTGCGTTTGCGTTTGTCGCGGCATTCACGGCAGCGCACGGGCTCGTTTTCGAAGCCGCGTTCGTGGTAGAATTCTTGTTCGCCCGCGCTGAAGATAAATTCTTTTCCGCAGTCCTTGCACACGAGTGTTTTGTCTTCAAAAGCCATTAAAAAAATCTCCTTACAACTTGAAAAAAATTCTTCGTTCGATTTGGAACTTACTCCAAAATCGACACGCGCAGATTATATCATGCTTTAAGAAAAAAGCAAGCTTGGCGAAATTTAAAGAGACACGCTTTTTGGCGTGCCTCGGAAATTCTTTTTGGAGCGGGCAATGGGAATCGAACCCACCTCTAAAGCTTGGGAAGCTCTCGTTCTACCGATGAACTATGCCCGCGGCAACGTGACGTTGCATCCTGTTGGGTTGGCGTTGAAAAATTTTGAATTTATCGCCGCGCCTCAATCTGAAATATTTTTTGCGTTCAATTATTGCAAGATGTTCAATGCGCTTGCGCGATTTTGGTTGAACATTCTGGCGGCGAAAAGTGCCAGCTGCTCCAAAGTTTGATCGCTGCGCAGATTTGTGATTTGTTTTGCGATGTCCGCGTCGCTCATGCCGGATTGTGCGGCCAGCTGATTTTCTTCCATCGTCGCGTAGTTTGCCGCCTGGAATTCGAGCCGCTGAAGTTGTGCGCCCTGGGTCGTTGCTTGATCGAGAGCCTCGTCCAACGAATAAAATCCTTCGCCGGACGCGTACATTTGCCCGTCAATTTCTTCGACGAATTCGAGCGACTTGCTGACAATCTCCAAAGAATTTTGCGCGCCTTCCACGGTCGACACGTCGATTTTAACATTGCCTTGGGCGTCCGTCAATCCCAAAGCTTGCGAGCGGAGATCGCCGACGGGAATTTCACGATAGCCGTCGATGCCCGCCACCGTCAAACTTTGTTGCGAGCCGTCGAGCAGACGTTTGCCGTTGTATTCGACGTAAGCGTTGGCGTCGATTTGTTTGACGATTTGATTGACTGTCTTTTGAATTGCTCCGCGGTCGAGCGATGTGTTGGAATCGTTTGCGGCGTTGATGAGATGTTCTTTAAGAGTCGTCAAAGCTGAGATTGTGTTTTTCGTTGCGCCTTCGGCAACCTTTAGCATGGAGCTCATGTTCTGCGTGTTTTGATACGATTGAGACGTCGCGCCGATGTTGCTTGCCAGTCGAACGGATACGGCGTGTTCAGATGCTCCATAAGCCGCGCTCGGATAATTTGTGCCGGTGGCAATCCTTTGAGTCGTTGCCTGCGTCGAGCGATTGATTCGGTTATAGGTGCTGATGTAAGGATTGTTCCCGCCTATTGTCACAGCCATTTTGTCTCACCCTTTCATCTTCCGTGAAAAGAAAAATCCCTCAGTCTTCTTACCGCGAAGGATATCACAAAAATTTTTTTGATACAAGAAGTTTTTGCTGAAAGAGAAAATTTTTTTGGCGCGGGCAGAAAAAATTTTTATGAAAAAATTATTATCGTTGCATGAAAAATTTCTGCGTGATAAAATCATTGCGGACGAAAAATTTTTTTCAAAGGAGGCCGGGCGATGGTTCACATAGTCGGTGCGGGGCCGGGCGACCCCGAATTGATCACGGTGCGCGGGCAAAGACTCCTTGGCGAGGCGGACGTCGTGATTTTTGCGGGTTCGCTCGTCAACGAAGAGATTTTAAAATTTTGCAAGCCCGAAGCAGAAATTTACAATTCCGCGCAGATGATGCTCGAAGAAATTTTGCACGTCATAACTCTGGCGGAAAAAGCAGGCAAGACGACCGTCCGCTTGCACACGGGCGACCCGTCACTTTACGGCGCGGTGCAAGAGCAAATGGACGCCATGCAAGCTCGAGGAATCGAATTCGACGTGACGCCGGGCGTGAGTTCTTTTTTGGCGGCGGCCGCAGCTCTCAAACAAGAATACACTCAGCCGGGCATAACTCAAACCGTCATCATCACTCGGCGCGGCGGGCGAACACCTGTGCCCGAAACCGAATCGCTAAAAAAACTTGCTCAACACCAAACGACGCTTTGCATCTTTTTGTCGGTCAATCTTTTGGACGAGATCAAACGCGACTTGATGAGCGCGGGCTTCAAATCTTCCACTCCCGTTGCCGTCGTCTACAAAGCGTCCTGGCCGGGCGAAGAAAAAATTATCCGCGGGCGGCTCGACTCAATCGTCCAACAAGTCAAAGAGGCAAACATCGACCGCACAGCCATGATCGTCGTCGGCCATTGTTTGAATTCCGAAGGCCGCCAACAATCCCAACTTTATTCACCAAAATTCAGTCACATGTTCAGGCAGGCGAAAATTTAAATTGAGAACAGCAATTATTTCATTGACGGCCAAAGGTGGAGCCCTTGCCGAAAAAATTTCCTCCAAAGTCGGCGGGCAAACTTTCGCCAAGGGAAAAGATTATTCCAAACTTGCCGAGCTGGTTGAAGAAATTTTCGCCACGTTCGACGGACTTATTTTTATCTGCGCGGCGGGAATCGTCGTTCGGACAATCGCCCCGCACATCGTGAGCAAGTTGAGCGACCCGGCGGTTTTGGTTGTGGACGAGTGCGGGCAAAATGTCATCAGCCTTTTGAGCGGGCACGTCGGCCGCGCAAACGAATTGGCCGTTGAAGTTGCCGCGGCGATTGAAGCAAACCCCGTCATCACGACCGCCACCGACGTTGAAGGAAAAATTTCCGTCGACGCAATCGCTTCCAGGCTCGGACTCGTGCCCGAACCAAAAGAGGCGATAAAAGCCATCAACGCGGCGATTTTGCGCGGCGAAGAAGTTTTCGTGACGGCCGGCGACGTGCGCTTGAATCTCATTCCGCAAAATTTAATCGCGGGCATCGGTTGTCGGCGCGGCACCTCTTCGCTGAAAATTTTCGAGGCAATCGAGCGGGCGTGCGCCATGATTCATCAGTCGATTGAGCGCGTGAAACTTCTTGCCAGCGTCGACGCGAAGAAAGAAGAAGTCGGACTGGTGTCTTTGGCGGAGGCCATGGGTCTGGAAATAAAATTTTTTTCGGCGGACGAGCTCCAAGAAAAAATCGACGAGTACAAGCTCGAAGAATCCAAATTTGTCTCGCGCTCCGTGGGCGTTGGCAACGTCTGTGAAGCGGCGGCTCTTTGTTGCGTGGAAAGCGCGCGATTCGCCTTGCCCAAAACTTCTTTCAAGGGCGTGACGGTCGCTCTGCTTTGGGAAAAATAATTTTTGGAGGATGATTTGATTGATTAAAAAAATTTTGTTGGTCGTGTTCGTCTTGGGCGTTATCATCGTGGCGTTCTTGGGCTACGGCACCTACAAAGTCGCCGATGAAGTTTGGAAAGAACAGGAGCCCAAACTCCGTCAATACGTTCAGCTCGACGAGGCCGCCCAAAACAAATTCCTCTTGGAAAACATCGACGAACTTTTGACGAAGGTTGACCTTGACAAGGACGGCAAGCCCGAAGAGAAAGAACAAATCGAGAAGCTCAAAAAGTTGAACACGCAGCCCGAAATTCAAAGCGCACTGATCGATCTCTCTCGCTCGTTTATGGCGGTTGGCGTCACGATCTCCGATTCAATCCTCAAAGATTTGAGCGCGGACGCAAAAGCCAAATATCAAAAGGAAGCCGACGAATTCGAGGCGCGCGCCAAAAAATATTCCGAACTCGTCGAGGCGGCCGATCCGTCGTTCAAAAAGTAAAAAATTTTTATCGCGAAAAAAATCCTTCCTCCGCGGAAGGGTTTTATTTTTTTACAATCGAGGGCATGACAATCGCCAGCAAAACCAAAACTATTCCGAACGATTCAATCGCTCCAAAAGCCGTGCCGAAAATTATTCCGCTGATGATGACCGAAGCGGCCGGCTCCGTCGTGGCGGTTATCGAGGCTTCCTCCGGCGTCAAAAATCTCAAGCCCGCGTTGAAACTGAAAAACGCCGCGACCGTCCCGAAAATTATTATCCAGCTCACGTCGAAGAAAACTTCCGCCGCAAAAAATTTCGTCCAATCAAAATTTTCTATCAGCGCGAAAGTCGACAGCCCGCCGATGAACATTCCGACGCCCGTCAAAAAAAGCGGGTCAAATTTTTTTTCGAATAAATGCTTTGGGAAAATCGCGCTGAATGCAAAGGCCGCTCCGCTCAACAAAGACCAAACGACGCAACCGAGCGGCACGAGAAGTTTCGTCGGGTTGCCGCCGGTGACGAGCAAAAATACGCCGCTCATCGCCAGGACGACCGCCAAAATTTCTCCGCGCCGAGGAAATTTTTTGTGATAAAAAGATTCCCACGCGACGACCATTGCCGGGCACGCATAGGTGATGACGGTTGTGGCCGCCGCCCCGCCGATTGAAATCGCTTGAAAATATGTGAACTGCATGAACATCACGCCGACGACGCCGTAAATTATCACGTCGAGCCAAAGCCGCCTTTGCCGATTCAAAATTCCCAACGCGAGCCAAAATTTTTTTCGTCGCGCCGCCAACAAAATCAAAATCGCGCCGGCCAAACACATACGCACGTTCGTCAGCTCCATCGCGGATTTTTCCGAGTGCAAAAAAAAATCTTGAACCGCGACGCCCGAACTTGCCCAAAAAATTCCGGCCAGCCCCACGAAGATTAACGCCAAATTTTTTTTCAAAGTTGCTTCCCGTTCCTTGTGTGCAAAAAATTTTTTTCGGAAATTATTTTACCACAACGTTTCAATTTTCGTTCGCGGCCGCGATAAAAATTTTTCCGCTCGAAAATTTATTCAAGATGTTTTCATTGACGCGCAAAGCCAACTGGTTTAATATATACGCAAAAATTTCAGCGGAGGTGGAAAGCCTTTGGGCGCGGCAGAAAATTTTCAAGCGATAAGAGCTTCTCTCGACGAAAAAATAATTTTGGTGGCTGTGACAAAAAATCACGGCGTCGAAGAAATTCGCTCCGCTATCGACGCGGGCGCAACCGATATCGGCGAAAACCGCGTGCAGGAGGCGGCACAAAAATTTCAAACGCTCGACCGACAAGTCACGCGACATTTGATCGGTCACCTGCAAACCAACAAAGCCAAGGCGGCCGTCTCCCTCTTCGACGTGATTCACTCGCTCGACAGCGTGCACTTGGCTCAAGCTCTCGACAAGGCGGCAAAAAATTTCGGCAAAGTTCAAGACGTTTTGATTCAAGTCAACGTCGCGCGTGAGCCGCAAAAATCCGGCGTGCTCGAAGAAGATTTTGACGCGCTGATAAATTTCGTCGACGAGGCAAAAAATCTTCGACTGCGCGGGCTGATGACGATCGCACCAAATTTTTCCGACGTTGAAAATTGTCGCCCGCTGTTCAAAAAAATGCGTTCCCTTTTCGACGCGCTCAAGACTTCACGAAAAAATTTTGACTTGCTCTCCATGGGCATGACGCACGATTACAAAATCGCCGTCGCCGAGGGCGCAACCGTCGTCCGAATCGGCACGGCCATTTTCGGCGAAAGACTTTACACATAAAAATTTTTCGCGAGAGGAGTTTAAATGAATGGAAATTATAGACAGGGTGAGCCGAACTCTTGGACTGTCAGACGAAAATGAGGAGAAGGTAATTAAAATGGATAAGCTGGAAGAGTTGCCGCAAGCGCAGCCGGAACAAAATGAAACGCCGATTCAGCCGCCGCCCGCCAATCTTTCGGGGCACAAAGTGGTTGACTTCAGTTCGGCGATATCGGCGAGGGATGATTTAATGACAAACAACAACACAGCCAAACCTTTGGCGAAATCAAAAATCACGACGGTGAGACCGAAAAATTTTGACGACGACGCAAAAGTCATCGCCGACTGCCTGCGCGAGGACGTCCCGGTCATCATCAATTTGGAAGAGACGCACCCCGACCACGCGCGCCGAATCATCGACTTTGCGCTTGGCACGACCTATGCTATCGACGGCGACGTCCAACAGGTCAGCGAAAAAGTTTTCGTTTGCACGCCCAAAACCGTCATGGTCATCGCCAACCGCGAAGAACCCAAACAAGAGCGCACAGATTTTTCTTGGTTGACGCGCAGGATGTAAGAGGAGAAAAATGCTCGACGCACGAGAAAAAATTATTCGATATTACAAAGGCACCGAGGGCGAAGCGTCCGCCGTCAAGCTCGTCGATTTGGCCGCGCAGGCAATCAAAAATCAAAAGTGCAAGCTCACAGGTTTTTTGTCGCCGTTTGAACAGGAAATGGCCTCCGTCATCGCCAACAGTCTCGGCTCGCTCAACGTCGATTTTTACGGCGGTTTTCGCGGAGCCGAACGTCAACGCGCGGCTTTTTGTCACGAAGATTTTCAAGGTACGCCGAATTTTGAAATCGAAGTCATCAAAGCTCAATGGAACGGAGAATTCGCCCGGCTCGGTCATCGCGACGTGCTCGGCTCCATTTTGAGTTTGGGCGTCGACCGTCAATACATCGGCGACATCATCGCCACGAAAGATTATGCGCGGATTCTCGTCGACAAAAAAATGTGCGACTACTTCACGGCGAACTTGACGCAAATCGGCGGCACGTCGGTTGAAACTTCCGTTGACGACCTCGAAAATATTTCCGCCAAAGAAGAACGCACAAAAGAAATTCGCGCGACGGTCGCCTCTCTTCGTGCAGATTCGATTGCTGCGGCGGGTTTCGGCATGTCCAGGAGCAAAGCCGCTCAAGAAATTTTGGCGGAAAAAATTAAACTCAACTGGCAGACCGTCAAAAGTTCTTCGCAAGCCGTAAAAGAAGGAGACGTTTTGAGCATGCGCGGCCGCGGACGTTTGGAAGTCGCCGAGATTCGCGGTCAAACCAAAAAAGGTCGCGTCGGTGTTTTGCTGAAAAGATTTTTTTAAGGAGGCGATATTTTTCCGATGACGGACGAAGAAAAAAGTAAGTGCAGAAAAATAATTCACGGGCACGCGGCGGCCGCTGCTGCCGGAAATTTGGTTCCCGTGCCGGGCGTCGGCTTGGCTACGGACACCGTAACGATGACGACAATGGCAATGGCTCTGGCGTCGGTTTTCGGCGGCTCGATAACCGAGGCCGTGGCAAAAAACATGGCAATCAACGCAATAGTCTCGACGATAAAAAAACAGCCCGTCAAAGTCATCGCGAAAGAAATTTCCAAAGTCGTGCCGCTGGTCGGTCAACTCGTCGCGCCGTCAATTTCCGTGGCGATGTTGGAATCGGCCGGCTGGCTTTTGGCCGACGAGCTGTCCGAAGAAAAAGAAAAAGCTCGGCAAAAAGAAATTTTGGGAACACCCGCGGGCGGCCACAATTTCAAATACGAAAGAAAATTCGAACTGCCCGAACCCAAATAAAGTTTGGAGGCGATGTATTTGCTTACGCCAATGGACATCCACGATCATCAATTCAAAAAAAGTTTTCGCGGCTACAACGAGAACGAAGTCGACGATTTTTTGGACAAAGTCGTCGCGGATTTTGAACGGCTCCTCCAAGAAAACGAGCGGCTCAAAAATCAACTCTATTCCACGGAGACGGAGCTGGAAAAATATCGCGGGCTGGAAAAAACGATGAACGACACGCTGATTGTCGCGCAACGCACCGCTGACGAAGTTATCACCGCGGCCAAAAGAAACGCCGACGGACTCAAAGAGCAGGCCGCACGCGACAGCCAACATATTAGCGATCAAGCGCAGCTCGAAGCAAAAAAAATTATCGCCGCGGCCGAAGTCAAACGCGACGCAATTTTGGCGGAATATTCAAAGCTCATTCGCGAACGAAATACTTTCCTGCTCAAGATGCGCACGATCCTCGAATCGGAGCTGGCCATAACCAATCATGTCATCGAATCGTTGCCCAACGTCGCCGAGCCCGAAAAAAAATCTCAGCCCGAAGAAAAAATTTCCGAGCCCGTCGAAAAAATTTCACAGCCTGAAAAAATTTCCACGCCCGAAAAAATTTCTAAGCCCGAAGAAAAACCCGCCGAAGTTGAAAAAGCTCCGTCAAACATCGTCGACATTTCAACCAAGCCCGTGACCGACGACACAAAAACTTTCAAGCCCGTCCTCGTCAAGGAGAATTCAAAGTGAAAAAATTTTTCGCGGCTTTCGAGACGGCCTGTCTCAAGTGGGACAAAATTTTTTTCCTCGTCGTCGTCGCGCTCGACCAGCTCACAAAGGCCGTGGTCATGCGCGCGATGGTGCCGGGGCAATCGATCCCGCTCGTCGAGGACGTCTTCCACTTGACTTACGTTTTGAATCCGGGCGCGGCGTTCGGAATTTTTTCAAACCAACGAATGTTTTTGCTCGGCACGGGCGCGATTCTGATTTTGGCAACGGCATATTTTTATCCGCTGTTGAAAAAATCCGACGGGCACCTTCGGCTCGGCGCGACGGCAATTTTAAGCGGCGCGGTTGCAAATTTAATCGATAGAGTTCAAACGGGCTTCGTCGTGGATTTTTTTGACTTCAGAATCTGGCCGGTCTTCAACGTCGCGGACATCGCTATCGTCACGGGCATGGGCTTGATGATTTATTCGATACTTTTTCGGCTCGACGCGGGCAAAGTAGAAGGCGCGGGCAGATGATCTTCCTCGTCGAAAAAAATTTTCCGCGGCGGCTCGATCTTTTCCTCAACGAAAAATTTCCCGATCAATCCCGCTCGCACATTCAAAAGTTAATCGCGGACGGAAATATCACTGTCGACGGCCAAAAAGTCAAAGCAAGTTTCAAACTCAAAGGCGGCGAAAAAATTTTCCTCGCGGAAGTCGAAGCTCAAGACGTTGAATATCTTCCCGAAGATTTGCCGCTTGAAATTCTTTTCGAGGACGCCGACATCATCGTCGTCAACAAGGCGCGCGGAATGACCGTTCACCCCGCCGAAACCGTCAAGCACGGAACGCTCGTCAACGCGCTGCTCTTCCACTGCAAAGATCTTTCGGGCATAAACGGCGTCAAACGTCCCGGCATCGTTCACCGCCTGGACAAAGACACTTCGGGCGTCATGGTCGCCGCAAAAAACGACGCAGCTCACATCAGCTTGGCCGAACAGATTAAAAATAAAATTGCGACGAGAACTTATCGGGCGATTGTCCACGGCGTGCTCAAAGACGACGCGGGAATCATCACGGGGGCAATCGGCCGCGACAAACTCGACAGAAAAAAAATGGCCGTCACCCCCGACGGAAAACCCGCCGTCACCGAGTTCAAAGTTTTGAAACGCTTCGAAAATTTTTCTTACGTCGAATGCAAACTTCAAACGGGCAGGACGCACCAAATCCGCGTGCACATGGCGGCCATCGGTCATCCGCTCTTGGGCGACAAAAAATATTCGTCGCGAAAAAATTTTTTCGACATCGCGGGGCAAGCTCTTCACTCTCACACGCTGAGCTTGATTCATCCGTCGACGGGCGAGAAAAAATTTTTCACGGCACCGCTTCCCGACGACATGAAAAAAATTTTGGATACTCTCAAAGGTTAGTGATAAAAAGTTTTGAAAGGAATGAGCACATTGTTTATTCAAGGGTTGGCTCCAATCCTATGGCTGATCATCGCGCTGAGTGTTTTGAAAATGCCAGCGTGGAAGGCGTGCCCCGTCGCGCTGATCATCTCTTTTCTCATAGCGTGGCAATGTTTTGAAATGCCGCTGACCGACGTGATGACCGGAACGCTTGAAGGCGCGCTCATGGCGATATGGCCGATCCTGGGCGTCATCGTGTCGGCGATCTTTGCCTACAACTTGACGGTGCACACGGGCGGCATGGAAAAAATCAAAGACATGCTCTCTTCCGTCTCGACCGACAAACGCATGCTGATCCTCATCATCGCGTGGGGCTTCGGTGCCTTTTTGGAATGCATGAGCGGTTTTGGCACGGCGGTTGCAATCGGCGCGAGCATGTTGGTTACCGTCGGCGTCAAACCCGTGACTGCCGTCATCGCCTGCTTGGTCTCCAACGCCGCAATGAGCTCGTTCGGTTCGGTCGGGCTGCCTCTGTCGACTTTGGCCAAGCTCACGAATTTTGACGCGCTGCAAATCGCCACGTACACCACGTTGCAACTGAGCGCGATGGTAATTTTAATGCCGTTCATCATGCTCATTGCCTTCGACGGAATGAAAGCTTTAAGAGGAATGATTCCCGCCTGTCTCATCGGCGGATTTGGTTTCTGCATACCCTCGGTAATCGGAGCCTCAACAATGGGCGCGGACTTGGCAGGCATCGGCGGTGCTGTGTGTGCCATGGCTGCCTTGGTCGTCTATGCAAAAAAATTTCCCGTCAAAGATCCCGAATACGAGATTGACGATTACGACGAAAACTTTTCAATCACGTTCGGCGAGGCCGTGCGTGCGTGGCTGGTCTTCTTGCTTATCTTCGTTTTCTTGGTCATCTGTTCCGTGCCGGCCGTTGCTGCCGTCTTGAAGACCGTCGTCACAAAAGTTATGATTTACACTGGGCCGGACGCTGCGCCAACGTCTTTCCAATGGATAACGACTCCGACGATCCTTTTCGTCTCCGCAGTCATCGCCGGCTTCGTCAACAAAGCTACGGTTGGAGACATGGCAAGCGTCCTCAATCGCACGCTCAAAACTTTGATCCCGACGTTCATAACGATCATTACCATCATCGCCACGGCTCGAATCATGGGCTACAGCGGAATGACAATGGCAATCGCCACGACGACGGTCGCCGCCACGGGAACTTTCTATCCGTTCATCGCGCCCGTAATCGGTTCAATCGGCGCGTTCATCACCGGCTCGGCTACGTCAAGCTGCGTCCTTTTGAGCAAGTTGCAAGTCGACGCGGCCGTGGCTATCGGTCTGAATGAAACTGCTCAAGCGTGGATTGCTGCGGCCAACGCTTCGGGCTCTTGCGTCGGAAAAGTCATCTCGCCCCAATCAATCGCGATCGGCGCGGCGGCCGTGGGTGCTTTCGGCGTCGAATCCCAAATCATGAAGTTCGCCGTCAAAGTTTATCTGCCGTTCATTTTGATTATGGGTTGCATGGTTTATTTCGGACAAGTAATGTTGTAAAAAAATTTTTTTCCCCGTCAAGCGCGGGGATTTTTTTTTGCACGAGAAAAATTTTATGTTATAATCGCGGCGAAAGGAGCGGAAAATTTTTTATGAAAGATATCCTCGATGTTCACGTCCACACCACGGCCAGCATTCACGCTTACAGCACGTTCGGCGAATGCGTCGCGGCGGCTCGAAAAAAAAATTTGGAGCTCGTCGGTTTCGCCGATCACGCGCCGAGTGTTCCCGGTTCGATTCATCCGTTTTATTTTTTAAATTTCAAAGTGATTCCCCGCGAGCTCGACGGAATAAAAATTGCCATGGGCGCGGAGTTGAACATAATCGACTTTTCGGGCAGCACCGATCTCCCCGCGCAAATTTTGAAAAAAATTGATTACGCCATCGCCAGCCTGCACAAAGAATGCATCGAGCCCGGCAGCGTGGAAGAAAACACGGCGGCTCTCCTCGGCGCGATGAGAAATCCGCACGTCGCGATAATCGGTCACCCCGACAACCCGCAATTCCCCGCAGACTTGGAAAAAATCGCCCGCGCAGCAAAAGACAATCACGTCCTGCTTGAGGTGAACAACAGCTCGTATTTGCCGACGGGACATCGCGCGGGCTCGGCGGACAACGCAAAAATTATGTTGGCGGCGTGCAAAAAATACGGCACGAAAATTATCATAGGCTCGGACGCGCACATCGCTCAAGACGTCGGCAATCACGAACTCAGTCAAAAAATTTTGGCGGAAAATAATTTCCCCGCCGAACTCGTCATAAATTCAAGCGTCGAAAAATTTTTTGAGTGTGTCAGCTACAGAAAATCTTTGGCACCGAAAGGAGCGTAATTATTTTGTTGGTTCATGAAATTATAAACAACGGTCGCGAGGATTCAATCGCTATCGTCGACGAGGGGCGGCACATAACTTACGCCGAGCTCAAAGACGGCATAAAAAGATATCGCAACCGACTTTGGAGTTTGGGCGTTCGTCGCGGCGATCGCGTCGGAATTTTTTCTCGCAACAGCGCGGAATTCATTTACGCTTACTTCGGCGTGACTTCCTTGGGCGCAATCAACGTCCCGATAAATTTTCAGCTCAGCCCGCGCGAGACAGCTTACATCCTTCAAGACGCCGGCGTCGAACATCTTCTGACGTATGAGCCGCTCAACTTCGAGGAAAAAATTTCTTCCGTTCAATATGACATCGCGACCTTCGGCGACGAAATTTTTCCCGACGCACCCGATCTTCCCGACGACTTCGACGAAAACAATCCCGCCGTCATAATTTACACTTCGGGCACGACCGGCAACCCCAAAGGCGCGATTCTCTCCCACAAAAATCTCGTCTGCAACACAAGGCAGTGCGAAGTTTTCAAATGTCAAAGCGATTGCAAAGTTTTGTGCGTCCTGCCGATGTATCACTGCTTCGAGTGGACGTGCTCCGTGCTCAACACTTTTTATCGCGGGGCGGCCGCTCACGTCATGCGCGTCTTCAAACCAAAAGATATGGTCGATATGGTTCGCGAGCAAAAGATAACCGACATCATCGCGGTGCCTTCCATCTTCAAACTCGTCACGGGACTTGCCAAGCCCGAAGATTTTAAATCCGTCAGATTTTTTATGAGCGGCGGCACGACTCTTCCCGACAAAATCGTCGACGAGTTCAAGAAAAAATTTGGCGCACCGATTGCTGAAGGTTACGGCCTGTCGGAAGCCTCGCCCGCTGTTTTTTTGACCACGCACGGTGAAGAACGTCAAGGCTCTTGCGGAAAACTTCTCGCCGGCACGGAAGTTCGTTTGGTCGACGAAGACGGAAAAGATGTTGCTCAAGGTGAAGTCGGCGAAGTTTTGGTGCGCGGCGGACAAGTCATGCTCGGTTATTGGAATAATCCTAAAGCTACGGCCGAAGCTCTCGACGCGGACGGCTGGCTCCACACCGGCGACGTCGGCAAGGTCGATGAGGACGGATATTATTACATCGTCAATCGAATCAAAGAAATGATCATCAGCATGGGCGAAAATATTTATCCCCGCGAGGTCGAAGAGGTCGTCTATCGTTTTGCCGGCATAAAAGACGCGGCGGTTATCGGCGTCGACGACAAACTGCGCGGACAAGTCGGCGCGTGCTTTTTTGAAGTTCAAGACGGCGCGAACGTCGACACTCGCGAGCTGAAAAAATTTTTGCAGAAAAATCTCGCGCTCTACAAAGTCCCCCGCGAATTTCACAGGCTCGACGAAATCCCGCGCACGTCCACGGGAAAAATTTCCAAGAGAACAATTTTGGAAAATTATCTGGCCGCCAAAGGTAATTGACATGAAAAAAATTTTTGCGACGCTGATTGTCTTGCTCTCGTTCGCCGCGCAGGTCGAAGCCGCCGAATTCACGCGCCCGCAACTCGACAAAATTTTTTTCGACGCCGGGCAAATCCAATCGTCCGCCACGCTCAACCTCGACGCCGAAACTTTCAAAAAAATTTTCAACGCGCGAATCACTCAAATCCTCAAAGCGGCGACGGGCAACGACGATATTTCCGCCATGGAACATCTTTTTCTGATCAAAGAGGAAAAAATTATCGGCGCGACGTTCACCAGAGTTTTCGGCGACTATCGCACGGCACTCGTCGGGAGCCTGGCCGCGGACGGAAAATTTCAAGCGTTGAGTTTTTATTACACGACGCCCGAAAACGGTGACGAATCCATTTTCACGATTTGGTTGATGACGGCGTTCGTGAAGACAATCGCGCCCGATGTCAACCCGCAAACTTTGATGAACGAGCTGACGGCGGAAAATTCTTCGGGGACGACCGAGGCCGGCGGCGTGAAATTTTCTGTCGACGCGCAAGAAAATTTGAACGTTTTGACGGCAGCGGCTCCTTGAAACGGAGTTATCTCACATGAAAAATTTTTTGACGTTCGCCATCATCGCCGCGCTGATGACTTTCTTTGTGATCTTCGGAATGTACATCGTCGAGAAAACGGACGTGCTCCAACTCAACGGGCGCGAACTCGACGTGACTTTTTCTCAGCAGGGCGACGATATTTTGATGCGCTGGAAGCCGTTGCCCTATCCTTGCGTCTACAAAATCACGACAGTCAGCCCGACGACAGGTTTGGTTGAAGATTCGCCGCCGTTCCACATCTTCAAGGAAGAGGAGACTCGTTCGGCCGCTTACATCGTGCCGCGCGCTCCGATTCCGACTTTTTATTTCATCACGGCTCGCGGGCTTTTCGGGGAAATTTTCCGCTCAGAAAAAATTTATCCGAATCCGAACTTCCCGACGCCGCCGAGCCCCGTGAGCATTTATCATTACGACAAAAAAAATCCCGCCAGCTTGATGCCGTTCCTCGTGTGGCACACCGTCCCCAACGCCGTTTGCTACGAGCTTGAAATTTTGGACGCGCCGCCCGAAGTCGAAGGCGGAATCGAGCTTTCCAAGAGCCACGATCTTTTCAACACGCGCAAAGTTTTCACGAACGGTTACCAGGCTGACCTTCGAGCCTTCGCGAACAGGAAAGAAGTTTATTGGCGGGCGCGAGCTTTGGGTTTGAATCACGAGCCTATCGGAGAATTTTGCAAGGCGGAAAAAATTTTCCTCGACGCGGGCAAAACTTTTCCGAACTGTCCGCTGATAAATAATTTTGACTTCATGGATTATTTGCCGCAACCGATTTATCACGTGTTCGATTGGATTCCGTTGAACAGCGCGGCCAAATATGAAATTGAAATGCTCACTCATCCGCCCGAAGTTGAAAACGACGTGGAGCCGAGCGCGGACGGCGTTTGGCGCATGATTT
Source organism: uncultured Selenomonadales bacterium (assembly GCA_946536925.1). Classification (GTDB taxonomy): domain Bacteria; phylum Bacillota; class Negativicutes; order Selenomonadales; family Selenomonadaceae; genus Quinella. The sequence goes on along the minus strand of CAMNFC010000007.1, from coordinate 16,030 downwards.
CCGAGGACGTGGCCAGCTGCTACGACGAACACGGCCGACCTTACGCCGGAGCATATTATTGGCGCGTGCGGGCTCTGGACGGGAACAACAAACCGATTGGCACCTGGTCGAACAGCGAAAAATTTATCGTCCCCGATTACACGGGCGGCGTCGACGTGGCGGTTTTGGGTGACAGCATTTCTCACGGCGGCGGCGCGGTCAGCTATTCCCCGCGGGCTTTGCAATACAGCTACGAAACTTACATCGACTTTCCCGTTGTGAATTTGTCGAGGAGCGGCGACACCTCACGCACGACGCTCGAACGATTCAATCAGGACGTCCTCAAAGTCAAGCCGAAAAATTTAATCGTCTCGACGGGCGCGAACTGTTTGCGCGACGCTTCCATCTCCGCCGAAGACGTTATCGCCGATTTGGCCGGCATAAACAAACTTTGTCTGCAAAACGATATCCGCCCGATTTTTTTGACGCTCATGCCGATCAACCCCGAAAATTTACAAAAAGCTTTTCACACGCCCACCGACCCCGATTGGCACGCAAAACTTCAGCGGATAAACGAGTACATTCGCCGACAAGAATTTTTCATCGACATCGAGCCGTATTTTTATGACGCGCAGGGCAAAATGAGCCGCGACTTTTCAATCGACGGAATTCACCCCGACATCCGCGGAAAAATGTTGATCGGCGAGGCAATCAGCAAAAATAAAAATCTTCTCAAATAAAAAATTTCCCGCCGATTTTTTTCGACGGGATTTTTTTTTGCGAATTAATTTTTGAACAGGTCGAGCCAATCGCCGTAGCCTTCTTCCGCCATTTTTTCGCGGCGAATAAATCTGAGCGACGCGCTGTTGATGCAATATCTCAAGCCGCCAAGATTTTTCGGGCCGTCGTCGAAAACGTGACCGAGATGAGCACCGCTGGCTTTGGCGCGGACTTCAATCCGTTCCATGCCGAAAGAAAAATCTTTGCGCTCGACGAGAAAATTTTTGTCAATGGGTTTGGAGAAAGCCGGCCAGCCGCAACCCGAATCAAATTTGTCCGTGGAGACGAAAAGCGGTTGACCGTTTGTCACGTCGACGTAAATTCCTTCGCGGGTCTCCTCGTTGTATTCGTTTTTGTAAGGCGGCTCGGTCGCGGCCTCTTGAGTGACGGAGCGTTGCATGTCGCTCAAACTTTCCAAAACTTTTTTGTCGGGCTTGCCATAAATTCTGTCGCGCGAAAAATTTTTGTCGGGGAAATTTTCGGCGGCTTTTTCTTTTGCCTGCTCATTGATGAAGCTGCGCGAGATGTGGCAATAGCCGTTGGGATTTTTGTAGAGATATTCTTGATGCTCTTCTTCCGCGCGATAAAAATTTTTAATCGGGGCGCACTCGACGACAATCGCGTTAAAAAAATTTCTCTGCAAATTTTTCAGAGACTCGCGGATAATTTCTTCGTCGGCCTCGTCGCTGAAATAAATTCCCGTGCGATATTGAATGCCGCGGTCGTTGCCCTGCTGATTGACGAGCGTCGGGTCGATCGATTGAAAGTAAATGTCCAAAAGTTTTTTCAGTGGGACGACGTCGGGGTTATAGATGACGTGGGCGGATTCGGCGTGGCCTGCGTCGTTGCAAACCTCGTGATAAGTGGGGTTGCGCGTCGGGCCGTTGGCGTAGCCGACTTCAACGCTGGTGACGCCGGGGACGTTGCGCATCAAAAATTCCGTGCCCCAAAAACAGCCGCCCGCCAGATAAATTTCTGCTTCGTCGGGTGATTTAAAATTTTGTTGAACGATTTCTTCGGGAAGAGGCGCGTTGAAAGTTGGTTTGGCGGAAATATTTTTCGGCGTGAAATAAAAATAGGTTCCGATTGCCACGGCCGCCGCCACCGCCAAAAAAGTCATGAAAATTTTCCTCCCGCTCATAAAAATTTCTCCTCTCCCGCGTACACAAAAAGCCCTTCAATTGAGAAGAGCTGAAATTTCATTGCTGGTGCGATTGGCGCGATTCGAACGCGCGACCTGCTGCTTAGGAGGCAGCTGCTCTGTCCGGCTGAGCTACAACCGCACGGGAAAAGTTTATCACGCGGCAGGAGAATTTTCAAGCTGAAGAAAAAATTTTCAGACAGAAGAATTGATTTTGGAAGCCAAGACGCCCGCGCCGAAACCGTTATCGATGTTGACGACGGCCACGCCCGAAGCACAAGAATTCAACATGGCCAAAAGAGCGGCCAGACCTTTGAACGAGGCACCGTAACCGACGGAAGTTGGCACGGCGATAACAGGACGATTTGTCAGCCCGCCCACGACCGAGGCCAGCGCACCTTCCATTCCCGCCACGACAATTATCACGTTGGCAGAAATAATTTCGTCCATGTGAGCCAAAAGCCGATGAATGCCCGCAACCCCGCAATCGTAGCAGGTGGAAACGGCGTTGCCCCAAAGATAAGCGGTCAATCTGGCTTCCTCGGCCACGGGTACATCAGAAGTCCCCGCCGTCACAATTAAAATCTTCTTGTCCTCGTCGCGAACATAAGTTTTGTCGCGGTCAACGTAAATCATTCGAGCTGTCTCGTCGAAAACTGCTTCGGGAATTTCTCCGCGCAAAAAATCAAATTGCTCACGACTTGCGCGGCTTGCAATCAAATTCCCTTCGCAACGCTCATAAAGATCTTTGAAAATAATTTTGAGTTGCTCTTTGGTTTTGCCGGGCGAATAAACGACTTCGGGGAAACCTTGGCGAAGTTCGCGGCCGTGGTCGACGCTGGCAAACCCGAAACTCTCCGTAGCCAACGAAAATTTTTTTACCTCCGCCAAAATTTTTTCCTCCGTCAAACCGCCCGATTTATATTCGCGCAAAAGTTCAAGCAAATTTTTTTCTGTCATAAAATTCACCTCGTCGCCAAGAATAAATCATAAATCGCGCTCAAAGTCAAATAAAAAAACCGCACGGCTTGTGCGGCAAAAATTTTTTCACTTCACGCCGAAAACTTGTTGCAACCCGAAAGCGATTATCGGCGTGCCCTCACGGATTTTGTCGTAAAATTTTTTGTCAGGGTCTGAAGAATTTTTCCCCGCGACAGAAAAAGTTCCGTCGCCGTTCAAAATTATTTCGTAGCGAACATCGTCATAAGTCGCAAAAATTTTATCGCCTTCGCGCTCGACCGTCACCAAAGCAAAATAAACTCGTGAAGAATCGGCTTGAGTTTTATCAAAAATTTCGTCGACGGTTAAGGTGTCGCCGAGCTTGAATTTTTTTGAGCGAATCTCTTCCACGGCTTTTTCAACACTTCCGCGGTTGCGCATTCTTGAAACGAAAATCATCATGCCGAAGACAATCGCCAGCAATAACAAAAAGACAATCATAACGCTTGCAAATTCGCCGTGATCACCGAGCATACTCAAAGGAACACAGATTAACATTCCGATAGAACCGTAAAGTTTCAACCAACTTTTAAAACTTCTTGGCATGTGTTCGCTCTCGAAAGCGTCTCGCGAATTGAGCACGACAGCTTTTTCGTCAGCCATAAAAATTTCCCCTCCCAAAAAAATTTTCTGCGCGGCAAATTTTAGCACGAAGAAATTTAAAACGGGTGTCCCGACGGAACACATCACGCCAAAAAAAGTTTTATTTGCGAACGCGCGGGAAATTGGTTATAATGCGGCGGTGCCAAAATTTTTGAAGGGAGTTTTCATGTTATGGCAAAACCCGGAAAAGTTTTCATTTTCTTCAACTGCGACGCCCAAAAAAGCGAAGCGTCCATGAACATCTTTTACAACCGCGCCGTCTACAAGGACACCAAAACTTCGCGGAAAAATCTTTGGAAAAAAATCAAAGAAGAATACGGAGCCGAAAGAATCCAAATCGCCCCCGAAAATCTTAAAGCCGTGGAGCTTGCCGTCACCGAGGGCGACCCCGTCAAAGCCGGCGACTTCATTCAATTCGGCGCAATCCGCGAGGTCGAGTGTTATTGAAAAAAATCGCGCTCTTTATCGACGCAGACAACATCTCGGCCAAATTCGGCAAGCAAATCATTGACACGCTCGAAAGCCGCGGAGAAATTTTTATCAGACGGATTTACGGCAACTGGGAAAAACTTTCTTTGCACGGCTGGAACGATTGCATTTTAAATTTTTCTCTTCGCGCCGTCCAACAACCTGATTTCGCCGCGGGCAAGAACGCAACCGATCTTTCTTTGACGATTGACGCAATGGACGTGCTCCACGGCGGCCGCGCAGAAATTTTCGCGCTGGTGAGCAACGACAGCGACTTCACGCCTCTTGTCATTCGTCTGCGCGAGGGCGGCATGAAAGTTATCGGCTTGGGCAACGCGAACGCTTCCGCGGCTTTTCGAAACGCCTGCCACGAATTTATCGACTTGGACGCGCCCGAAAAAATTTTATCTGCCGAGCCGCCGCCCGCAAAAAAATCTTCCGCCGAAAAAAAATCTTCCGTCCAACTGTCGCTGTTCGACGAGAACAAAAAAATCGCCGCCAAAACTCAAGTTGCCCCGTCGTCAAAAGTCGTGCCGATAACCGCGCCGAAAATGTCTTTGCAGGAACGATTCATCATGTGCGGACAAAACGGTCTTCGTCAGCCGAAAAAAAAATTCCAACAGATTCATGACATCTTGCGAGAATCAGCGACGGCTCACGGCGACGCGGCCGGTTTTTCCACGCTCAATTACGCGGGGCAAGCGATAAAAAATAAAAATCTCGGCTTCGGGATAAAAGATTTCGGCTACAATCAACTGCGCGATTTCGTGGCGGATTTCCCCAATCTTTACGAGACGACGCAGGATAATAACGGCCGGCACTTCCGTTATCGTTGCCGTTAGTGCAAAATATTTTGAACAATCGGTAGACAAAGCCGCGCGCGGCGTGTATAATTTTTAAAAATATCTCGCAAAAAAGGAGGAGGCTCAACGGGTCATCCTCCTTTTGCGAGAGAGATATCTTTTCACTCGAAGAAATTTTTTTGTCACAAAGTTAAGGAGGTTTTTTGAATGAGTGACGGAGGCGGTTCGGCATTTGCCGTAGCGCAACAAATCGGTAAGTCTTTGTTCCTGCCGATTGCCGTGTTGCCGTTCGCGGGCGTCCTGTTGGGTATCGGTGCCTCGTTCTCGAACCCGACGACTATCGCGGCTTACGGCTTGGAGAGTGCTCTTCACCCCGGCAGTGCGCTGTTCAGTTTCATGTTGATCCTTTCCAACGTCGGCGGCGCAATCTTCGGCAACCTGCCGTTGATCTTCGCGCTGGCGGTTGCTCTCGGTATGGCGAAAAAAGAAAAAGGTATCGCCGTCCTTGGCGCAGCAATTTTTTATCTTGTTATGCTCACAACAATTCACGTCTTCCTCGGGCTCGACGGCTCCATTCACACGGACGGCTCGATTGACCCCAGCGTCAAAGAAGGCGCGATAACCACAGTCCTTGGTATCACCACGTTGCAGATGGGTGTTTTCGCAGGTATCGTCACGGGTTTGGTCGGCGCGGAATTGTGCAACCGTTTTTATAAAACCCAACTTCCGCCCGCGTTTTCGTTTTTCGGCGGCACCCGCTTCGTCCCGATATCTTGTATGATTTTCGGTATCGTCACCGGCGTCATCATGTATTTCGTCTGGCCGTTCATTCAGACGGGCATTTTCGCTCTCGGCGGCGTCGTCCAAGCTTCGGGATACTTCGGCACCTTCTTCTTCGGTTGCTGCGAACGCGCGCTGATTCCGTTCGGACTGCACCACATTTTCTATCTTCCTTTCTGGCAGACAGGCCTTGGCGGTACTGCTGTTATCGACGGCCAAACGGTCATGGGCGCGCAAAATATTTTCTTCGCGGAATTGGCCTCACCCAACACGGAGCATTTCTCCGTTGACGCGGCTCGATTCCTCATGGGCAAGTTCCCGTTCATGATGGCCGGTCTTCCCGCGGCGGCGTTCGCGATGTACACTTGCGCTCGTCCCGAAAAGAAAAAAGCGGCAGGTTCACTTTTGTTCTCCGTCGGCTTGACTTCGTTCCTCACGGGTATCACCGAGCCTATCGAGTTCACCTTCCTCTTCCTCGCCAAAGAACTCTTCATGATTCACGTTTTCTACGCGGGTCTCTCCTTCGCGACGTGTCATATCCTCGGAATCGCAATGGGCACCACCTTCTCCGACGGTTTGATTGACTTTATCCTTTACGGCGTCCTGCCCGGCCAGGCCAAAACAAATTGGATGATGATGTTGCCGGTCTTCGCGGTGTACGCTGTCCTCTACTTCGTAACGTTTAAATTCTTCATCATGAAGTGGGATTTGAAGACACCCGGTCGCGAGGCTGACGATGAAGAAATGAAGATGGTTTCCAAAGACGAATACCGCAAAGCTACGGGCGTCGGTGTGGCCGGCGGCGCAGCAAGTGCGGCTATCGCAAACCTCACGCCCGACCAACAAAAATCCGCAACCATTTTGAGCGGCGTCGGCGGCGTCGATAACGTCACGGAAATTGACTGCTGCGCAACTCGTCTGCGCTTGACCTTGGTTGACGGCTCCAAAGTCAACGAAGCTATCCTCAAGTCCACGGGCGCGGGCGGCGTCGTCATCAAAGGCAACGCAATCCAAGTTATCTACGGCCCCAGCGTCACAATCGTCAAGGCCAACTTTGAAGAATTCGTTGAAGACATTCGCGCCGGCAAGATTGATCGCTCGATCCTCGAAGGTGCAAGCGGCGGCGGCGGATCCTCTGCGGCGGAAGAAGAAAAACCCAAAATGCCCGATGAAACTTTCGGCGCACACCTCACCGGCCGCATGATGCTTATGAACGAAGTCCCCGACGACGGATTTGCTTCGCGCGCCATGGGTGACGGCGTTGCTGTCGAGCCCACCGAAGGAAAACTTCTGGCTCCTTGCGACGGCAAAATCACTCTCATCTTCCCGACCAAACACGCTATCGGTATGGTCACGCCCGGCGGCGCAGAACTCCTCATGCACATCGGTATCGACACCGTCAAGCTCAACGGCGAAAACTTCGAAGTCCACGTCACCGACGGCCAAGACGTCAAACGCGGCGACCTCTTGGTCACCTTCGATATCGACGCTATCCACAAGGCAGGCTATCCTGTCACCACGCCGCTAATCGTCACCAACTCTTCCGCTTACGGCACGGTTCGTCCGCTCAAGACCGGCGATGTCAAAGCGGGCGCAGACGACTTGCTCGAAGTCCTCGGCTGAGTCGTTCACGTTTGAAATTGTCGAGTGAAAAATATTTTTCCTTTGTTCAACCCGTCGAAAGATCGGCGGAATTTTTTTTGCCCGAAAAATTTTTTTGGACGACGAAAATTTTTTCAGCGACGAAATTTTTTTTGGACGACGAAAATTTTTTTTGTAAAGGATTTTTTGCGGGCGAGTGGAATTATTGTGCAGAATAATTCTTTATTTTTTTCGCGCGAAGATTTATAATGCGCTAAGCTTTGCAAATATCAACCGAGGTGATTTTTTTCATGGAACATTCTCCGGTAACGACCAACCCGCTGATTATCATGCTGATAAACATGACGGTCGTTTTCATCGTGCTCGTGGCACTGATTTATCTGATCAAGTTGATTCACTTCTTTGACCCGACAAAAGAAAAACCCAAACCCGAAGTCGCCGAAGAAGACGAACCGCTCGTGGCAGTCAAATCGTCATCACCGGCACCCGTCGCGCCCGCCGTCGAAGAGGGAATCAATCCCGAAGTCATCGCGGCAATTTCGGCGGCAATCGCGGCTTACGGTTTCGCGGGACAAGTCAAGGCCGTCCACATCCTCAATCACGAGGGCACGCCGTGGAGAGCCTCCGCCAAATTCAACAACCTGCAGCGAAAGTAAAAGGAGTGATATTTTTTGGAAGCTTTAAATGCATTCAGCGTGTCGCTCCAGGCGGTTTGGAATGACAGTGGCTTTTCGGCCTTCACCATGGGCAACGGCATTATGATTCTCGTCGGGCTCGTGCTCTTGTACATGGCCTTCGTCAAAGAATTTGAGCCGCTCCTTTTGGGGCCGATTGCTTTTGGTTGTATCCTGGCGAATTTTCCGAACACGGGATTTTTCGGCGAAGAAATGAACGTCATGAAGGCGATCAACTACGGCATCACCTACGAAATTTTTCCGCCGCTGATTTTTTTGGGTATCGGCGCAATGACCGACTTCAGCCCGCTGCTTGCTCGACCGTCGACTTTGCTTTTGGGTGCGGCCGCTCAAATCGGTGTGTTCGTCGCGCTGGGCGGAGCAATGCTCGTTGGCTTTGACGTTCATGAGGCGGCGGCAATCGGAATCATCGGCGGCGCGGACGGCCCCACGTCCATTTATCTTTCCACGAAACTTGCACCTCATCTTTTGGGAGCAATCGCGGTGGCGGCTTACTCTTACATGTCGCTCGTTCCTTTGATTCAACCGCCGATTATGAAACTGATGACCACGCAAAAGGAACGCGAAATCGTCATGAAGGAGCTACGGCCAGTCACAAAGTTTGAGCGCGTCGTCTTCCCGATCGTTTCCACGATTTTTATCAGCTTGCTCCTTCCGCCTATCGCCGCACTTTTGGGCTGCTTGATGCTCGGAAATCTTTTCAGAGAATCGGGCGTCACCGACAGACTTTCCGACACCGCGCAGAACGCTTTAATTAACATCGTCACGATTTTTCTCGGCACGGGCACCGGAATGACCATGAGCGCGGAAAGTTTCCTTCGCACGGACACGCTGCTTATCATCGGCCTCGGACTCGTGGCTTTCATGGGCGGCACGGCCGGCGGTTTGATTTTCGGAAAAATTATGTGCAAGTTCACGGGCGGCGCGATTAATCCGCTCATCGGCTCGGCGGGCGTCTCTGCCGTCCCAATGGCGGCTCGCGTCTCTCAACTCGTCGGCATGAAGGCCAAACCCGGCAACTATCTTTTAATGCACGCCATGGGACCCAACGTCGCCGGCGTTATCGGCACGGCGGTCGCGGCCGGCACCATGCTTGCCATGCTCAAGTAGACGAAAAGCCCTGCAAAAAGACCGAACATTCCCACGCGGTGTTCGGTTTTTTTAACGAACAATTAATTTAAATCCCCGATAGAAACGATATAATTTGTACAGTAAAAATTTAAATCGACAAGGAAGCCGCGGCGTCGACGGTCGGTGGGTTTGTTCGATTAATTTTTTGGGAGGCGGGATCAATGAATGAACTTGCGGAGATTTTCTCTTGCTTTGCGCTTGACAATCCCTAATCTCGGAAAGGAGACAACTTTATTATGAATGAATTCACTTTCGATCTGCAACGCTTCGGCAACAACAGCTGGTCGGGTTCGAGCGGCACTTATTATTACACTGACACTTCCAGCGGGACAACCTTCACGGTCACGGGCGTTTCGTCCACGCCGCCGAGCGGCAATCCCCTGAGCAATGACATTAGCAAGGCCATGACCCTCACGGCGAACGCCTCCGTGACATACACTATCACAGATTCTTCCTCCAATTTAACGAGCTACAGCATGACTTTGAGCGGCACGGCAAGAATTGCTTTCAGTGACGACGAAATGAGCCTCGCCGTTGTATCGGGCACCGTTTCCGACTTAAAGCAAGGGAGTGATTACGCTGCCGTCACTTTGTTGCCCGGCAACGGCACGTTTGAATCTTATAAAAGCGGTCAAGATGTTACATTAAGCAAAAATGGTCCCACTATAAATGTCCAATCGGGGAGTAATTCCAGTATATCCATGTTACTCACTCAAAGTACAAGTTTAGATCCGATTAACGTTACTATGACTTCAAGTTATCGGATTCTAAACTTAAAATTTGGAAATTTTTGTTATGACCCGATATCTAAATCAGGAACCAATACCCTTTCTTTTTACATGCAAGACGGCAAAACCTATTTTGAATGCGATACTGATTCCAACGACGATTACATACATTATACCAATAACGGAGTTACCGAATATTATACAGTAAACGCCGGCACCGTCACCTTTGTGGTCGACAACACGACTAAAGAATTTTTTATATCGGGGCTGGAAAACGGCGACAGCTTTACTCGCGCGATATCCGGTGAAACCGTCAAATATACCATGGGGCCGTTGCGCCTGACATATGACTCGGCGGGCGAAGGCATCCAATGGAGCAAAGGAATTATCAGTTCTACCACAGAAATTTCGCCGGACGATTTGGCTCTCTCTTCGGGCTATTTCACAAAAGCTTACCTCATTACGGACGGCAAACTTGTCTTCAGCGATCTTATTGAGGCTCTGGGCGACGACGGATCCATCGGTATTTACGATAGCGTAAAACAGGACTTGATAAGCTTCGGCACGTTCCTCAAAAAGAAAGACTCTGACGACAACATTTATTATGTGCTTGAAGGTTTGAAAGAAGAAGAAATTACCGTAGGCGAGTACACGGGTTACAATAAACATTTTTCTTCCATAACGATTACAGAAGACGACATGAAAACGCTCGGCTCTGTTCAGTTCAACGCTGAAATCGTCGGCGTTCCAATCACCGCTTATGGCACGACTTTTGCTTCCACCGACAGCATAAATTCTTTCACGTTCGGCTCGGTGACCGGCGGCGGGGTTTCTGTCGACGGCGCACAATCTGTCAGCTTGGGAAGCGGCACGCTCATGACCGCCGATTCGGATCAAACGCTTGAGGCGAGCGATTCGGATAACGGCTATTCAATTTCGGGCTACGGCGGCACGGACGGAATAACTTTGACGAAGACAAACAGCTCCGTGGTCGTGGGCGACGTGGACTTGAGCGAAAATTTTTCCGTCACCACGGCGGACGGCACGAGCAATTACACTTTGGCGGCCGCGGGTCTGGTAGAAAAGACTCAAGACGGCGATTATAAAATTCAAGTGAATTATGCCGGTCAATCAACGGCTTCCGTCACGCTCGGCGCAGAAGGTGCTTTGTTGATCACTCCCGATGATAAAGTTCTTGAGATCGGCACGACGAACACCCGAACCGCCGCGGTTTTCGACAGCGCGACAAATCCCACGACGGGCTACGCTATTTTGAACGCCGACGGCGAAAGAAATTATACTTTGAGTTCGTTAACAGGCGCGGGCACCTTCAGCGACGGCGTCAGCACAATTTCTCTGACGGGCGGCTCATCGACGACAATCGCCTCCGGCCTCGGACTCAACACGACCATAGCCACGGACACGGGCGCGACTTTTATCGTCACGGAAAGCCCGGATAATTTCAGCGTCAGCTTCACGAACAGCAAGCCGATAATCAACGGCGCGAAGAAAATCACTTTGACGGGCGGAACCATCATCGCTCAAACAGCTCAAACGATTCTGATTAACAATAAGTCGCTCGTTGTCACCGCCGCAGATGATGATCACGTGACAATTTCTTTGAGCGGCACGACCGTTACCGTCACGGGCACAAAAGACGACGCGTTTACTTTCGACGGAAAAACTTACAGCGTCGACGACGGCAACGGCATAACTTTTACAATCGATTCAAACGGCGCGGCGACCCTCGGTGGTTTGAGCTACGAAGACGGCGATATTTTCTCCTACGGCACGACCGGCTCCGCTGTCCAATATTCCGTCAAAGGCGCGGGTTTTGTCAAAGGCGATTCTTCGGGCGGCTACAGTCTTTTGAGCGGCTCGTCCGATACAGTAACGACGGCCAGCCTCACGTCTTCTTCTTCGGAATGGAAAGCTCTGGTCACCGTCGACACCGCCACAAATTACGTGACGATTCCCGCCAGCCCAAAAGCCTTGTTGTCGACGTTTATAAATTCGGACTTCGACAGAACTTACGGCACGCTGAAAAAAGAATCCGAAGCTTACACCCTAAGCCACACCGACAGCGACACCGGAACGCTCCAAAATATTTATCTGGAAAATGACGTAAGAGATATTTCTTTGAGCGGAAGTTTCGTCAACGTGCCGATTGAAGATTCTCACTCGACGATATTTAAAGTCACCGCGGACGACAGCGACGACGGCTATCACGTTGTCATTTCGGAAGACAATTTGCCCGGCGTCAGCGGCGTGACTTCCGCGTCTTTGATCAGCGGTTCGTTGGCGGCGGACGATTCAATCACGGGCGGTGTTGCCCTCTATGAAAAAACTGTCAAGGCCGGCACGGGTCAAAGTTTGATTTTGGCGGCGGGCACAAATTCCCTCATCAGCGAAGCGTCAATCGGCGGCCTTCACAATGGCGAAATTTTTTCCGTCGGCACCAGAACTTACACGCTCGCGGGCGCGGGTCTTCTCAACAACAACAAAATCCTGCGCGGGACAAAACCGACTCAAGACGGCGACAACAACGCGGTGCTACTTGAGTCCGTTGACGCCGACAATCGCGAATGGCATTCAATGATCGCCCCGACGAGCAACGTTTTAACGATAAGCAACGGCACGTCGCAGGATACTCTTTTTGTTGTCAACAGCACAACTCAACCCGACAGCCTCTTTGGCGAACTCACCTATTCGAGCGGCGGCTACTCTTTGGCGACGACAGACAACGCCGACGCCTGGGACAACAATTACACGATCAACGTCAACAGCACGACGCTCAGCCTGACGAGCGACTTCAAGGACACGAAGATCACGGGCGAGCAATCGGGCGCGGCTTTCACGGTTGAAAGTTTGAGCGGCTCTTCCTTCTCGATAACGGACGCCTCGACCGGCGCAAGTTTGAGCGGCCTCGACGCAATCAATCAGACGGGAGGATTTATCGCTGTCTCCGCTTCCTCGATTCAATCCGTCACCGTCGGCGACACGACCCTTGCCAAAACCGGCGGCTTGCAACTCGACGTCAACGTCAGCGGAACAGAGGCAACTCTCAGCTCTTTGGATCAAGACGAAACTTTTTCAATCGTCGGCGGCACGGAAGAAATTTCTGTTAAAGCTCTCGGCCTGATAACCGCCACAAAACTTCTTGACGGTTCCGCAGGCTCAAGCGTCGAACTCAGCAAAGTCACCGGCGACGATTGGCTTTACATTGCCACGATTGACGACGAAAATATTTTGACGGTTCCGCCCGCCTCGACGAGCGAGACCGATAATTGGATCATCCTCGACAACGCAAGAGCAAATCGTTACGCAAAGTTGACGCAGGAGAGCAACGGCTACTCAATCACGAAAGACACAAACACCTGGGACACGAACAACACGATTCAAGTCGGCGGCGGCGAAACTCTCAGCCTCACGAGCGATTTTAAAGATGTCACAATCAAAGCGGCGACTTCGGGCGCGGTCTTCAGCGTCAGCGACAACGATTCGTTCTACGTGACGGATTCGGCGGCCGCGAGCATCGGCAACGCCACGACGATTAATCAGACGGCGGGCACCATCGCTCTGAACGATTCCACGCAAACAATCACGGGCGGAGAAAGCGTCATCAGCGGCAACGGCTCGGATATCACGGTTGAAGTCACGGGCGGCCAGGCCACGGTCGGCGCGCTTAAAACCGGCGACAGCTTCAAGGTCGGCTCCGAAACTTATACTCTTCTCTCCAACGGCAGACTTCAACGCTCGGACGGAACTGTTTGGAACGGCGATACAATCAAGACGGACGACACCGGCTCGATACCGATTGCAAACTTGAGCAGCAGCAGCTGGAACGAAATAATCAAGACGGACGCGGACGGTAACTTGACAATCGATTCGAGGGCGGCAAATGTTTTGAGCTCCAACTCTTCGGCCTACGTCGTCAACGGCACGTCAAACGATTCGATTTACGGCACGCTCAAACGCGACGGCAGCGATTACATTTTGGACACGACGGGAAAAACTCCCGCGACCGCGACGCTCAGCAAAATTACTTTCACCGCGGACGCTCAACCCGTCAGCTTGACGAGTGACTTTGCAAATATTCCTCTCGCGGCGGGCGAAAATTCTTTCACGGCCAAGACCGCGGCCGACGGCTACAAAGTCAACTACGACGGCTCGAATTTGAGCGTGGACGATGCAACGCTCGTGGATTTGTCCAAAGGCAAGATTATTTTCAACGGCGCGGGCAATTCCAATCAAACGATCACGGCGGGCGGTCAATTCGTCATGTCCGCTTCGGAATCCGTCAACGTTAACTACGACGGCTCGGAAATTGTCGTCGACAGAATCACCACGTCCGGCGAAAGTTTGACCGTCAACTCGAATGCTTACAGCCTTTCCGGCGGCGACGGCTTCAGCGTTCACATCAGCGGTTCGACGACGACGGTTGAAGATATCACGGCGGGTGACGTATTTTCAATCGACGGAATAACTTTCACATACACAACGGCCGGCTTGGCCAAGACCGCGGCAAATTCAGATGATATTTCTTTCCTGCTCAAAGCGATCAATCCCGCGGACGGCAAGCTCACCGTCACGGATTTGAAATCGACCTCCGACAGCATTTGGCTGGGCGTTCTGCCTGTCACGGGCGGCGCGGTCGTCATCAGCGATTCCATAACAAAATCTGTCGTGCTGATTAATGACGAGACTCCCCCGACGAAAAATCACGGGCAAATCGAACTCAGCAACGGAACTTACACTTTGAGCAAATATTCGGGCGACCTGGGCGAAACTTTCGAGGCTCCGACTTCCATAACGATTGAAGAAGGTGTGACCGCCGTCATCAGCGACGACTTCGACTTTTCCTCCAAATCCGTCAAGGCGAACAAAGCCGCTAGCATCACCGTCACTTCGAGCGGCACGACTTACACGATAAGCGGCACGGTTGAAAAATTTATTCCCTCAAGCATGACGTTCACGCCGGCGACGGGCGACACCTTTACAGTCGACGGAACCTCTTACGAAAATTTTGCGGCGGGATTGACCAAAGGCGGCACGGCTATTTGGACGACGGCCGACACGAGCAGTTACGTTCTGCCTGCAAACGACAGCTCTTGGTCGAACATGATCAAGTTGACGGACGAAAAAGTTTTGGACTTCACCCAAGCGACGGCCGCGACTGGTGCCAACATCATCGTCGACAGCAGCGTCGCGAACAGATATGCCACGCTCAATTATTCGACGACGACGGGTTACGTCCTCGAAAGCCTCAGCTCTGCCAATGTCATTCCGACGATTCAAGCTGACGACGGCGACGCAACCTTCACCACGAATTTTGCCACGACTTTTTTGGCGGGCAAGGGCACTTACACGATCAACGCAAAAGTTTACACGAACGACACGGCAACCGATTTGGAGATCGACGCGACCGCCAAAACTTCCACGCTCGTCAACGGCACTGTAACTTTGGACAAAGACGCGCCCTCCGTCACGCCGAAGAACGGAAAAGTTTCAATCAGCATCTCGAACGGTTCAATCACTGCCACGGCGACGAACGGCGCATGGACTTCTTTGGGCAACCTCAACGCGGGCGACATCTTCACAATCGACTCCACGACTTATCAAGTTTTCGACAATCAAACTCTCGTTCAGCTCGATTCGGACGGCAACCCCACGAAAATTTATAAGCCCACTTCCGCGATATCGGGCGGGACGATTTCCTACGACGCAATCAAAAACGGCGAGTACGCGGATATCGTTTCCCTCAACGCAAACAATCAGCTCGACCTGACAAGCCGGCTCAGTGTCGACTCGGCTATCGTCGTCGGTCAAACAAACGGCACGATTGATCCGACCGTCAGAATCGCCCAAATCGATTACGACAGCACCGATGTCAAATACACGCTCTCTTCCACCGACGGCAGCCAATTTGAAAATTTGACGGCCGTTTTGCTCGGCTCGGCTGTTAAAAATTTTGACACCGCGCTTGCGACGACGATAATCACCGCAGGAAAAAATACTTTCACGATAAACGATTCGGCTTTCGTCGCGCAAAGTACCTCGGCCCTGACAATCGCCACGGAGGACAGCAAAGCATTCTTGACGGACGGCACGGTCACTCTCGCTCAAGGCGCGGAAGTCACCACGCGCCGCGGCACCACCGACGAGACGACCAAATCGACGACGGGCACGATAACGGTCACGATTGACGCTTCCGCCGGCACCGTGACAATCGGCGCGTTGGACAGCGGAGATGTCTTTGAGTTCGGCGACAAAACGTACACGAAAACGGCGATAGGACTGCTTTCTTCGGACGGAAAAATC
>CAMNFC010000006.1 GCA_946536925.1 uncultured Selenomonadales bacterium | reverse complement strand
CTTGCGACCTTCAAGAAAATTTGAGGAAGATGATGCAGACGACAAAAAAATCCGATTTGGAACGCGCGTTGCAAAGAATGATGCAGACGACAAAATCGAACGACCTGCGCAACGCCTTCGAGAAGATGATCCACGTCACGCGCTCGTTTGACCAGGAAGTCGAGACGCGGCAAAAAGAGCAGGAAAAAAATATCGCCGACGCCTTCCAAAAAATGATTCGGCTATCGCGTTCGCTGGAGCTGGAAAATGAGGAGCAACTCGCCCGCGAAGACGAACGTGCCAAACCCCGCGAGAAAAAAATCGACAAAGTTAAAAAGAAAGTCCCGCGTCGAATTCGCAGCTTCCCCGCCGCGTTCAAAAGAAATCCTCGCGCCGTCATAAAATATTTTCTCGGAATGATTTTGGGCAGAATTTTGGCGATCACGCTTTACGTCGTCATGGCGTTCATTCCCGCGTTGCCGATTCCCGACGCCGTGGCGAACATGAGCAAACCGCCCGCGATTTTCGGCACGGCTTTTAATTCCATGCGCTCGTTCGTCTCGGACGTCAACCCGCAAATGATTATGACGACGATAACGAACATCCCGACGGACATAAACAAAATCATTCAAAAGGTCGGCGAATTCTTCACGTTTTACGCCAAGCGCACGGGAAATTTTTTGGTCAAAGCGATCCGTCACCCGCGGCTTGCCTTCGACGACATACGCAAAACAATTCGACAAAAAGCCCCGCTGTTCATTCGATTGGCGCGGGCGGCGTTCTCCGTGGCGTTTTCTTTCCTGCTGATAAAATTGGCGATGATTTTTTTGTTGCCACTCTTCGGCGGCATCGCGCTGACGATTTTGGGAATCAAAGTTTCGATAATTTTGTTCGTTATCGCCCGAATGATTGCGGACAAAGTCGGCGAGCTCATCGGCAAATATATTTTCAAAGGCAGCGTAAATTTTTACAAGGTCGTGCGCACGATTCGCGAGTCGCAGGTCGTAAAAGCCATCGGCGATTATCTCAAGGAGTGGCTCAATCAGGCGACAAACAAAAAATGACGCGCGCGGCGTCAAAAATTTTTAAATCTCTCGAAGGAGCCCGCTGACCATCAAAAAGCTCACGCCCAAAAAAATCACGCAACCCACGACGAAAATTATCCAGTCGGGTTTGTATCGCCAAATGATTTCGCCGCTCAATTTTTCCAGCGACAACTTGGAATTTTTTTCGGCGACGGGCAAATAAATCAGTGCGCCGAGCATCAGCCCGAAAAATAAAATTCCGACCATGCCGATGATGACGTCAGTGGGCGGCGTCTCGAACAGGCCCGAAAACGCGTCACCCACGGAATGTCCGGCCATTTCCCTTTCCATTTTTCAACCTCCGATTTCCGACCAGAGCACGATTTTTTTTTGCTCGAAAGATTTTTTTACGTCGATGACGCGCTGATTTTTTGAGCCGCGAAATTGCAAGTTCAAGTCGCGTTGATCCAAAATAAATTCTCCGTCGATGAGCACGTCGACGTTTTCGAGCAGCGGGGAATTTTTTATTTCCTCGAACGTGAAGCCCGTGTAGCACCAGACGCTCAGCCCAAAATTTTTTGCGTTAAGCGCGAGTTCTTCGGCCGCTTCGACTTGCAAAAAAGGTTCGCCGCCCGTCAAAGTGATTCCGTCCAAGAGCGGATTTTTTTTTATCGCGGAAATAATTTCGTCCGTGTCGACGAGCCGCCCGCCGTTCAAATCGTGGGTTTGAGGATTGTGGCAACCCGCGCAATTTTTTTGGCAGCCCTGAAAAAAAATCGCGAAACGAATTCCGTCGCCGTCCACAAAACTTTCGGGCACGAGACCCGCGATACGAATTTGCAAATCAATCAGCCTCCGCCGCCGATTATAATTCTTCGCCCCGCCAGCGTCAATTAACCGCCGATTTTTTTTGCGCTTGCTTTTATCTCGCTTGCAAACTAAAATGATTTCGTTTCACTCGAAAATTTTTTCGGAGGTATTTTATTTGGAGATCATAAAAAAATTTGCCGGCCTGAAAAAATATCTGCGGCCGGTGGTGGCGTTGGGAATGTTCGACGGAGTTCATCTCGGTCACGCCGCCGTTATCCGTCACGCAATCGATATCGCAAAAAAAATTTCGGGCACGTCGATTGTTTTTACCTTCTCGAATCATCCGCTGACGATTATCGCGCCCGAAGACGCCCCGCTGATGATCGGCAGTAAAAATCTTCGCCGCGAAATTTTTTCCGACATAGGCGTCGACGTGTTGCTTGAAATTCCGTTCACGAAAGAATTCAGCCGCAAATCGCCCGAAGAATTTTTGCAACTCCTGCAAGAAAAAATTTCTCCCGCGTTCGTCGTCACCGGCCCGAATTACACGTTCGGTCGGTTCGGTCGCGGCAACGGTCGTCTGCTCCTGCGCGAGGCTGAAAATTTCGGATTCAAGGCGGAAGTTTGTCAGGCGTTCACGGTCGAGCGAAAAATTGTAAGCTCCACGAGGATTCGCGCGTTGATTGCCGCGGGCGATTTGATTTCCGCAAACGAACTTCTCGGCAGAAATTTCACGTACGCGGGCGAAGTCGTCAACGGCGACAGACGCGGCCGCAAGCTCGGTTTCCCCACCGCCAACATCGAGCTCGACGACCGCAGAGCCATGCTCCCCAACGGCGCGTACATCGTGCGCGTCAAAGTTCGCGGGAAAAATTTTAACGGCATTGCAAACATCGGCGACAACCCCACGTTCAAAGTTGCTCGGCGGCGGCTGGAAGTTTTTATCGACGATTTCAGCGCGAACATTTACGGCGAAGAAATTTTCGTCAGCTTCGTCAGCAAGTTGCGCGACGAGAAAAAATTTTCGTCCGCCGAAGAACTCAAAGCTCAGCTCAACGAAGACTTGAGGGTTATGCGAAATGTCACAGGCGATTAAAATTCACGGGCTCGGCTCAAGCGGCGAAGGCGTCGGCAAACTTGACGGGCTCGCAATTTTTGTGGAGGGCGCGTTGCCCGATGAAGAGGTGCTCGTCGAACTTGAGGCGCGCAAAAAAAATTACGCGGTCGGGCGGCTCGTCGAGGTCATAAAAAAATCTTCGGCGCGCGTGGAGCCTTTTTGTCCGCTGTATAAAAATTGCGGCGGCTGTCAGCTTCAACACATGAGTTATCCCGCGCAGCTCAAGTGGAAACGTCAGCAGGTCGTCGACGCGATTGAACGAATCGGAAAGCTCGACGGCGTAAAAATTTTCGACACGCTCGGCATGGAAAATCCTCTGCGTTATCGGAACAAAATGCAGTTCCCTGTCGGAAAAAATTTGCTCGTCGGCTGTTACGCGCGCGGCAGCCACAAAATCATCGACACGAACGCCTGCCTGATTCAAAACGAACTCAACGACAAAATCCTCAACGCCGTCCGTCGCGTCGCGAAAAAATTTAATCTGCCGCCTTACGACGAGGACACTCACCGCGGCTTCCTGCGACACGTCATGGGGCGCGTCGGTTGCGGCGGCGAATTCATGGTCGTGCTCGTCACTGCCACGAAAAATTTTCCCGACGAAAAAAATTTTGTCCGCGCGCTCCTCAAAGAGTTGCCCGAAGTCACGAGCATTCAGCAGAACGTCCAAACTTTCCACAACAACGTTATCCTCGGACGCGATACGAAAATTCTTTACGGCAAGCCGACCATTCACGACAAAATCGGCACCTTGCGCTTCAACATCTCGGCGCGTTCCTTTTTCCAAGTCAACACTGCGCAGGCCGAAGTTCTTTACAAGACCGCGCTCGACTTCGCCGAACTCCACGGACGCGAAACTGTCCTCGACGCTTACTGCGGCACGGGCACAATTTCTCTTTTCCTGGCACGCAGGGCGCGCAAAGTTATCGGCGTCGAAGTCGTCAGCTCCGCGATTGCCGACGCGAAAAAAAATGCCCGCGAAAACAAAATCCGCAACGCAGAATTTTTCGTGGGCGACGCCGTGAAAGTTTTGCCGAAAATTTTTGCCGCAGGAACTTATGCCGAAGTCGTCGTCGTCGATCCGCCGCGTGCCGGCTGTGACAAAAAAGTTTTGGAGACCTTCGCCGCCGTCAAGCCCGAAAAAATTATTTACGTCTCGTGCAATCCCGCGACGCTTGCCCGCGATTTAAAAATCCTCGACGAGCTCGGTTACGTCACGAAAAAAATTCAGCCCGTCGATATGTTCCCGTTCACCTCTCACGTCGAGTGCGTTGCTCAAATCGTCAGGAAGCGGTAAAGTGCGCCGAGCAGGTTTGCGTCGTTGCGATATTTGCACGCGACGATTTCGGGGCGCGGAAGGAAGACGGGCATTTTTTTGTGCAGCGCGTCAATTTGATTTTGGATTGCGTCGATGAAAATTTTTTTCTCGCTGATTCCGCCGCCGAGCGCAAATTTTTCCGGGTCGAAAAGCATTTGCAGATTTAAAATTTTCACCGCGACGCCGTACGAAAATTTTTCCAGCTCATCCAAAATTTTTTCGTCGCCCGCGTCAATCAAATCGAAAATCATTTCGCCGCTGACATCTTCGGCCGGCTTGCCCAAAACTTTTGCGCAACGTTTAATCAGAGCGAGCGCACCGAGATTGTTTCCGCAAAAATTTTCTTCGGAAAAATCCGCGTCGAGACTTTTGAGCGTGTAAGAAATTTCGCCCGCGCAGTGGTGGACGCCGCGAAAAATTTTTCCGTCACGAACAACCGCGCCGCCAACCGCCGTCCCGAAAACCAAAACGAGAGCTTCCTTCACGCCGACGAGAGAACCCGACCGAACTTCGGCCAAAGCCGCACAATTCGCGTCGTTCTCCACGGTGACGGGCACGCCGCAAATTTTTTCCAGCTCGTCGGTTATGCAGCGACTGTTGCTGAAATTTAATGC
This sequence comes from uncultured Selenomonadales bacterium, assembly GCA_946536925.1. GTDB lineage: Bacteria > Bacillota > Negativicutes > Selenomonadales > Selenomonadaceae > Quinella. The sequence continues at coordinate 37,084 of CAMNFC010000006.1, read as the reverse complement.
GCCGCTGGAAATGCAAACGCCATTAAAAGTGTCGATGAGCCCGGGCATAGAAAGAGCGATGCCTTCCGCGTCGAAGCCGTGAAAAATTTTCGCGAGACTGTTCAAAAAAGTTTCGTGATTTTTTTTCTCCGTTGGAATTTTATTTTTCCCGACGAGTTCAAAAGTTTTTTCGCCGCGCGCGACGGCAAATTTGGTGAACGTGCCGCCGACATCAATCGTCAAAATTTTTCTCATGCTCAGACCTCCAAAAATTTTTCAGGCGGATTCTTTGGAGAAAATATTTTCGCGCGGAAAAATTTTCGGGCTCTCTTCGCCGTTTATGCAGGCCTCGGTTATGACGACGCGGCGGGGTTCGTCGCTCTTTGGAATGTCAAACATGATGTCGAGCATGACGTCTTCAATGATACCTTTGAGCGAGCGAGCGCCGGTTTTGCGTTCGATTGCCATTTTCGCCACGCGACGCAGTGCCGCCTCCTCGAATTCGAGTTTGACGTTATCCATTGCCAAAAGTTTTTCGTACTGTTTGACGGGCGCGTTTTTCGGTTCGGTCAAAATTTTCAGCAGGGCGTCCTCGTCCAAAGTTTCCAGCGTACAGATGACCGGCAGCCGTCCGATGATTTCGGGAATGATTCCGTACTTCATCAAATCTTCGGGGCGTACCTGATGAATCAGCTCGTTGAATTTTTTGTCGGTGTCTTCTTTGGACGGAATCTCGGAGCCGAAGCCGATGTTGGCGTCGTCCTTCTTAACGCGCTTCTCGATGATTTTTTCAATGCCGACGAACGCACCGCCGCAGATGAACAAAATATTTTTCGTGTTGACTTTGATCGTTGGGGCTTCGGGGTGTTTGCGTTGGCCGCGCTCGGTGAATTCGACAACGGAGCCTTCCAACATTTTGAGTAAACCTTGTTGAACGCCTTCGTGGCCGGGATCCGCGGTGATTGAATTGTTCGCGCCGGATTTGCGAGCGATCTTGTCGAACTCGTCGAGATAAATTATTCCGTGCTCGGTTTTCTCCAAATCTTTGCCCGCGGCGTAATAAAGATTTCTCACGGCGACTTCCACGTCCGCACCGACAAAGCCCGCTTCCGTCAAACTCGAGGCGTCCGTCACGGCGAAAGGAATATCCAACAGCCGCGACAGATGACTGAGCATGGCGGTCTTTCCGCAGCCCGTCGGCCCCATGATGATCACGTTTGACTTTTCGATTTCTTCTTCGCCGCCGTGATTGTCCAGCTCGTACTTCATGCGCTTGTAATGATTGTAGGCCGCCACGGACAAAATTTTTTTCGCGTGCTCCTGCATGATGATAAATTCGTCGAGATATTCTTTGATGAGGTGCGGTTTATTTTTCGCCAGCAGTTCACCCAATGCGTCGCTGAAAGTTTTTTTCTTGCTGCGCGATTTGTGAGACTCGTCCTCCTCGACGAAGTGATAAAGATTTTTTATACAGTTGCGACAAATGCCGAAGCCCGTGTTGGGGTCGAGGACGGGCATATCCGCGCGGCTCTGAATTTTCACGCGACGACCGCACATGCTGCAATGAAAAGTATCGAATGCCATTTGAAAAATTTCTCCTTTGTAAAACTTGCAAATAAAATTCCCGGCGCGTATAATACACCCTGCGCGGTTTTCGCGTCAACTGCATTTGGGAGGTGCTCAATCATGAAGGAAAAAATTCATCCGCAGTACTTCGAGGCGACGGTGACTTGCGGTTGCGGCAATACTTTCAAGACCGGCTCCACGAAAAAAGAATTGCGCGTGGACGTTTGCTCGAAATGCCACCCGTTTTTCACGGGACGCCAGCGCGACGTCAAAGCCGGCGGACGCATCGAAAAGTTCAACAGACGCTACAAAAAAGCTTGAAAAAATTTTCAGGCAGGGTTGCCCACAACGCGCCCTGTCTGTTTTGATTTTTGGAGGAAATTTTATGGACAAACCACTCGTCGGCGGGCAGGCCGTCATCGAAGGCGTGATGATGCGCGGCTTCGGGAAAGTCGCAACGGCCGTGCGCTCCCCCGACGGAAATATTTGCGTGCAAGTCAAAGCCGTCAGCTCGATCGCCGAGCGTTTCCCGATTTTGAAATTGCCGATCCTTCGCGGCGCGGTGAGTTTATTTGAATCTTTAATCTTGGGCATGAAGTCGCTTTCTTTTTCCGCGCAGGCGGCCGGCCAAGAAGACGAACAACTTTCCGACAAAGAAATGATCGCCACGATAATTTTGGCGGTCGCGCTGGCGTGCGGATTATTTTTGGCGATCCCGACGGGAGCCGCGAAATTTTTTCACGCGTTGACTGACGACCCGATAATTTTAAATTTGGCGGAAGGATTTTTGCGGCTGATAATTTTTTTGGCGTATCTGTTCACAATCTCGCGCATGAAAGACATTCAAAGAGTTTTCCAATATCACGGGGCGGAACACAAAACAATTTTCTGCTACGAAGCAAATTTGCCGCTGACGGTCGAGAACGTAAAAAAATTTCCGCGCCTGCATCCCAGGTGCGGAACGGCTTTTCTGTTGATTGTCATGCTCGTGAGTATTTTTGTTTTCGCGTTCCTCGGCTGGCCGGAGCTGTGGTTGAGGATTTTATCGCGGATAATTTTGTTGCCGCTGGTTGCGGGTCTGTCGTATGAATTGATTCGATTCTCCGCGCGCTCAAAAAATTCTTTCGTGAAGCTGGCGACGTTGCCGGGGCTGTGGTTGCAATATTTGACGACGCGCGAACCCGACGATGAGATGATTGAAGTGGCGATAAAATCTTTGGAGGCCGTCGAGCCGAAATAATTTTACAAGACGATGTGCGCCATGACGAAGCCGACGCAGCAGCCGCTGATGACGCCGATCAAACCGGGAATCATGAACGAGTGATTCAAAATGTATTTGCCGATTCTGGTCGTGCCCGAACGGTCGAAGCCGATACACGCCAGGTCGGAAGGATAAGTCGGCAGGAAGAAGTAACCGTAGCACGCGCTGATGAACGACATGATGATAACGGGGTCCATGCCGACGCTCAACGCCATGGGGAAGACGATAGCGATAGCCGCCGCCTGAGAGTTGACGAGCTTGGACGTGAGGAAGGCGATAATCGCGAACGCCCACGGATAAGTGGCGACAGCGTTGCCGAGGAAATCACGCAGGAAAGCCATGTGCGCGCTGAAGAAAGTGTTTGCCATCCACGCGACGCCGTAGACCGACACGAGCGCGACGATACCCGATTTGAAAACCTGGCTGTTGCCGACGTCCTTTGCTTTGACTTTGCAGACGAACAGAATCGCGGCGGCGACGAGCAGCATGACCATCTGGATAACCGCCGTCATGGAAATGGGTTTCATGTCACCCTTGGCGTTCGGGAAATGCGGCAGGAGTTCGGAGAAGTTGCCGAGGATGGCGATAACGATAATGCCGAGGAAGAAAATGTACATCGCGTGATAGTAACTCTTCGGAAGCTCCTTGCCCATGAGCGATTCGCTGTCGCCGTAGACGTAAGCTTTGTTTTCGGGGTCTTTGATAAATTCTTGGAAGCGTTCGTCCTTGTCGAGGTCTTTGCCGCGACGATAACTCCACAGAGCCGCGAAGAGAACGCCGAGCCCCGTTGCCGGCATGGCGACCGCCAGAAGCTGGAGGACGGAATAATTGTGACCCGCCGTTGCCATGAAGCCGACGATAGAAACGATAGCGACCGACACCGGCGACGCGCAAATGCCCATCTGCGAGGCGACCGACGCGACTGCCATCGGGCGTTCGGGGCGAATGTTTTGCTTAATCGCAATGTCGTAGATAATCGGGAACATCGTGTAGACGACGTGACCCGTGCCGCAAAGGACTGTCAAAAACCAAGTCGTCAGCGGCGCAAGAATCGTGACGTGTTTTGGATTGTTGCGCAAAAATTTCTCCGCGTACTTCAACATGACCGTTAAGCCGCCCGAAGTTTGCAGGAAGCCCGCGCACGTGACCACCGCCAAAATCGTCAGCATAACGTCGATAGGCGGGGAGCCGGGCTTGTAACCGAAAATGAATGTGTAAACTACGAGACCAATGCCGCTTATGACGGCCAGCCCGATTCCGCCGTGGCGCACGCCGACAATCAAGCACGCCAAGAGCACCAGGAATCCTAAAAACATTTCCATAAAAATTCACCTCTCCCAAAAAACCAAAAGAACTATTGCGCAAAAAATATTCGTTGCGGCGAAGGTATTTCCTGCAACATAGGACGCATTTATTTTACGATTTAAAATTTCGCGAAAAAAATCCCCGACGTTTTCGGGGAAATTTTTTTTTACGACTTGCCGTTGAATCTGAGCGCGAACATCGTTATATCGTCGGATTGCTCCGCCTCGCCCACGTGCTTTGAAAGATCGCCGCGAATTTCTTTCAGCAGAGTTTTCAAATCGGCCGCGCAGTCCGTCGAATTCATAAATTTTATCAGACGTTCGGGCAAATATTCTTCCTCGTCGACGTTGAGAGCTTCGGTTACGCCGTCCGTGTAGAGGAAGAGAAGATCGCCGCGCTTAAGGAAAATTTTTTGCTCGACGAAGGGCACGCCGTCAATCGGGCCGAGAACAAAATTTTTTTCCACGTCGAGGAAGTCGCAAGAATTTTTTTCCGCGCGATAAATCACGGGCGGATTGTGTCCCGCGTTGACGAAAACAAATTCTCCCGTCTCCAAATCCAACACGCCGACAAAAGCCGTCACGAACATCATCGCCTCGTTTTGTGCGCAAAGTTGCTCGTTGGCCGCGGCGACCACGGGAGCCAATCCGTTTTGCTTGTAAAAAGTCGCGGCGAAGTTGTTCAGAATCGTTTTGCTGACGACCATGAAGAGCGCGGCGGGAATTCCTTTGCCCGAAACGTCAGCGACCGTTATCGCCAAATGTTTTTCGTCGAGGAAATAAAAATCGTAAAAATCTCCGCCGACTTCTTTTGCGGGCGTCATCGTCGCGAAGAGTTCAAAATCTTTTCGGACGGGAAAATCTTTTGGCAACATACCGCTCTGAATTTCCGTTGCGACGTCGAGCTCGGTTGCGAGGCGTTCCTTCTCGGCGGTCTCCTTCGTCAGGTTCGTCATGTAAATTTTCAGCTCGTCGGTCATGGCGTTGAAGCAAACGGCCAGATGCTCGATCTCGTCGCCGGTGCGCACGTCCAATTTTTTTTCGAGGTTGCCGGAAGAAATTTCGCGCACGCCGTCGGCCAGATCGTGAATCGGTTTGACGAAACGCCGCGATAAATTCATGCTCATCAAAAATAAAATTATCAGCAGGGCAACGGGAACCGCCACCACGATTTTGTTTGTGTAAGAATGTTCCCGGCGCATTTGCTTTTGGAGTTTTGTGACTTGCTCGACGAAATATTCTTGCGTACCTTCCGTCGCCTCCAAAACTTCAGACGCGGGGATGAGCATGCCGAAGCTCCAGCCGGTCTCTTTCATCGGCGCGAACGCCAGGAAAAAATTTTCTCCGTTGCAAGTGACGGGCAAAACGTCTTCTTCGCCCGCGATCATTTTTTGAGCTGCCTCCGCCAAACTTTCTTCGGGATTTTTTCTCAGATCGCCGTCGACGCTCATGGCCAAGGCTCCTTCTTTTTGTGTCGAGAAAATAATTTCGCCGCGCTTGTTGAGAACGAAATTTACGCTGCCTTTGCTCGAGGCGGATTCGTTGATCCAATCGTAAATGCTGATGTTGGAAGAGTCGATGCCGGCCACGCCCAACGTATTTCCCGCCGCGTCATAGAACGGAGCACTCGCACCGATTTGATAGTAGCCGTCGTCCACATTGACCGTGTAATACGGCTCGGAGATAACGGGCTTGCCGGCACTTTTCGCCGCGATGTACCAGGGACGTTTGCGCGGGTCGAAGTTGTAAATGTATTCGGGCGAAAGCTGAACGACTTTGTTGTAATCGGTGGTGCCGTCATCGTTCAAGACGAGCCGCGAGCACATATACCAGCCCTTTTCGCCGCCGACAAAAGCCGTCGCGCTGAAGCCTTCGTAGCTCTTCAAAACTTCGGGCAAAAAATCTTTGACGTTGGCAGCCAAATTTATTTCGCGTTGAATTTCGGGCGTGACGTTGTCGCGAATGTCCGGCGCGTAAAGTTTGTAAAGCACTGTGTTTTTAATTTGGTCAGTGCGCGGGTCGGGCAAATCTTTCGGCAAATAATTTTCGGGGTGAGAAAAAATTTCCGTCACGGCGTCTGCCAAAATCGTTGCGTCGTCGCGAAGGACGGCCATCTCCCAATCGATGAATTGCGCTTTGACTTCCGCCAGCTCGCCGAAAGTTTTTTTGAGTTGGTCAACCACCAGCGCGTCGGTGAAGCCGGCACTTTTTTCTCCCAATTCGACGCTCATATCCGCCATGTCACGTTGCACAAGATTTTTGCCGAAGTAGGAAAAAATGCTAAGCACGAGAAAAGTCGTCAGCCCCGCGCCCAAAACCAGCATCAAAACTTTTTTGTGAATGTTAAGTTTCATTTTTGAACCTCAGCGCGAACATCGTTATATCGTCGGATTGCTCGGCCTCGCCCACGTGCTTTGAAAGATCGCCGCGAATTTCTTTCAGCAAAATTTTTAAATCAGCCGCGCAGTCCGTTGAGTTCATAAATTTTATCAGACGTTCGGGCAAATATTCTTCCTCCGCGACGTTGAGAGCTTCGGTCACGCCGTCGGTGTAAAGGAAAATCAAATCGCCGCGTTTGAGGAAAATTTTTTGCTCGACGAAAGGCACGCCGTCAATCGGGCCGAGAACAAAATTTTTTTCCACGTCGAGGAAGTCGCAAGAATTTTTTTCCGCGCGATAAATCACGGGCGGATTGTGTCCCGCGTTGACGAAAACAAATTCTCCCGTCTCCAAATCCAACACGCCGACAAAAGCCGTCACGAACATCATCGCCTCGTTTTGTGCGCAAAGTTGCTCGTTGGCCGCGGCGACCACGGGAGCCAATCCGTTTTGCTTGTAAAAAGTCGCGGCGAAGTTGTTCAGAATCGTTTTGCTGACGACCATGAAGAGCGCGGCGGGAATTCCTTTGCCCGAAACGTCAGCGACCGTTATCGCCAAATGTTTTTCGTCGAGGAAATAAAAATCGTAAAAATCTCCGCCGACTTCTTTTGCGGGCGTCATCGTCGCGAAGAGTTCAAAATCTTTTCGGACGGGAAAATCTTTGGGCAACATGCCGCTTTGAATTTCCGTTGCGACGTCAAGCTCGGTGGCCAGGCGTTCTTTTTCGGCCGTGACGCGCGTCAAGTTCGCCATATAATTTTTCAGCTCGCCCGTCATCTCGTTGAAGCAAATGGCCAGGTGCTCGATCTCGTCGCCGGTTTTGATGTCGATTTTTTTGTCGAGGTTGCCGGAGGAAATTTCGCGCACGGAATCGCTCAGCACGTGAATTGGTTTGACGAGCAAGCCCGAAAGTTTGTTGCCGGCCTTGAAAAAAATGTAGAGCATGTACGCCAGCAACATTGCTCCGAAAAACGACATGAAAAAATATTCGTCCTGCAGGCGCGTGGAAAATTCGTCGACCTGTGCGAGAAAATAATTGCGGCTGTCTTCGGCCAGGGCGTCGACATCTTTGCGCAAAGTCAACGTGGCGAAACTCCAGCCGAGCGTTTCCATTGGCGCGAAAGCCAAAAAATATTCTTCGCCGTCGACCGTCACGGGCAAAATTCCGTCCTTGCCTTTGATCATTTGAGAGGCCGCGTACGCCAGAGATTGCCCGCGATGTTCTCTCAAGTCGCCGCCGCCGGAAACTGCAACGAGGGTGCCCGTCGTGCGCGAAGAAAAAATAATCTTACCGTCCTTGTTCAAAATGAAACTAAAACCGTTGGCACCGATTGCCGTCTGTTGAATCGCGTTGTAAATGTCGACGTTGGACATGTCGATGCCCACGACGCCCGCCACGTTGCCCGCCGCGTCATAGAACGGAGCCGAACAGCCGATGAGCTGATATTGGCTTAGGTTGACGTGCGTGTACAGGTCGGAGAAGACGGGTTCATTGGCCGCGACTGCCGCTTTGTACCAGGGACGTTCGCGCGGGTCGTAATCAAAAAATTCATTCTCCTCGAACGGCAAAGCACCTTTCACGTCGGGGAAAACGCTCGCGCAAATAAACCAGCCGTCCCTGGAGCCGACATAGCACGAAGATTTATAATCGATAAAAGATTTTGCGACGGGCTCCAAAACCGTGCGAATATTTCCGGCGATTAAAATCTCGCGGTCGAGAGCGGGCGACAGGCCGTGTCGTTTCACTTCGGGCCCGTAAGTCAGATAGGCTTGCGCGTTCAAGACCGTCTCGAACTGCGGGTTGCGAAGTTTAACGGGCTTATAATCGTTCGGGTTGGAAGTGATCTTTGTCATTTCTTTGGCCAAAACTTTCACGGTCGATTCAATCATCACGGCTTCGTGGTCGATAAATTCTGCTTGAGCCGCGGCCATCTCGCCGAGAGTTTTTTTTAGCTGATACATCACCAAATTTTTCGTGAAGTTAGAGCCCGCCCTGCCCAAATCGTCGCCAAGCTCTTGCATCTCGCTTTGCACTATTGAAAGTCCGTAAAAAGAAAGGCCGCTCATCGCCAAGAATGACAAGATCCCCGCCGCCATGACGAGGACGAGCAGCCTCTTTTGAATGTTCCACTTCATCGAAAAACCTCAGAAAAATTTTTTCATGTGCAGAATATTTTTTCCGTCCGTGTACTCGTAAGAAATTTCGTCGACATTTTTTTTGACAAGGAAAATCCCCAGGCCGCCCACTTCGCGTTCGTCAATGTCAAGCGAGGTGTCGGGCGGTGCTTGTTCAAGGGGATTGTAGTGTTTGCCGCTGTCGATAAAAGTCATCAACACGGCGTTGGGGTTTTCCTCGAACTCAATGCAAAAAGTCGCCGAGCCCGTTTCGGGGTGATAGGCGTAGCTGGAAATGTTGACGAAAATTTCTTCGATGACGAGCTCCGTCTGCATGATGATTTTCATCGAGCAGTCGCGCTCTTCCAATTTTTCCGTCGCAAAGTCGATGACCCGCTGAAGATTTTCGAGTACAGCTTCAACCGTAATTTTTTCCATAAAAATTCTCCGTCAAGCAATCGTCATCAAGCTGGCAAAACCAGTCATGTCCAAAACTTCCAAAACGGCCTCGCTCACGTTGACGAGTTTCATCGAGCCTTGTTTGTTCATGCGTTTTTGGGCGACGAGCAACACGCGCAAACCCGCCGAAGCAATGTACTTGAGCTCGGCAAAGTCGAACGTCAAATCCGTCACGCCGTCGAGCGCGGTCGTCAGCTCCTTGGAAAGTTCGGGCGCGGAACCCGCGTCGAGCCGGCCGATAACCTTAATCGTCAATGCGCTTCCGTTTTGTTCCTTTTGAATTTCCATTTTTTCAATCTCCTTTAAAGTTCTTTTCTTGCAGCAATATATTTGTTGACGGCGGCGATAAGTTGCACGACGTCAAACGGTTTGGCGATGTGATAGTTCATGCCGCTCTCCATGCTCATGCGTCTGTCTTCGTCGCGGGAATTTGCACTCAGCGCGATGATCGGCAAAACTTTTGCGTCGGGGCGGTCGAGAGCACGAATCGCGCGCGTGGCCTCATAGCCGTTCATTATCGGCATTTGGATATCCATCAAAACTAAATCGTAATAGCCGGGCGGGTGCCGAGTGAAAGCTTCGACAGCTTCGACGCCGTCGGCCACGGTCTCGACGGAAAAGCCCGATTCTTCCAAAATCGTTTCGGCGAGCAGGCGATTGAGTTCGATGTCGTCGACCAAAAGAATTCTGTGACCGAGATTTTCTTCCGCGGAAATTTTTTCAATCGGCGCGTCCGTTTTCTTCTCGTCGCCTTCGCGATAAATTTTGAACGGCATCCCGACGGTAAAGGTCGTGCCCTTGCCTTTCTCGCTGACGGCCTCGATTGAGCCGCCCATGGCGTCGAGAAGTTTTTTGGTTATGGCCAAGCCGAGACCCGCGCTGATGTGGCCGGTCTTCGTGGAAGTTTCTTCGCGCTCGAAAGTTTCGTACATGCGGCGCATAAAGTCTGCGGTCATACCCACGCCGTCATCCGAAATTATAAATTCGCAACGAAGATATCCCGCGTCGGAAACTTTTTTCTTCTTGGCGGAAAGTTTGACGTGGCCGCCGGGCGGAGTGAACTTTATCGCGTTGTCCACCAGGCCGGAAAGAATTTTCCGAAGGTTCACGTCGTCGGTGTAAACTAGTTCGCGCGGCAGATTCGTCACGCATTCGAGGGAAATATTTTTTGCTTCCGCCCGCTGTTTGAAGGCGTGCACGACGACCAAGACTTGCTCTTCCAGGTCGCAGATTTCGTTTCGCAGTTGCGTGCGCCCGTAAGTTATCTTGCTCATGTCCAGCAGGTCGTTGACGAGGGTGAGCATTTGTCGGCTGCTCTCGTCGACTTTTTCCAAATAATTTTTCAAAAGTTCCGGCTCGTGAAGATGTCGCCGCGCCAAATCCGTGAAACCCATGATCGAGTTGAGCGGTGTCAAAATATCGTGCGAGATGTTGAACAGGAACGCCGCTTTGACTTCGCTGGCCTGTCTCTCTTTCTCAAGTTCAATTTCCATGCGCAGCTTCTCCTCCTGAATCTGCCGCCTCTCGGTGATGTCGCTGATGAAAACGTAAAATGCGTCGCCGTGCTCGGGGAAGGTCGCGAAGTGCCCGTAGTCGTCGATCCAGCGGATTTGTCCGTCTTTGCGCGTGATTCGATATTCCACGTGGTCAAGGCGGTCGTTTTCGGGGTCGGCGATTTGTTCCTCGATTGACTCTTGAATGGCGTCGAAGTCGTCGGGGTGAACCATGCCTTGGAAAGTGTAGCCCGTCAGCTCTCGGAACTCGTCGAGGTTTTCGCAACCGTAGATGTCCAAGACTTCGCTATTGACGTAAAAAATTTCATAGGGCTCCTTTGCGGAATAGACGAAGAATCCGCCGGGAACTTGTTCCGCGACCCATTTAAGCATCGGCAAAACTTCGTACAAATATTTTTTGCCCAAAAAAGTCGTTTTTCCCATGTCCCCTCCGAATGACTTCAAAAATTTTCTGCCATAATAACACAGCTTGCCGATTTTGTACAAAGATTTTTTTCAGAGAGCAAAAATTTTTTCGCCGAAGCATTTATCTTGACAGGGGGCTTGAGCGGCAATTAAAATGATTTAAAAATTTTTGAAAGGAGTTTGGCCATGGGAATTCTCGACAAAGTTAAAAGTCTTTTGCCCAAACGCAAAGAGCCCGAATTGAAAAACAACGTCCCGAAGGAGAAAGAAAATATCCGTCGGACGTTCGGCAAATATTGCAACGCAAACCACGGCACAAGCGACAACAAACTTTGCGCCAAATGCACCGCCGTGCTCTCGACCGTCATGCTCAAAATCAATCGCTGCCCGTACGGAATCGGCAAGCCCATCTGCGAACAATGCGAGACGCCTTGCTTCGGCGAAAGATTCACGAACGATTTTTTGGAGATCATGAAGGGCGGGCAGAAAAAAATGTTGCTGAGCCACCCGATCATGACCGTCAAACACAAATTGGCCGGGTTGGGCGCGGAATACGCCAAAATGCAACGCGACAAAAAATCCACCGACAAGCAGAAGGAAGACGCCGAAAAACTCAAAGCAAAATTCGCAAACGCCACACGTTCACCCAAAACCAAGAAGAAACGCAAAAAAAAATAATCCCCGACGAGCCGAGGATTTCCAAGCGGAGAAAATTTATTTCTCCGAATTTTTTTTGCCGCGCGTGATGTTTTGGGCGATATCGATAAAAAGTTTTCCGTCAAGATGATCGAGTTCGTGTTGAATGCAACGGGCGAGAAGTCCTTCCGCCTCCAAAGTTTTTTTCTTGTTGAAGCGGCTGATGTATTCGACGCGAATTTTTTCTGCGCGCTCCACGTCGCCGAAAAGATCGGGGCAAGACAGGCAGCCCTCGTTGTCGACGACGGAGCCTTCGCGGAAAGTGATGACGGGATTAATCATATCGTAGCGACCTTTGCGGTCGTTCCTGTCCACGTCGACGATCACCGCGCGAATTGATTCACCGACTTGCGGCGCGGCGATTCCGATTCCTTCTTTGGCAATCATCGTGTCGTACATGTCGTCCAAAAAATTTCTCAAGCGTTTGTCGATTTTTTGAACGGGTTCGCAAACTTTTTTCAGGACGGGATCGCCCGCAGTTTTTATCTCAAGCAAAGCCATTTTTCAGCCTCCGTAAAAAATTTTTGTCACGCGGCAAGCCGCAAAATTTCCGCAACAACCTCTTCAATCGTCAGCTTTGTCGAATCCAAAAGCACGGCGTCTTCGGCTTGAGCGAGCGGCGCGATTTTTCGTTCGGAATCTTGTTTGTCGCGCAGAGAAATTTCTTTTTTAATCTGCTCGAAGTCCGCCGCGAAATTTTTTTCTTTGAGCTCCAAAAAACGTCGGCGAGCCCGCTCCTCGACCGAAGCCGTCAAAAAAATTTTCAAGTCCGCGTCGGGCAAAACCTGCGTGCCGATGTCGCGACCGTCCATGATGACTTTTCCTTGGGCTGCCATCTCCCGCTGAAGTTGCGTCAATTTTTCGCGAACGACGCCGAACTTTGCGACGTCCGAAGCTCCGCGGCTGACTTCGGGCGTGCGAATTTCTTTGGTGACGTCGCGCCCGTCAAGAAAAATTTTTCCGTTCGCGTCGAGTTTGATGTCAACGTCTTTGATCGCGTCGTCAACATTTTTTCCCGTGAGCAAAACTTTCAGCGCGACCGCTCGATACATTGAGCCCGTGTCGATGTAAGTGTAGCCGAGGCGAGCCGCCACGATTTTTGAAACGGTACTTTTGCCCGCGCCCGCCGGCCCGTCCACCGCAATTATTTTTTTCATTCGGATTCTCCTTTGCGTTTCAAAAGCGAAACGGATTAAATTTTTTTTGCTCCGCCGAACGACAAAAATCTTTCCACACCGCCCGATAAATTTTTTCCAGCTCGCGAAGATATTTTTGCCCGTCCATGAGCGCGGAATTTTTTATGTGCTCGCGAAGCCCGACGTGATAGGCGGCGATCAATTCTTTGCGGCGGCTGAGCTGAATTGCTTTCTTGACGTAATCCATCGGACTGTTGGCGATTAATTCTTTGACGTCGGCTGAATTTAAAATCGACGCGCCGAGCCGTGCGCCGTGAGTCTTCCCGCGAAAAGTCACGACGGGCACGCCCATATAAAGAGCCTCGCAGGTCGTCGTGCCGCCCGTGTACGGAAAAGTATCCAGCGCGATGTCGATATCTTTGTACTGTTCGAGATAGTCGGGGCTGTAGGGTCGAAACTCCACGCGGTCGACGGGAAAACTCATCTTGCGGAATTTTTCGCGGACGATTTGGCGTCCGTCGTCCAAGCTGAAAATTTTTCCTTTGAGAATCAGTCGGGAGCGCGGCACGCCGTCGAGAATCGCCCGCCACATGTAAAGAACTTCCTCGCTGACTTTTGCAAAGTTGTTGAAGCTGCCGAAGGTCACGAAGCCGTTGCTCAAAATCGGCGCACGAAGTTCTTGCTCGGGCATGGCGCGAATCAATCCCGGCGCGTAGCAGAAGCAACACGTGTCGAGCCGCAAAATTTTTTCCGTGAACGTGTCGAGAGAATTTCTTTCGGGCGAACAAATTTTATCAGATAAAAAGTAATCGACAGCGTTCAATCCCGTCGAGGCCATGTAGCCAAGGCCGCAAATTTGCACGGGCGCGGGTTTGTACGCCAGAATCGGAAGGCAACTGTCCTGCGAATGCCCCGACAAGTCAACCAAAATGTCCACGTCGTCCGCGTCGATGATTCGCGCAGCCTCCGCGGGTTCCTTGCCGATCAAATCGCGCCAGCCGACAGAAAAATTTTTGAACTTCTCCGTGACGAAATCTTTTTTGCCGGTCGAGTAGCACGTCACAGAAAAATTTTCCGCGTCGAAATTTTTAAACAGCGGCGACAAAAAATTTGCCAGGGCGTGTTCGCGGAAGTCGGGCGAGACGTAACCAACGTGAATTTTTTTTTCCGCGTCAAAAAATTTTCTCTCGTGCGTGAAGGGCACTACCCGCGCGAAAAACAAATTGTAGTTGCGGGCGGATTCTTTGGCCTGCGCCGGCGGCACGTCCCGATAATTTTTCAAGAACAGGTGCTTGGAATAAAGTTCGGCCGCCTGATCGATTCGGTCGGTTAAAGAGCTTGCCTCCAAAAGATTTGCCGCAGCCCGCGCAGGTTCCGCCGCCAAATAAAATCCATTCGAGCTCCAACAAAGTGCTTTGAACAAAATCGATTGCGCGAGGAAAAATTTTTTCTGCAAAATTTTTTGTTCGTTCGCGTCGGCGGAAGTTTTTTCGTAGCGTTTGGAAGAAAATTTTCTGTCGAGATCTTTTAGTCGCTCGTGCAAAATTTTCAGCTCGTCGCGTGCCTCGGAAATCACTGCGTCAAAAATTTTCAGTTGCTCGCGGAGATTTAATTTTTTCATCGCCACGCCGCCCGCAACCAATCGCCCGCGCAGATGATTCGGTTCGACGGCCAGAGCATATTGCGTCAAAGTTTCGGCCTCGTCCACGTTGCCCAGGTACAACGACGATTCGGCCATGAGCGACAAACCGTCCGCAGAATTTTTGTCCGCTTCGAGAATTTCGTGCGCGACGGTGCGCATGGATTTTGGGTCGCCGTCCGCCGAAAATTTTTCCGCCAACGCCACCTGATCCAAAATTTTCTCGTCCATGTAAACCCTCCCGCACGAAATTTTTTTTATCATAAACCAAACGAATCAAATTGACAATAAAAACTTGCCGCCGCCCGAATTTTGTTTTACAATGCAAAAAATTTTTAAAGGAGCGAGTAACATGAATCAACGAGGCTTTGCGACGCTGGAAGTAATTTTGATGGTCATGGTCATCGGCATTTTGGCGTCAATCGCCATACCGCGTTTCACCAACGTGACGGCCGCCGCAAACACAGCCAAAATTCAATCCGACCTGGCGACAATCAACACGGCTATTGCGATCTATCAAATGGAGCACGGATCTTATCCGAAGACTTCAGACAAAATTAGCGTTTTGAGCGAGTACATTCAAGGTGTAAACAACCTTAAGCCGCCGTCAGGTTCCGCTTACATTAAAGGAACGAGCGGAGAGCCGACTGCAACTACAATCAGCGGTGATTACGGGTTTGCGGAAGTAAACTCCACCACCGGCGAAGTTGAGGCGGCTTTGGGCACCAACACCGCAGATAAGTTTTATATTCCCAAGAAGAGTTGACATAAAAAATTTTTGCGCCGCGCCGCCTCTTTCAGTTGACGCGAAAAACTTTTCTTGATACAATACGCCGCAAGGGAGAAAAATTTTTTTCCGGTTCGCTTAATGTTTCGTGACAGATTGACGATAAAATTTCAAAAGAAATGAGCTGAGCAAGACTGCGGCGACTCGTTACGCGTGCGAGGCGCAGTGCCCGGCGACGGTCGGGTCGGCGGCAAATCTCGTTTGTTTGGCGGCGGAAAGGAAACCGTCGACTAAGGAAAATTTTTCTAGGAAAGATCAAGGAGGAAATTATTATGGCAATGGTAGTAAAGAACAACATGAGTGCCGTCCGCACTCTCAATACCCTCAACGCCAACACCAGCGCATTGCAGAAAAGCTTGCAGAAAGTTTCCAGCGGCATGAAAATCAACAGTGCGCAGGACGATGCTTCGGGGTATGCGATCTCCGAGAGAATGCGCGTGCGCATCCGTTCGCTCGACCAAGCTAATCAGAACGCACAGAACGACTCCAGCTTGATGAAGACCGCAGAAGGCGCAGTCGGCAACACCGTCGAAATCCTCCGCGCACTCAAGGAAAAGGCAATCAACGCCGCCAACGACTCCAACACCGACGAAGATCGCCAGACCATTCAAAAAGAAATTAACCAGTTCATCGACCAAATCGACGACAACGCGCTTGTCCAGTTCAACGGCAAGTATCTCATCGACGGCTCGAAGAACAATGCAACCAGAAGCTCTCAGACCATTTTGCTCAACCAGAGCTTGGAAACGACCACCACCGACGCCAGCGCCCTGACGGATTTGAGAAACCGCGCGGGTGACTCCCTCAGCATTCAGTCCACCGACAAATATCAAGTCTCTTGGGTTCAGAACGGCGTCATCCACACGACGAGCGGTGCTGTCGGATCGAACTCCCTGTCCGCCATCCTGACCATCAATGACGAGGACGGCAACTTGGTCGCGGGTGTCAAAGGGGCAGACAGCACGGGTCTCATCAAGACGCTGGGCGACAAGTCTTATACCTCTTACAAAAAGGAGTTCAACTTCACGGCCACGCACGCGTCCAATAATGCCAATTACAGTGACACATACTACGACACTTACCGTACAGGTGAGAATGTCACCGCTCCTTCTTTTAGCACTGCAACGTGGAGTGCGAAACTCTCCGCAAAAGAAACCGATGCTGACTCCGTCACTAGCGGAACGGTGACTGCCTGGAAATACGAACCCACCGAGGCGGACGGCGTGGACAAGTTCAACAAAGCTGTCTACACCCCGGACAAGACGGAAGGTTTGGCGGTTTCGGCGGCTGTGGCGGGCGTCGACAAACAGCTCGCAGGTCTGACCATCAGCATTTTGGACCAGGACGGCAACGTCAAGAAGGCAGCAAACGCGGCTCTCGACCAGTTCAAGCAGTATCAGCGCGCAGAGAACGAGACGGGCGACATGTCCTTGAACTTCCACATCGGCTCCGAAGCCAACGTGGCAATCAAAGTGGGCATGAGCGATATGCGTTCGCAGGCATTGGGCTTGAAGGGCTCGGACGGCACCAGAATCGACGTCTACACCAAAGAGCACGCAAACGCCGCAATCAACGTCATTGAAAACGCGTTGACCAAGGCTCTCGACCAGCAGACGACAATCGGCGCAATTGAAGCGCGTCTCGAATACACCAGCACCAACCTGACGACTTCCAGCGAGAACGTCCAGGCGGCAGAGTCGACGATTCGCGATGCTGATATGGCAAAAGAAATGACCAACTACACCAAGAGCAACGTCCTCTTGCAGGCGGCTCAGGCCATGTTGGCTCAAGCAAACCAGAACAGCTCCGCAGTCCTCAGCTTGCTCCAGTAAACTTAAACGCGCTCAATCGGGGCGCATGTTGTTCGATACTAAAAAAGCTCGTCGGCTTCGGTCGGCGGGCTTTTTGCGTGCCTTGACAAAAATTTTTTCGTGTGATAAATTTTTACCGTATTAATCGAATACACCTTATGGAGCAAGGCGTGGTTAACACAGAACGAAGAACCCCCGCGCAGAATGGTGGAACTGCACGGGGGCTTCGTTTTGCCTAACCGATTGGTGGAAACCGATTGTCAGGGGCAATCAGATTGTCAACGGCTGCTACTTCTTGAAAAAGCGGTCGTAAATGTAATTGCCAATGATGATCGACAACACATTCAGAGCCAACGTCCCAATGGAGCTAAACATGGTTAACACCTCCCCTCGTTCAGGATTAATGCCGTCCCAAGGGTGGTAGCATCGGCAAAATTATATCAGAAAGTTTTCAGCCCTTCAAGAAACGGGCGGTCGCTGTTGACGCGGAAAAATTTTCTTGATAAAGTTAGCGCACAATTTTTTTTGACGGAGGGATTTTTATGCGCGGAGTGGATGTTTCCATTTTCAACGAGAACGTCGATTGGCCGACACTGAAGGCTGCGGGAATCGATTTTGCCATTTGCCGCACGGGCTACGGGAAGTCGGGCTTCGACGAAAACTTTTCCCGCAACGTCGACGAGGCGCACAAGGCCGGGCTCATCTGCGGGGCGTATCATTACAGTTACGCGCTCACTCCTGCCGACGCCGGTCAAGAGGCCGTCTTTTGCAAAGGAATCATCGAGCGCGCGGGTGTCCTGTTGGAGCTGCCCGTTTGGTTCCACATGGCCGACGGAGACACCTATAAGAAACGCCACGGCTTCGACTTCACGCGCCGCAACGTCACCGCCATTTGCAAAGCCTTCCTCGACACAATCAAGCCGCTCAACTGCGGGATTTTCGCGCCGCTGTCTTGGCTGGAAGAATTCATCGATTGGCAGTCTTTGGGCTGTGAAATTTGGTCGGCGCAATGGAATTCTCAAGACGACTTCAAAGGGCGCATGTGGCAGTACACCGACGCGCTGAAAATCGGCGGGCAAACTTTCGGCGGAAATATTTTGTACGACAAGAGCGAGCAGGCTGTCCTCGGTCAATCGACGGTCGAAACCGAGCCGCCCAAGCCGCAGTCAACGTCCGATTTGATTCACAGCATCTTGTCGTCGCACAGCAAAGACGAGCCGACATCGTCCGCGCAAACCGAGCCGCCCAAACCTCAAGCAAACTCCGCCGTAATCAATAACATTTTGTCGAACATACGACCGCAGGCCGGCGCGACGAAAAGTTCCGCTGAGCCTTCCACCGCCGACAAAATCCACGGCGTCTTGGCGAACATGAAAAACAAAAAATAACCTTCGCCGTCTCCTTCGTGTGCAAATTATTTCCTGCGTTAATTTTGTTGGTTGACATAAAAATTTTGCGCGTCTATAATTAGGCAGCTTGCGCACGAAGAGTGACAAATTTATTGGAGGTATTTAGACATGGCAGTTGGTAAGGTAAAGTGGTTCAGCGCGGAAAAAGGTTACGGATTCATTGCTCGCGAAGAAGGCGACGATGTCTTCGTGCATTTCTCGGCCATCCAGAGTGACGGCTATAAAACTCTCGACGAGGGGCAGGAAGTCTCCTTCGACATCATCGAGGGCGAGCGCGGTCCGCAGGCGGCCAACGTTAAAAAACTCTAAACGTTGAACTGCGAACATCTTATCTGTTAATGACTTGTTTCCGAGGGGCGTTATGTCGGAAGCAAGTCATTTTCGTTTGGGAGGCGATGAAATGAAATTTGTCTCGTGGAACGTCAACGGCTTGCGCGCCCGTTTGAAAAAAGATTTCATGCCGGCGTTCAAAAAACTCGACGCGGATATTTTTGCCGTGCAAGAAATTAAAATGCAATCTGGCGAAGCGATTTTGGATTTGGCGGGCTACAAACAATTTTGGAATCACGGCGAGCGCAAAGGTTACGCAGGCACTGCGATTTTTTCGCGCGTAGAACCAAAAGGTTTCAGTTGCGGAATCGGCGTCGACGAATTCGATCGCGAAGGCCGCGTCATCACTCTCGACCTGGGAGAAATTTTTTTCGTCAACGCTTACGTTCCCAATTCCCACAATCTCGAATGGCTGGAGCGGCGCATGAGCTGGGAAGATTCTTTCCGAAAATATCTGCAGGCTTTGGACAAAAAAAAGCCCGTCGTCGTCTGCGGGGATTTCAACGTGGCGCACGAGCCGATTGATTTAAAAAATCCCGCGGCCAATCATTTCAGTGCGGGATTCAGCGACGAGGAGCGCGGCAAGTTCGGCGAACTTCTTCAGGCCGGCTTCGTCGATATTTTTCGCCGCCGCAATCCGACTTTGACGGGCGCGTACACTTGGTGGAGCTACCTGCGCAAAGCTCGGCTGACGAACGCGGGCTGGCGAATCGATTATTTTTTGATCTCGGAGCGGCTGACGGAAAAAGTCGTCGACGCCACGATTGAGAGCGAAATTTTCGGCAGCGACCACTGCCCCGTAACTTTAATCACCTGTTAAAATTTTCAATTCCTCGGCCGTCACGGTTGTCGAGGAAATTTTTTTTATCTGCTCGTCCTTGGCGAGGGAAATTTTTTTTTCGGGCGCGTCAGAAATTTTTTCGTCGGCAAAATCAATCGGCTCGGCGAAAATTTTTTTGAAAGCTTCTTCGGCCGTTTCGACGGGGAAAATTTTCAAACCGAGGTGACCTTTTGGAATGTCCTTGGAATTTTCTTTCGGGATGACCAAAATTTTTATGCCGGCCTGTTTTGCGCCGTAAGCCTTCTCGAAGACGCCGCCGACGGGTCGAACTTTTCCCTGCAAAGAAATTTCGCCGGTGACCGCCACGTCCTGACGAATCGCTTTGCCTGTGAACGCGCTGACCAAGGCCGCAAGAATCGCCGTGCCCGCGCTGGGGCCGTCGATATTTCCGCCGCCGATAACGTTTATGTGGACGTCGAAATCGTGAATGTCTTTGCCCGTGACTTTGCGCAGGACGCCCGCCGCGTTGAAGACGGAATCTTTGGCCATGGAGCCGGCCGTCTCGTTGAAGCGGATGGTGCCCTTGCCTTTTTCCGCGGGGAAAACGACAGCTTCAATCTCGATGACGGAGCCGATAAAACCGCTGACGCCGAGGCCGAAGATGTGACCGACGGTCGACTTGCTTGAAGCTTTTTTCGTGACGTATTGATAGAGGCGGCTGACTTGCGCGACGGAATAAACGTCCTGCTTGGAAATTTTTATCGGGCGGTCGATATGCAAAACTTTTTCTTCTGCGCGGTCGAGTGCCAGGCTGTAAGCGTCGGCCAGAATGTTAATCGCCTTGCGACCTTCAATCGTGTATTCGCTGATAATTTCGGCCAGCCCGTCCTCCATTTCGACGTTTAATTTTTTTGCGGCGTTCTGAACGATTTGGACGATGTGCGCGGGCGTTAGCGGCTCGAAATAAATTTCAGCACAACGCGAACGCAAAGCCGGATTGAGAGCCGAGGCGTCGCGGGTCGTGGCACCGATCAAAACAAAATCCGCGGGCGCACCCTTCTCGAAAAGCATTTTGACATACGGCGGAATTTTTTCGTTCATCGGGTCGTAGTAGCTCGACTCGAAAAACGCGCGCTTGTCCTCCAAAACTTTGAGCAATTTATTTTGCAGCATGATATCCATTTCGCCGATCTCGTCGATGAAAAGAATTCCGCCGTGCGCGTCCGTCACAAGTCCCGGCTTCGGTTCGGGGACTCCGCTGTCGGCCAGAGCTCGTTGTGCGCCCTGATAAATCGGGTCGTGGACGGAGCCAATCAGCGGATTTGTCACGTCGCGAGGATCCCAGCGCAAAGTTGTGCCGTCCGTTTCGACGAAGGGAGCGTTTTCCCCGAAAGGTGAAAGTTCCGTGCCGCGCACCGATTCTAAAATCAATCGAGCGGCTGTTGTTTTGCCCACGCCCGGAGGCCCGTACAAAATCAAATGCTGCGGATAGGGCGAGGCCAACTTCGAGCGCAAAGATTTTAAAGCTCGTTCTTGACCGACGATTTCTTCCGGCGACTTCGGCCGCAAAATTTCCGTGATCGATTGCGTCAAATGAATTTCTTCCAGCCGCTCAAGTTCCTTGCGCTTTTTTTTGTCGTGGGGCGATTCGGCCTTGGGGTCTTCCTCGCGCAAAACTTGCATGCGGATATCTTTGACGTAATCTTGGTGCTCCTTTTCGAGCTTCTCGTTTATCTTGCGTTCGATTTTGTCTTCGATCTGTCGGCGCGCCATGATGTCGGCGATCATTTCCGAGAGCAGACGAATTTCCGCTTTGATTTCCGAAGGTTTGGGCGGCGGCGAGAGCGTCGGGTTTTCCTCCAAAATTCTGCGCAACGCCAAAACTCTTTCGGCGGGGTCGGTTGAACGCATGTAACGCAGCGCGTCCATCTTGCCGGCCTGAAGAACCAATCTGTCCGAACCCATGACGTCGACCAAAATTCCGTAAAGCGCGGAAATTTCTCTGTCGAGGTCGGTTTCTTGTCGAGAGCGCGAATCTTTTTTCCCAAAAAATTTTCTGAACATAATCAACCTTCGACGACTTCGATTTTTATTTTTGTCGCAACGGTCGGGTGAAGTTTAATTACCGCGTCGTAGATGCCCGCGCCCGTCACGTCACCTTGAATGGAAATTTTTCGCTTGTCGACGTTGAGCGCGTGATTTTCTCTGAGAGCTTTGGCCACGTCGCCGCCGCCGACCGAGCCGAAAAGTTTTCCGTCCTTGCCGATACGCACGGGGATCTTCACGGAAATTTTTTCAAGTTGCGCGCCGAGAAGTTTTGCTTCGTCCGCCTCCTGTTGAGCACGTCGGGCTTTGTTCTCCGCTTTGACTTTTGCTGTATTCAAGTTCGCAGCGTTTGCTTCGACGGCCAGTTTCCGCGGCAAAAGATAATTTCGGCCGTAGCCGTCAGAAACTTCGACGACGTCACCTTTCGCGCCGACTTTTTTTACGTCTTCCTGCAAAATAACTTTCATGTGAATTCCTCCTTAGTTTCGCAAAGTCTATCAGAAATTTATCAGATTGTAAATCTATACTGGCGGGCGGGAGGTGCGCACGTGATAAAAATTCTTTTGAAAGATCGAACGACCGGGAAAAATATTCTTTGGGCGAACGCCGAGTTTGGAGCGAAAGAAATTCAGCCCGAAGAAATTTTTTTGATCAAGCCGCGCCGAGAAAAAATTCGTGAGGAACAAAAACAACGCACCCGCGACCGCGCAGAAATTTTCACGCCGCCGGAAATTTGCAAGCTTCAAAACGATTTGTTCGTCGACGAAAAAAATTGGCAGGAATTCATCGGCGCAAAATTTTTGGAGATAACCTGCGGCGAGGCACCCTACATCGCCGGCCGATATAACGTCGTCACGGGCGCGACGATTGCTTTTGAAAATCGCGGCGGAATTCTCGACCGAAAACTTCAAATCATCGCCCGCGAGACAAAAACTTTTCACGACCTGAAAAATTTTTTGCTGCGCGCGGTCAAAAGCGTCTACGGCTACGAATTTCAGGGCGACAATTTATTTTTGGCGCGGAAAAATATTTTTGAGACCGTCGCGGAATTTTTGACGGAGAAAACCCCCGCCAAAGAGTTCAAAAAAATTTTGGCCGAAGTCGCAGAAATTATTTCGTGGAATTTTTGGCAGATGGACGGGCTGACAAATTCGCCGCCGTTCACCGAGGAAAAAAATCTTTTCGGCGGAGCAAACTGTCTGATAAAAGATTGGAGCACGGGAGAAATTTTCGAGTTCGCAGAACTTTTGAGAGGAGGACGGCGATGAAAAATTTTGAAGAGGCCTTCGCGCACAAATTGATTTACATTTTTAAAATCGATGACGCAAGACACCGAGGCCTGCTCAAAATCGGCGAGACCACGATAAAAAATTTTCCGCTGACGAAAAAAAATTTGGAACGCGCGGCCGAAAAAAGAATCAACGAGTACACGCGCACCGCCGCGATTCCTTTTGAACTTCTTCACGCGGAATTGGCCGTGACCGACGACGGGAAAATTTTTCGCGACCACGACGTCCACCGCGTGCTGAAAAAGTTTCGGAAAAAAATCAAAGGCTCGACCGGCCGCGAATGGTTCAAAGTCGACCTCGACACGGCGATTGAAGCGATTCAAACCGTTAAGCGCGGCAGACAAAAAATTATCCCCGAAATTTTTTCCGAAGAAGATTTCCGCCCCGAACAGTGCGACGCAATCAACATGACCGTGAAATATTTTCAAAAGGGCGGCGCAGATTTTCTCTGGAATGCGAAGATGCGCTTCGGCAAAACTCTTTGCGCGCTCGAAGTCGTCAAGCAGATGAATTTTTCCAAGACGATCATCCTCACGCACAGACCCGTAGTCAACGAGGGCTGGTACGACGACTTCAAAAAAATTTTTCGCGACAAAAAAAATTTCACTTACGGCACGAAGAACGATTCAATTGAAGATTTGCTCGCGGGCGAAAAAAATTTTGTCTATTTCATTTCGATTCAAGACCTGCGCGGCTCCGAAATCGTCGGCGGGAATTTTGACAAGAACGAAAAAATTTTTGAGACGGCCTGGGATTTTGTCATCGTCGACGAGGCGCACGAAGGCACGCAAACCGCGCTCGGCGACAGCGTCATAAAAAATATCGTCAAGGACAATTCAAAAATTCTCGCGCTGAGCGGCACGCCCTTCAATCTCCTCGACGACTTCGCGGAGGAAAACACTTACACCTGGAGCTACGTCGACGAGCAACGCGCCAAAGAAAATTGGGACGCGGAAAATTTTTTCGACCCGAATCCTTACGCCGACCTGCCCAAGATGAATATTTTTACTTACGACCTCGGCAAGCTTTTTAATTTCGTCGACGAGGATAAAGTTTTCAGCTTCAGAGAATTTTTTAAGACCGACGGAAAAAATTTCGTTCACGAGGCGCAGGTAAAAAATTTTCTCGACCTCATGACTTCCGCAGAAAATTATCCTTTCAGCCGCGCAGAGTACCGCGAACTTTTCAAGCACACGCTTTGGATCATTCCCGGCGTCAAGGAAGGCCGAGCTTTGAGCGAACTTTTGCAACGCCATGAAATTTTCGGCGACTTTGAGATTGTAAACGTGGCGGGCAGCGGCGACCTCGACGACGAACCGCTCGACGCGCTCGAAAAAGTTCGCGCCGCAATCGACCAAAACGACAAGACCATAACTCTTTCTTGCGGCAAGCTCACCGCGGGCGTCACCGTGCCCGAATGGACGGCGGTTTTCATGTTGGCCGGCAGTTACTCCACGTCCGCCGCAAATTATCTTCAGACGATTTTCCGCGTGCAAAGTCCGTGCGTTCAAGGCGGCCGCGTCAAACGGAATTGTTTTGTGTTCGACTTCGCGCCCGACCGAACGTTGAAAATGGTTGCGGCTTCGGCTGCAGTTTCTGCTCGCGCCGGAAAAACTCAAGCACTCGAACGCCAAAATCTTCAAGAGCTGTTGAAATTTTGCCCCGTCATCTCGTTGGAAGGTTCGCGCATGGAATTCACCGCCGATAAATTTTTGCAGCAACTCAAAGACGTTTACGTCGAGCGCGCCGTCCGAAACGGTTTCGCCGACACCTGCCTTTACAACGACGAACTTTTGAAGCTCGACGATCTCGCGCTGGAACAATTCGATAACTTGAAAAAAATTTTCTCCGCGGGCGACGCACAAAAAAATCTCGGCGATATCGTCATCAACGACCAAGGTTTGGCCGGAAACTCACGCAAAAAAACTTCCACACGCAAACGCACGCCTCAAGAACAAGAAATCGACCGCAGAAGACGCCAACGCTCCAACGCCATAAAAATTTTGCGCGGAATTTCCGTCCGAATGCCTCTGCTCATCTACGGCGCGGATGTTCCCTTCGACAAGGAAATAAAAATCGAAGACTTCGCAAATCTCATCGACGAGGCAAGCTGGACGGAATTTATGCCCGCGGGCGTCACAAAAAAAATTTTCGGCAACTTCATCAAATATTACGACCAAGATGTTTTCATCGCGGCGGGAAAAAAGATTCGCAAGCTCGCAAAAGACGCCGATGACCTGCCGCCGACCGAACGCGTCCAAAAAATTTCCGAACTCTTTAAAACTTTTCGCAACCCC
Source organism: uncultured Selenomonadales bacterium (assembly GCA_946536925.1). GTDB lineage: Bacteria > Bacillota > Negativicutes > Selenomonadales > Selenomonadaceae > Quinella. The sequence goes on along the minus strand of CAMNFC010000006.1, from coordinate 11,881 downwards.
GACAAGGAAACCGTCCTCACGCCGTGGAAAGTCGTGCAAATTCATCTGGCCGCCGCTTTCGACGAAAATTTCTTCTCGAACGACAAAATTATCCTCGAAATCAATTCCAAGACCGGTTTGTACGCGCTGGCCGTCGCTCAAAAAATTTTCCGCGCACGTCTCAAAGGTTTTGACGAAAAATTTTTCACGCCCGAAGCTCGCAACAATTTTTGGGACGAAATCATCGCCGAAAATCTTTTTGTCATCTGCAAGACGCCCATGGCAAAAAAAATCGCGCGGAGAACTCTCGTCGGCTTCCGCGGCTCCCACGTCAACGCTGAATTTTTCGACGACCTCATCAATCTCCTCAAAAACGCGCCCGAAAAGTTCATCGCAAAAGTCAAAGACAAAAATTTTTGGAGCAAAGGAGTTGGAGAAATGTTTTTCCACGCTGTCGTCGGCAATCCGCCTTATCAAACTTCCGCAACCGGCGACAATAAAAATTTCGCGTCGCCCGTCTATCATCTCTTCATGGAAAACGCCTTCAAGCTCGCCGATAAAGTTTCGCTGCTTCACCCCGCGCGCTGTCTTTTCAACGCAGGTGCCACGCCTCAAGACTTCAGAAATAAAATCCTCGGCGACCCGCACTTCACCGTTAAACTTTTCGAGCCCGACAGCAAAAAACTTTTCCCCTATTCCGATATCAAGGGCGGCGTTGCTGTCACTTTGCGCGACGCGAACGAAAATTTCGGCGCGATTGAAACTTTTATTCCTTTCGACGATTTAAAATCCGTTCATCAAAAAGTTTGCCTCGATAACAAAAATTTCCGCCCGCTCAGCGAAATTATGTACTCGCGCACGGCTTACAGCTTGACGCCCAAAGCTCATGAAGATTTTCCGAACGCAATAAAAAATTTCAGCAAAGGCAATCAATTCCAAATGTCGTCAAACGTTTTTGATTTAATGCCCGAAATTTTTTTGGACGTCAAACCCGACGACGGCCGCGATTACATTCAAATTTTCGGGCGCAAAGACAATGAACGAGTTTTTAAATGGATTCGCCGCGATTATGTGACGCACCACGAGAGTTTGGAAAAATTTAAAGTTTTTATTCCTGATTCCAACGGTTCGGGTGCGATTGGCGAAGTGTTGAGTAAACCGCTTGTCGGCTTGCCGCTTGTCGGCTGCACGCAGACATTTATCACGATCGGGGCGTTCGACACGGCTCAAGAGGCGCAAAATTGTTTGGCGTACATCAAAAGTAAATTTGCGCGGGCAATGTTGGGGATTTTAAAAGTTACGCAGCACAATCCGCCGGCTACGTGGTCAAAAGTTCCGCTGGAAGATTTTTCATCGGCGGGCGACATCGATTGGCGCGGAAACGTCGACGAGCAGCTTTATCGGAAATATAATTTGAGCGCGTCAGAAAAAAATTTTATCGAGGAGCACGTCCGCGCGATGACTTGAAAATTTTTCGCCGCTGTGATAAACTTTGGGCGGTTAAAACGATAACCACATGTTGACAACATATGCGAGCCACAAAAAGAACCCCGAGGTCGCAACTCGGGGTTCAAACGTTTAAAAATGTTGTTCGTTTTGCAAAAAAAATCGGCGGTGAACTCTCAAGAGCTCATCGCCAAATTTTTTTTATTTCGACAGAGGATTAAGTTCACGACGCGCGGTTTGAATCCAAACGACGACGGCCGACAGAATCGCGAAAATAATTCCGCCGCAGATGACGTAGGGAATGCCGAGCCCGTCGATGAAGAGTCCGCTGAAGGCCGTGCCCGCCATGCAACCGAGATTGGCCGAAGTCAAAAAAATTCCGTTGGCAAAGTCGGGAGCTTCGGGTGCGGCGCGGAAAATCCAAAACTGATAAATGTTGGCAGCGACACCGGCCAAAATCCCCCAGAAAATTATCAGCGCGGTCAAAAAATAAAAATTCGGCTCATTGAACAGCGCGACATAGACGGCGGCCAAGACGAACGGAAAAATTTTCACCGTGGCCAGCGGACGCAACGTCAACAAATTCCCGGCCAACATGCTCCCGAAAATATTGCACACGCCGAACGCGAAAAGCATTGCGCTGACCGACGAGGGCGCGACCATTGAAACTTTCGCCAAATATTCCGCCGCGTAGTTGAAGACGCCGAAGATCGAGCCGTCGAAAAAAATCACCGCCAGGACGGACGCCCACAAAACTTTTTTCCGCAAAATTTTTAATTGGCTGCCGTAAGTCAAAACTTTTTTCACGGGCATGGACGGGACGTAAAAAATCGTCGCCAAGAGAGCCGCGAACGTCACGAGCGCAAAAAATGTCATCGAGGCCGTCAAAGAAATTCTTTCCGCCAAAAAGTTGCTTATCGGCACGCCCACGACCATTCCGGCCGCCACGCCGATATTTATTTTCGCGACGGCTTTTGGAGCTTCTTTCGCCCCGACGATCGACGCCGCGACCGTGAAAGCCATTGAGCAGTAGACGGGGTGGAAGAACGCCGGCAAAACTCGGACGGCCAAGAGCAAATCAAAATCTTTCGCGAAAACGGAAATGACGTTGCAGACCGTGAAGAGGCCGAGCACCAGAATCATCACGTGCTTGCGGTTGAAGCGGGAAAAAATCAGCGGCATGGTCGGCCCGGCAATCGCCACGCCCAGAGCAAACAAACTTATCAGAAGACCCGCGCGGACAATCGTCACGTCGAATCTTTCGGCGATGTACGGCAAAATCCCGATGAAGCCCATCTCCGTGTTCAAAATCCCGAAGACGCCGATCATCAAAATAAATATCAGCAAATTTTTTTTGTCCATTGCAGCGATCCCTCAGCGCGAGTGAAAAATTTTTTTGAACGAAAGATTTTTTTCCTTGAGCAGCGAACGAATCAAAATGAACGCGAGCAAAGCCTCCGCCACGTCGTTTATCGAATAATTCAGCGCGAGATATTCTATCGGCAAAATTTTTGGCAGGAACCAAATGAGCGGCACCTGCACGAACAGCGGCACCAAACTTATCACAAGGTTGCGCCACTCGTCCTCCAACGCCGCCATGATTCCGCTCAGCCAAGTGTAAAGCCCGACGAACGGTTGCAAGAGGAACATCGCGCGCAAGAAGACGATCATGTCGGGCGTGATGGTTTCGTCGCCGGCGATAAAAATTTTTATCAGCTCTTCCGTGAAAATCATCAGCACGACGTAAATCGCGAGCGTCAAAACGCACGTCAAGAAAAATCCGTAGCGCATGACACGCAGGCAATGTTGCTCTTGGTGCGCGGCGTAAAGTCTGCTCACCAGCGGTTGAATGCCCGTGTCCAAACCGTTGAGCGGAAGGAAGACGAACGACAAAATTATATTCGAGATCGTCACCGTCGCCAACAAATCCGCCGCGTCGTATTGCAAGATCGTTGCGTTTATGAAATATTCGATGAAGGACATCATAACCGTTGCGACCGCGAAGCCCGCGCCGATTTTAAATTCTTGGAAAATGTGTCCGAGGCTTGAAAAACTCAACGGGCTTGAAAATTTTTGTCGGGAGAATTTGAAATACCAGAAAGCAATCGCCGCGCCGAAAATTTGTGCCAGCATCGTCGCCAAAGCCGCGCCTCTCAAACCCCAGCCGAACACGATTATAAACAGCGCGTCCAAAATTATGTTCGACAGAGCGGAGGAGCCGACCAAAAAGAAAACATGCCCGGGCTGTTCGACGCAACGCATGAAAGCCCCCGTCAAATTAATCACCAGGAGGAACGGCACGCCGCACAGCGTTATCCGCAAAAATGAAATCGCCAGCTCGACGATATGAACTTCGGCCGTGGTGTTCGGCAAAAATTTGAACAGCGACTCGATAAAAATATTTCCGACGATCGCGACGACCGCTCCGATTATCAGCGCGCAAAGATAATTCGTCCGCATGATTTTTTCGGAAAGATTTTTTTTGCCCGCGCCGATTTTTTCAGAGACCACAGCCGAGCCGCCCGTCTCAAACAAAACGCCGATTGCGGAAAAAATCATCGTGACCGGAAAAATTAAAGCCATGGCCTCCAGGGCATCGGTGCCCACCCAGTTCCCGACGAAAAAACCGTCCGTCATCGTGTAAATGCTCATTGCGACCAGAGCCGCAAAAGTCGCGCCGCCGTACTTGACGATTTCGCCGACCGTGGAAAAAAAATCGTCGTGCATTAAATGTTAGGCCTCCAAGTCAAATTGAAAATCTGCGCAAAGCCCGTCATGTTCAAAACATCACGGACTTGCTCGCCGACATTTTGAACAGTCATCGTGCCGCCCTGTGCACGAATTTTTTTCATCGCCGCAATCAAAATCCTCAAGCCCGAAGACGAAATGTATTCCAGGCCGTTCAAATCGAACGTAAGATTTTTTACGCCGTCGAGCGCGGACAAAATTTCGTTTTTGGCGGAGTTGGAAGCGTCGGTGTTGAGCTTGCCCGAAATTTTCAGCGTCAAATTGTCTCCGTCGCGTTTGGAAGAAATTTTTACGTCGAGAATTTTTTCTGCGGGCGAATAAGTCACGATAAACTTTTTCAGCATGACCAGCGGGCAAAGATGCTCCTTGAAGAAGCGCAAATTTTCTTCGCCGACGTCGTCCATCAAATTTTCCGTGACGATTCCGCGCTCCAAATTGACTTTTGCGTCGTACCAATAGGCGAAGTAATTCACGCCGTCGAATTTGTAATCGCCCTTGGCAAAAAGCCCGATTGAGTGCGTCTCGTCGATAATTTCGTCGACTGAGTAGGCAACAATCTGTCCGTCGACGCGAATCACGAAGCCGAAAAGATTTTTCAGCTCATTCCAGTGTTCAATCGCGAAAAGAAATTGATCGCTGTCGTCTTTAGCCAGCTCGACGTTATCGACGCGGTCTTGAAGATTTTTTTCTGCGCCGACGTGGAAAAGCCACAGCTCATTAAAAATTTTCGGCGTGATCTCCTCGACAGTGTAGTTAAAATTTTTTTCAAAGGAGTTGCGGTCGTTGCGGATCCTCTTCATCTTTTTGCCCGAAAGTTTTTCCATGCGGTCGAGATACAAAATATAATCCCACATGTCGCGGTCTTCGTCGATTTCAATCGCGTCGCCCAGTTCGCGCTGCCAAATCTTCAAAAGATATTCCGGCACGAAATTAAAAACGGTTCCGGCGGGCACGTGCTTTGCAAAAACTTTTTTCCAGTCGATTTCGTCCCAATCGCCGACGGGCGGCCCCCAAATTTCCATGTCGTCGGCAGAAAATTTGTGCCAGCAAAGATCTTCGGCGTAGCCGCGCAGGATTTTGTTTTTTTCTCGGCCGGCAAGCAAAAGAAGCGGCGAGGCGTTCGACGAAATTTGAATGCAGCGGCTCAAATGATCCATGTAGCGTTCGTTGTCGTCGAAGTCAAAATTTTTAAACTCAATCATTGTCCAAACTCCTTTCAAAAATCAATGTCCAAAGTCGAAAGATTTACATTGACCACGGCGTCCTGATAGTAAGGCTCGGTGACGGCGACTCCTGCGGGCGTGTCAAAATCTTTCGGGCGGTCTGAACCGTCGGCGGGGACGACAACCCAAAAGACAACGTCAACTTGCCCCGAAGTAAGAGCGGCGGCGCGGGCGGCACTTTCAATCTGCACGAGTTCAAAATTTTTTCCGATACGCTCGGAAATTTCCGACAGCACGGCGGTGTTGAAGCCTGCGGGTCTGCCGTCGGGCAAAACGTAATCGAGCATGGGCAAATCTCCCGTGATGCCGACTTTAATCGTGTCTGCGCCTTCGATATTTTTAATCTCAACGGAAACCGGAGTGTCTTTAAATTTTGTGACGTATTTATAAACGAGAACGTCGAGCGTGCCGTCGGACTTCATTGCTTCAATCGCCGAATTGAAAGAATTTTTTAACTCGACATCCTCTTCACGCATCGCACAGCAAAAATCATCGACAAGGTGAACGGTTTGGCTCTCGTTGATTTTGAGTTCGGGATTTTGCGCGGTCATGTACTTTGCGACGCTGCCGTAAGTTTGAATCACATGAACGTTGCCCGACGATAGAGCCATTTGCATCGAGTTAAAATTGTCGAAGAAATTCATTTGCCCGCCGCTGACAAGTTTTGTTGCCTTTTCGGGCGTCGTGTTCAGTTGAGTGAGCGTGCCGATTTTGATTGACTGCTCGTCGCCCGAAGAGCCGCAGCCGCTCAAAATCACCGCCGTTAAAATCATCGCGAACAGTAAAAAATTTTTCCTCATGATAAAACTTCCTTTCATGATTGATCAAAAATTTATTGTCCAAATTCCTCCTTAAAAAAATCTTGCAGATAATCCGCCTCGACGAAATCTTTCCAAAATCCGTTGAGGCGATAAATTTCTTTCATCTGCGAAATAATTTGCGACGCCGCGACCCGAATTTCTTTTGCGGCCGGATACGGCAAGTTTAAAAGATTGGGCAGCTCGCGGACAAAAAGTTGAGCCTCGGAAAAATTTATTCCGCTCAAAGATTTTAAAATTGCCTCAAGAGATTTTTCCTCGCAAATTTTCCAACTGTCTTTGTCGCGCGGAAATTTTTTCAGCAAAAAAGAGCTCAACGCCCGACAAGTCAGAGCCGCCTCCAAAGAAATTTTTTCGGCCGACAAATTTTCAATCAGAGCCTCCGTCACGCGCGAAAATTTTTTTGCCGCGTCTTCGAGAGAAAAATTTTTTTCGCGGGCGGCACGATATTTTAAAATCCCGTCGTCGAAAACTTCGTTGCGGTCGCGAATCTCAAAAAATTTCATGTCGTAAACGTTGTGAACTTTATCTGCCATTCCGCGCTCAATTTTTTTCCGGTACTCTTCGCGGGACTTTGTGTTGTAATGATTCATGACGATTTTTTCGGCGGTCACGGGCTCATTGGAATATCCGGGCACGCGGTCGCCGTTTTCGTTGACGGCAAAAAAATTTTCAAGATAAATCGCGCAGTGAGGATTGGGCAAAAATTTTATCGCGCGAGGATTTAAAATTGAGCTGACGAGTTGGTTGCCGCGCGGAACTTCCGAACGAATCCAGTTGCTCGGTGCGCGACGAGTAAATCTTTCGAGCACGCCGCGGGAATAATCAGCTTTGTCGTGGCCGTTGGAGCCGAAGTTGTGAATGTTGACCGCCACGCCCGCAGCGTTCGGAACGCCCGATAAAATTTCGTCGACGACCTCAACGACAGAACGATTGCTTTTCGGGAAGATGAATTCGTCGCCGTCGATGAAAGTCATGTATCGGCTGAAGAATTTAAATCTTTTCGGCGCGTCATTATAAGCGACTGCCTGCATAACTTTTCCCGGCAAAGAAAAATAATCGACGAGACCGGCCGCAACGTACGGCGCGACGACTTCGGACTGATTGTCGGGGCTGTCGTTGTCATAAAGAAAAAAATGATCGACGCCGGCCAGGAGATGATAATCCAACCACTCTTTGAGATAAGGAGCCTCGTTTTTCAGAATTGCAACGACCGCCAAGTCGTAAAGAAATAAATTTTTGTCGACCATTCACTCGACCTCCGTTAAATCACTTTCAAGAATCTTCGCAAGGTTGAAAGATTTTTGTAGTCTGTAAACCGAGTAGAATTTTTTAAGGAGATCAACATCGCGGGCAATCCTCTCGACAAAAAGATTTGCAGGATTTTTTTGGTCAGCGGGAACGGCCGTGACAAAATTTCCGGCAGCACGTCGATTAAAAGTTCCAGGTCGGCAAAAGTCAAATCATCGTCTCGGCTCAAGCTTTGATGAATCCAAGCCAGCGCGATCTCTTCCGCGAAAGTGTCGCCGATTTTTATTTGAAATTTTTCCGCCACGGCTCGGCACGTCAAAAAAGTTTCGAGCTTGGATTCAGTTGGCGGATTTTGTGTCAGCGTCCGCACGAGAGAATTTATCACGCGGGAAATTCGTTGCTCGTCGCTCTCGAAGGAAAAATTTTTTTCGCGGGCGGCACGATAGCTCAAAATCCCGTCGTCGAATTCGTCGTTGCAGTCATTGACGATAAAATAATTCATGTCTATGTCGCCGTCTCTGTCAGCGCGCCGCTTCGTCTGCTTAAACAAAAATTCTTCGCGGCTTTTTATGCAATAATGATTCACGACAATTTTTTCGTAAAGCGGAGGGAAGTTAAACCGTTCGGGCACAATTTCTCCGTTGGAGTTGATTGCAGATTTTCCGTCGAAGTAAACGGCGTGATGCGGGCTTTGAATATTTCGGACGAGGCGCGGGTTGGCAATAATTTTGACGTGAGCCGTGCCCGATCTGTTTCCGTCATCGTCCAAAAAAATTCTGTCCTTCGACGCGCGACGAGTGAATCTTTCGAGGACGCCGCGGGAATAATCGACCTTATCCAAACCGTTGGAGCCGAAGATTTGCCAGTTGACAGCGAGAGCCGCCGCGTTCGCAACGGGAGATAAAATTTTGTCAACGACTTCAGAAATTTTTTGATTCGTCTTGGGAAAGATAAATTCGTCCAGGTCGATGAAGGCAATGCGTCGGCAAGTGAAACGAAATTTTTCAACGGCGTCGTTGTATGCGAGATGTTGCATAACTTTGCCCGGCCAATCGATGAGCGTGACCAAATTTTTCTCGACGTACGGCGCGAGAATTTTTTTATAATCGTCGGAGCTTTCGTTGTTGTAAAGATAAAAGTGATCGACGCCCGCCGGCAGATGATAATCGAGCCACTCTTTAATGTAATGTCCTTCGTCCTTGAAAATCGCGACGACCGCCAAGTCATGCAGAAATAAATTTTTGTCGACCATTAAATCACCTCGAAATTATTTTATCAAGCGCAAAAGTTTTTTGACGTATTGCCAATCGGCGCGTCTCTTCCAATCTTCGCCGCCGGTCATAACGTCGCCGTTTTTCAAAGTCTCGCGCAAGTTTGGAATTACTTCGCTTTGAGTCAGTCGAAGAATTTCTTTGCACACGGGGAACGGCCGCGACAAAATTTCGGGCAAAACGCGCAGGAACATTTGAACTTGAGCTCGCGTCGTCATTTCGTTCAGCGTCCGATAAATCCAAGCCAGCGCAATTTCTTCCGCGAAGGTGTCGCCGATTTTTATCTGAAATTTTTCAGCCACGGCTCGGCACGTCAAAAAAGTTTCAAGATTTGATTCAACGGGCGGATTTTGTGTCAGCGTCCGCACGAGAGAATTTATCACACGATTGATTCGGGCGTCGTCATTTTCGAGAGAAAAATTTTCTGCGCGGGCGGCACGATACTTTAAAATCCCGTCGTCGAAAACTTCGTTGCGGTCGAATGTGTAAAAGACTTTCATGGGCAAACCGAGTGTATTTCCGTCGGCGCGTCCCTTTTTTTGTTTGAGCAAAAATTCTTCGCGCGATTTTGTGAAGTAATGATTGACGACGATTTTGTCGGCGAGAATCGGATCGTTGCCGTACCAGGGCGGAATAGGCTTACCGTCGGAGTTGACGACATAATTTTCGTCGAAGTAAAAGCTGAAGTGCGGATTGATTCGATAGCGGATGAGGCGCGGGTTGTCGATAACTTTTTTGTAAAGATTTCCACCCTTACCCGAATTACTTTTCCAATCGCTCGGTGCGCGACGAGTGAACCTTTCGAGCACGCCGCGGGAATAATCGGCTTTAATCAGACCGCCGGAGCCGAAGCATTGCCAATTAATTCCGAGTCCGGCCGCGTTCTCGTAGCGCGATAAAATTTTGTTGACGACTTCGGAAATTTTTTCATTCGTCTTGGGAAAAATAAATTCGTCCAGATCGATGAAAGCCATAAAGCGGCAAGTGAAACGAAATTTTTCAATCGCGTCTTCATAGGCCGGCGTTTGCATCATTTTTCCCGGCCAATCAATCAATGTGACCAAATTTTTTTCGACGTACGGCGCGAGAATTTTTTTGTAATCGTCGGAGCTTTCGTTGTTATAAAGGTAAAAATGATCGACGCCGGCCAGCAGATGATAATCGAGCCACTCTTTGAGATAAGACTCTTCGTTTTTGAAAATCGCCACGACCGCCAAATCGTAAAGAAATAAATTTTTGTCGACCATTCACTCGACCTCCGTGCCGATGCCCGAATCCGTAAACAGCTCCAAGATGATCGAATGCTCCAGCCGCCCGTCGAGGATGTAAGCTTTGTTCGCGCCGCGTTCAATCGCCCGAAGGCACGCTTCGACTTTGGGAATCATTCCGCCGGAAATTATTCCGCTCTTTATAAATTCGCGGGCGTCGTCGGCTTTGAGCGTGGAGATAAAACTTTTTTTGTCCTCGAAATTTTTGTAAACGCCTTCGGTGTCGGTGAGGAGCAAAAGTTTTTCAGCCTTGAGTGCGCCCGCGATATCGGCCGCAACGTAATCCGCGTTGATGTTGTAACTTTCGCCGTCTTCGCCCACGCCGATGGGAGCGATCACGGGGACGTAGCCTTGCGCGATTAAATCGTTGACGATTTGAATGTTGACCTGCTTGGCCTTGCCGACGTAGCCGATGTCGACTTTGGTTTTCTCGCCGCCGTCATAAACAGTCGCCAATTTTTTTTCCGCGCGAATCAAATCAGCATCTTTTCCGCTCAAGCCGACAGCCCGCAGCCCGCGACGATTCAACAGCGTGACGATCTCCGAATTAATTTTTCCGTCCAAAACCATCTCGGCGATCTCGACTGTCTCTTCGTCCGTGACGCGCAGGCCGCTGACGAACGAACTTTCCTTGCCGATTTTTTTTAAGAAGCCGGTGATTTCGGGGCCGCCGCCGTGCACGATGACAACGTTAATCCCCACGAACTTCATCAACGCCACGTCCTGCATAACGGAAGATTTGAGCGCGTCGTTTATCATTGCGTTGCCGCCGTATTTGATGACGACGGTCTTGCCGTGAAATTCTTGGATATAAGGCAAGGCTTCCACGAGGATAGCTGCCCGATCGCTCGCGCTGAAATTTTTTTTGTCAATCATTTTTTTCCTCCGAAATTTTTTCTTGCGTCGGCTCGTTCTCGTCGTCGACTTTGGGCAAAGGAATCACGTCGCTGAAGGGAACAACTTTTTCGTCGCCGCGGTCGTTGTCGATATAGTTGAATCCCTCGTCGGTGATGACCGCCTGGTCGGCCTGCAGAGCCGTCGTCAACGCCAAACTTTGCTGATCGATTGAAATTATTCCGAAGTTGCTTAAAAGTTTTTTGAGGACGGTTTTTTTCGCCATCGCGTCAAAGTTCGTCGTCCACACGGAAGATTTTCTGCCCGAACGCAAATCGTAGGCGTAGCTTTGAGAATATTTTTGCGCGTGAGCCTGAAGTTCTTCGACGCTCATGTACAAAGATTTTTTGAAGCCGTTGACCAGCTCCATGTACGCCACGTAGCCCACGATCTCTTCGGAAATTTTTTCGCCGCGAATGATTTCGCCCGTGACAAAATCAATTTCTTTTATCTGGCCTTCGCGAACCGCGCCGGAGTTGAGCGTGCGATAAAGTCCGCTGCGCATGGCCATTTGAATGTAGCCTCTCCAGCCGAGTTGAAATTGAGCTTGACCTTTGTAGGGCACGATGTGCGCGAAACCCAGCGACGGATTTATCGGCAGCTTGAGTGCGGCGGCGATTCCTGCGGCGGTAATTATCGAGTTGGGCGAACAATCTTGCAGCTTCGGATTGCCGCGAAAGATCGTAAGTATCGACGAGATGAAAGACGGCGCGGATGTGTCCAAAAGTTCCTCGAAGCGTCGCTTGATTCCAGCGGAGTTCAAAAGCTGTTGGAGCGTCGGAGTTTCCCGATTCATGATTCATCCTCCTCACGTGCAAAAAAATTTTTTCCCAGTGTTGAAAAATTATCAGAAAGAAAAATTTCTGTCAACGCCCGCGAAAATCTTTGTCGAAGTAATTTTATCCGACGTTGCAGGATTTTTTTTTGCCGCGGCAAATAACCAAAGCAAGTGACAAAAGAATTTTTTTGGCCGCAATTATATT